>NZ_JBHSHZ010000016.1:0-435298 GCF_042653365.1 Flavobacterium sp. GCM10023249
ACCGACCAGTTTCTGGTGATCGTGTAATTGGCTGAACATGCATCGTCTTGTCCTGCAAAAGTTTCAGAGTATACGACTTGTACACTGTTGTCACAATTATCAGAAGCAGTCAATATAGCTGGAGCCGGAACGTTATCACATTGTACCGTTACATCGCCAGGAAGTTGACCGTTGAATACGGGTTTTGTAGTATCTTGAACAGTAATAATTTGTGTATGTGAAGACGTATTTCCACAAGCATCGTTAAAAGTCCATTTTCTGCTGATACTATATTGGCTTGAACAGGCGGTACTAGAAGTGGTATCTACTCCTTGTACTGTAATTGCACCACTACAGTTGTCATTAGCAGTTAAACTCGAATTGGCTGGTACATTATCACAAGAAACAGTTATGTTTTGTGGTAACACAGCGGGTAACGAAGGAGCAATGGTATCCTCTATGTTAATGATTTGAACATCCGAACCTACATTGTTACAAGCATCTTTCGCATAGAAAGTTCTGGTAACCACAATAGGACAGCTGCCAGATTTTACATCTATATAGCTAATTATTAGACTTCCACCTGAATTATCGGTTGCGTTTCCACCTAAAGCTTGTAATTGCGCTAAAGTAATTACTACTTCAGTATCACTAAACGGTAAAGCAGTAATTGCACTTTCATTACAACCTTCTAAAGTAATGTCGTTTGGAGCAGTTACTACAGGCGGTACGGTATCTCCACCAGCTATAACATAAGTAGCTGATTTACTACAGTTCAAAGCATCTTTTACAGTCACAGTGTAGCTACCGGCTGTCAAATTGGATATATCTTGATTCGTACTGCCGTTACTCCATAAGTAAGTGTAAGGAGCAGTTCCTCCTGAAACTGAAAGATCAATTGCTCCTGTATTTCCACCCGAACAACTAAGATTGGTGATATTGGCTGAGAGTATAATCTCAGAAGGAAAAACAATCGGAACCATATAGGAATTAACGAGATCTTGCGAGTCGGTTACGGTTAATTTTGCAGTGTAATTTCCTGGTAAACTATAAGTGTGTGATGGATTTGCAAAAGTAGAATCAGTTGTTCCGTTATTATCGAAATCCCATGCATAACTATACGGAGGAATACCTCCATTGGTAGTTGATGTAAACTGAATAGTCGATTGATTTCCATTGGTACATCCTGTATATGTAAATTGTACCGCTAATGGTTTAGATATAACCATATTTGGAGAAAAGTCACATTGAGAATTGCTATAACTGTTACAAGTATAGTTTGGACCTGGGTCTTGATTCGCACTGGTTCTCCATGCTACAAGAATATTGTTTAATAGTAATTCCTGACCACAAGTCCAGTTAAACGGACCATACAGATGTACTTGACCGGCACCTGGCGCAATCGTTCCGTTATTGTTCAATAAAACATTCAAAGGAGTGACAACACCATCAATAGACAAATCGGCAAAGAAGCGAGTGTAATAAATGTTGGAGTTTGCATTTGAAGTATAATTCAACAAAATATATACTTGTTGAACATTTCCGATGGTACAAGTGGTGTTTGTAATAGGCACACCATATACATCGGTAAGGCTTAGGAATACATCTGTCAGCGTATAATTGTTGGAAGTACAATTATAACCGCAGGTTCTTAAGTCAAGCTGTTGCGAGAATGATAAATTTGCATAAAGTGAAACTACAAGTGTTAGGATCACTTTGAGCAGACTTCTTCCCGGTAACATTAGAGTATTACTACTTTCCATACGCTAAAAGTTTTAGTTAAAATAAAAGAGACAGGAATTCGGCCGTAATTGCTAAAGCGATAACGACGAATAGAACAAGCCACTAAATTTTAATGGTTTCTACATCGGTTTAGAATAAATTCTGAAGTGGTATTTTAACTTATTCTTTTAAGTTGGAGAACAAACATTGAAGTGGTATTTTTTGTTTATTCTTCTTTAAGAGGAAAACCTTTGGGTATTTTCCTGATTCAAATGTAAAATAATATTTCTTACGGAAATTCTTTACAGGGGCATTTTCGATGAAGTAACCAATATTTCCTTTGAATTAACAATTTTTTTGTAATTTACTTAACATTTGGAAAATCAGGTTACTACCAAAATAATTAAATACCGTTAGACTATGAAATCACTAATTTTAGTTAGACATGCGAAATCAAGTTGGGATTTTGGATTGGATGATAAAAAAAGACCATTAGCAGAAAGAGGAACCACGGATATTCAAAAAATTGGAAGTTCTGCCCAAGTTTTCCTACCCAATGATCTTACTATTTGGTGCAGTACAGCAGTTCGAGCAACCGATACCGTCTATCTTTTCTGTAAAAAAGCCGGTTTGGACAGCGAAAAAATAATTTTTAAAGAAAAATTGTACACTTTTGATGAAGCACAACTGGAGAAAGAGATAAAAAAATGTGAAAATTCAGTGCAGAGTCTAATTCTTTTTGGACATAATGAGGCTATTACAAATTTTGTCAATAAATTTGGTGATAAATACATTGAGAATGTTCCTACTTCGGGTTTTGTATACTTACAATTTGAAGAGGTTTTTTGGGAAAACATTAACAAAGGAAAAGTTATTAAATATATTTTTCCGAAAGATATATAGATTAAATGCAAGCCATCGAAAACAGATACATTGATCGTGAGAAGAGCTGGTTAGCCTTCAATTTTAGAGTATTACAAGAAGCAGCAGATGAAAGAGTTCCTTTACTAGACCGATTACGTTTTTTAGGTATCTTTTCGAATAATTTGGATGAATTTTTCAGAGTGCGTTATGCAGCTATCCGACGTTTAAGTATTTCAGGTGAAAAAAGCGATAAAATTATTGGAGATACCACTCCACAAGATTTAATCAAAGACATTACCGAAACGGTTATCGAACAACAATCGGAAAGCTTACGTATTTTGAGTGTTATTGAAAAAGAACTTGAAAAAGAAGGTATTTTCATCATTAACGAAACCGAAATCAATAAAGAACAGGAAAATTTTTTACGAGATTTCTTTATTCAAAAAGTCAGTCCCGAATTAGTGACAATTATCTTGAATGATTTGGAAGAGTTTCCATTGTTAAAAGATACTTCGGGTTATTTGGCAATCAAGTTGGTTATGAAACCTAAAGAATCTTCCTCGATTTTGGAAAAAATCAAAATCAAGAAAGATGTACGCTATGCTGTAATTGAGATCCCAAAGGAAATCAATCGTTTTGTTGTATTACCATCGAATTCAGACAAGCAATACATTATATTATTGGATGATGTGATTCGTTACAATTTACATTCGATTTTCAATATTTTCGATTATGAAAGTATCTCGGCACACATGATTAAAATCACACGCGATGCTCAGTTGGAGTTGGATAGCGAATTACATAAAAGTTTTATTGAAAAAATTTCATCTAGTGTTAAAGACAGACGTTTAGGGGAACCTGTACGATTTGTGTATGACCAGTCAATCGATAAAGATACCCTTAAGTTTTTCCTGAGAAATATGGGTATTGATTCCAAAGACAGTATAATACCGGGAGGTCGTTATCATAACCGCCGGGATTATATGGATTTTCCTAATCTGGGACGCTATGATTTATTGAATAAAGTCAATACACCATTACCGGTTGTGGGATTAGGAATGGAAGGAAGTATTTTAAAAATGATTGAAAAAAGAGATTTTTTAATTAATACACCGTATCAATCCTATGCGTATATCATTAAGTTTTTGCGTGAAGCAGCTTTGGATCCACATGTAACAGCAATTAAAATTACATTATACCGTTTATCAAAAAACTCTCAGATCATCAGTTCTTTGATTAATGCAGCAAAGAATGGTAAAAAAGTAACCGTGCAAATTGAATTACAGGCGCGTTTTGATGAGGCTAGTAACATTTCGTATGCAGAAATGATGCAAACGGAAGGAATTGAATTGATTTTCGGTGTGAAGGGATTGAAGGTGCATTGTAAATTATGTTACATCGATCGAATTGATGAACATGGTAAATTAAAACGTTACGGATTTATTTCGACGGGTAATTTCAATGAAGCTACAGCAAAAGTCTATACAGATGTTACCTTATTAACGGCGCATCAACAGATTTTGAAAGATGCTGCAAAAGTGTTTGAATTTTTCCAAATCAATTATAGAGTACACCGTTACAAACATTTAATCGTTTCACCACATTATACACGTTCAAAGTTCATTAAATTTATTGATAGAGAAATATTGAATGCAACTCTAGGGCGCCAAGCTTACATTAAATTGAAAATGAACAGTTTGTCCGATACGAAGATGATTGATAAATTGTACGAAGCCAGCAGGGCAGGAGTCAAAATTCAATTGGTGGTTCGAGGTATTTGCTCATTAATCCCAGGTGTGAAAGGTATGAGTGAGAATATTGAGGCGATTTCTATTGTGGATGCCTATTTGGAGCATTCACGAATCTATATTTTTGGTAATGACGGTAATCCGGAGGTATATATCTCTTCGGCCGATTTTATGACCCGAAATCTGGATGCTAGAGTTGAAGTGACTTGTCCCATTTATGATGAGAATATCAAGAAGGAGTTGATTGAAACTTTCGAAATTGGATGGAAAGGAAATGTAAAAGCCCGATTCCATTCTGAAAAGTTAGATAACAAATACAGAATGAGAGGTGATAATCCTATATTCAGAGCACAACAAGAAACCTATAAATACTACCGTGATAAGATCGAAGTAGTAACCGAAAAAGTATAATTTATTTTATTTGGCCTAGCCAAAATTTGCCTTTAAGGATGATTACGATTAAAAAATATGCCGCAATTGATATTGGTTCCAATGCCATGCGCTTGCTTGTAATGAATATTGTTGAACAGGAAGGAAAAGAACCGCAATTCAATAAGAGTGCGTTGTTTCGTGTGCCGATACGTTTGGGACAGGATGCTTTTACTGTAGGTGAAATTTCTGAAGAAAATATCAGTCGCATGGTAGATGCTATGAAGGCGTACAAACTGTTAATGGGTGTTTATAAAGTAGAACGGTATATGGCTTGCGCAACTTCCGCCATGCGTGAAGCCTACAATGGAAAGGAAGTAGCAGACTATATTAAGAAAAAAGCAGATATTAAAATCGATATTATTGATGGTAAAAAAGAAGCAGCTATAATTGCAGCTTCGGATTTGCACCATTTCATTCGAACCGACGCAACCTATTTGTATGTCGATGTTGGTGGTGGTAGTACAGAATTTTCATTGTTCTCACAAGGAAAAATGATTGCTTCCAAATCATTCAAAAATGGTACTGTTCGTTTGCTTAATGATATGGTGAATGAAGTGGTTTGGGTTGAAATTGAAAAGTGGATTAAAACCCATACAGCGGATTATGATGATATAACGCTCATCGGTTCAGGTGGGAATATCAATAAAATTTTCAAATTATCAGGAAAAATGCAAGACAAACCGTTGTCTTACATTTATCTGAATACACAATACCAATACCTAAATTCATTGACATACGAGCAACGTATTGCCGAATTGGCATTGAATACAGACCGTGCCGACGTCATTATTCATGCTTTACGAATTTATCTGAATGCAATGAAATGGAGTGGAGCCAACAAAATTTATGTTCCTAAGATTGGTTTGTCAGATGGAATTGTGAAGGCAATGTATTATGATAAGATTTAAGTAAAAAATTACATATAGAATTTCATTATTGAAGATGTTTTTCTAACATTTCTTTGTAGTAGTCATTGTCTTCTTGTTGAAGGTTTAGACTTTTTAATTTTTTGAGACCTACTTTTGCTGCCTCAATGGCTTCCTTTTTTTGGTTCAAATTTTCCAACATTTCAGCTTTACTGTCATATAAATTGATGGAGTTAGGGTAAATTTCAAGAGCCCAATTAATTATGGAAAGCCCTTCTTTTGGATTTTTATTTTTTAAACTAAAATAAGCAAAACTATTGATTTCATTTTCACTTGGCAGATAAGTATAACCCAACCAGTTTGAAATGGATTTATAATGATTTTTTATTGATACTATAAATGGAATGGATGTATTTGATAGCATTTCTTCCAATTGAGAATCGTTTGGTTTTTTTATAATTTTAGAGAATTCCAATAAAGCTTCCGGTAATTCTTTTAGTATGGAGTTGCTGTGTGTGGCATTCTTCAAACGATCAAATTTGTATTTTAATCCTTTAACATTTGAACTAGTTATTATACTATCAAGTAATTGTATTCCCTTGCTGAATTTTTTTTCCGTTTCATCACTATCTCCAACAGATATACATAAATAAGAGTTGATTTCTTTTTTTGTAGTTACTAGATTTTTAATTTTTTTTTGAATTCCATATTTATCAAATTCTAAATTGGGACTGATTGCAATAAATGAATTAAAAATATTTTTGCCATCAGCAAATGAATTGACGATATAAGTTCCACCCAAAGAGTGTCCAATTCCAATTTTATATTGATTTATATTGTATTTTTTTTGGATTAGAGGAAAGACTTCGTTTATCAAATGTTTGTCTAATAATTCGGAGTAACCATAGCTTTTTTTGCTTTCCCACTTTTGTTTTTCCTCTTCGTCTTGGGGTATGGGAAGAAATTCTTTAGGCCTATCTTCAGTATATATGCCCACAACTATTGTGTTGCCCATTTCACCAATTGATCTAAGATAATTTACAGAATTAGCTACATAGTTAAATAAAGGTTCCCATTGACCATCTAATAAATAGATGACTTGAAATGTCTCATCTTTAAATTCTTCATAGTAGGAAGGTAAAAAAACGGCCAATTTGCGTTCTTTTTTGTATACATCCGAATGTATTGTGATTAGTTCTTTTTTTCCATCAACAGATTGAGAATATAAAGTAATAGAAAAGAAACTTAAAATGAGTATAAATATCCAATTCATATTTTTAAATTGTAATTTTTCAATTTTTAGGTTTTAAATATCCAAATCAAATGTTTTACGGAGTAAATCCAAAGCAGGATTCATTTCGTTCAAGCGATCGTATTTTTCTTGAGTTGTAAATGCTTTTTTGATTTCGATTCCTTCGTTGATTTTGATTTCAATCGTAATGTTATGGTTGTGTAATTTTCCACGTAAGTAACCTAGTAAATCGTGTTTTTCACCTTCAAAATCGATTTTAGAACTTTCATTAGGAAGCTCATGTATAATCGTTTCTCCTTCCAGTTTAGGATCATTGATCAATAAAAGTGACTCCACAATTTTATAGCCTTTGTTTCCTAAACGCTGGGCATATTTAATCCATTGCTCCTGCATTTGAGTTTCGGTGAAAGGTTCAGTGGGAAGATCGTCATGATGTCTTTGAACCGTATTCAATTGTGCTTCCAATTCTTTTTTTACACGTATACTTGAAAGGGAAAGCGCTGAAACTCTTGGTCCAGTTGTTACCGGTTGGTTTTCTTCTACCGGTTTTGTTTCTTGAACTTCAGGAACGCTGTTTGTAGGTTCAGGAACAATTTCGGTTTGTTGTGGAATCTTTTCTTTTGCAGGTTCGACAACCTCAACGCTTTTTGGAATATCCGTTTTGGGTTGTTGAACTTCTACAATAGAATAACCGGAATTTCTATAATAGGTTGGTGGAATTATAAAGGACTTAGCTTTTTTTTTTCTCCATCGAAAGTGATAGAGGCCAATTGCATCAGACAAAGTTCAACCAATAGTCGCTGGTTTTGTGAGACTTTGTATTTTAAATCACAATCGTTGGCTAAATCTATTCCTTGCAATAAGAAATCTTGTGATGCTTTCTGTGCTTGTTCACCGTATAATTTTTGTGCATGTTCACCGGCTTCGAGAAGCACTAAAGTTGCAGGGTTTTTGCAAACCAATAAATCTCTGAAGTGAGATGCTAAACCAGCAATAAAATGGTGACCATCAAAGCCTTTGGCTAAAATATCGTTGTATGCCAGTAATAATTCAGGGATTTTATTCTCCAGAATTAAGTCGGTTACTTTAATGTAGTATTCAAAATCAAGTACATTTAGGTTTTCGGTAACAGCGGCACGGGTTAAGTTATTTCCGCAATACGAAACCACGCGGTCAAAAATAGATAACGCATCACGCATCGCACCATCTGCTTTTTGAGCAATGATATGCAACGCATCGTCTTCAAAAACCACACCTTGACTTTGTGCTACGTCGGCTAGATGTTCTTTAGCATCTTTAACGGTAATTCTTTTGAAATCGAATATCTGACAACGTGATAAAATCGTTGGAATGATTTTATGTTTTTCGGTAGTTGCCAGAATGAATATAGCATGACGAGGCGGTTCTTCCAATGTTTTTAGAAAAGCATTGAATGCAGCCTGAGACAACATGTGCACCTCATCTATAATATATACTTTGTATTTTCCGGTTTGTGGTGGGATACGAACTTGATCGATCAAATTACGGATGTCATCTACCGAGTTGTTCGAAGCGGCATCCAATTCGAATACGTTGAATGCGAAATCTTCATTGGGATCGTCGTAACCTTCCTGGTTGATTTTTCGGGCCAAAATTCGGGCGCAGGTTGTTTTTCCAACACCACGAGGTCCTGTGAATAATAAAGCTTGTGCTAAGTGATTGTTTTCAATAGCATTCAATAAAGTGTTCGTAATAGCTTGTTGTCCAACAACATCTTTAAATGTTTGTGGACGGTACTTACGGGCTGATACGATGAATTGTTCCATAGCTTTTATTGGATAGCAAATATAGTTTTAAAATTTAAATATTAAAATGTTTTGGAGTTGAATGTCTTCTATTAAAAGTAGAAAATCGGAAAGAGAAAAAGTAAAGTCCTTAGTTCTTAGTCTTTAGCTCTTAGTAGTGTAAGAGTAGCCTACAGTACAGATCAAGAAGTCTCGGTGCCAAAGCAAAATGTCTTTTGACAGGAAGGAGTTCCAACTTGACAGGAGCAAGTTTTCATTTGACAGAAGCAAGTTTCTATTTGACAGGAAGAAGATTTCATTTGACAGGAGTGAAAAGTCTTTTGTCAGGAAGAAGTTTCTATTTGACAGGGAGAAGATTTCATTTGACAGGAGCGAATTCCAACTTGACAGAAGGAAGTTTCTATTTGTCAGGAGCAAGTTTTCTTTTGGTTGATGGAAGAAATCTTAATTTGTTAGTTTTTGGAGAAGGATTACAAGCCGCCTTTTCTAGCTTTAATGGTAAGACCTTTTAGGAATCGGGCCGATTCACATTCGGAGTTGGCAGAGAAGCCGGAGACAAATACGCCTTTTAATTTTCCGCTTTTAGAACAAATACCATATACGATTGCTTCGTCATCAGCACTGGAATCGCCTTCATGACGATAAATATGTACAATTTCAAAGTTGTGAGGTGCAGATTTAAATTCGCTATTGTCGATATTAAAATCGGTACTAAAACCCAATTCTTTCAACTCCTGCAACGCTACCATTACGTTTGCATAATTATATGTGTGTGCCATAGTGCTAATTAGAATAAGTATGGATTATAAAGTTACGATTTTCTATTTTTTTCTGATGAAAATAGTTGTTAAAACTATTAACAATAAAGTGTTTACAATCAATACAATAACAATAACGAATTGGTTTTGGAATAGGGGTGTTCTTTTATTGTTTTTTTTGGATGAAACTATTTTAAGATTTAGACTTCAAAACCAATTCTATTTACAGAAATCCATAAGAAGCGGATTGATTGGATAATTTAAGTTTTTGGCTTTCTTCAAGTCGGCACAATAATCATCATAATTTAAAAGGCGTTTAATTTCACCTCGAACATAGTAGGCATATCCTAAATTTGGATCTTCTTTGATGGCTTGATTACAATCCAATAAAGCCGCTACCAGATTAGCGTTGGAGCTTTCCACTTTCACTTTTAAAGGGAAATTCCAGTTGACGTTGAATAATTTGCCGTTGTATCCGCCACTAATGTATTGGCTAGTTACTTTATACCCTTTTTTAAGATTTATTTTGGCGATAGCGCGATTTACCGACACCACAGGTAACGACATTTTTATTTGAAGGCATTTATCAAAATCGGCAATTGCTTTTGGATAATCGCCTAGTTCCATATAGATAGTTCCTCTTACATTGTAGTAGTTTTCGAGTCCGAATTCCTTAAGATCGGGTGCTATTTTTATTCCTTTTTCAATTTCTGCAAGCGCTTCATCAAATTTTTCCAAAGCGAAATACGATTGTGCAGCACTCATATTATTTGTTGCAACAAACCCATCAGCATATTGTTGTACAGGCGATTCTTTTAAACCCGTGTTGTTTTTGTTTTGTTCAATATCAGCAATTAGATTCTCTCTGTTGGTATTTGAAGCATTGTAATCGGCTATTGCTTTTTCATAATTTTTAGATTCGTAATAGGCATTTCCCCTGAAAGAAAGGCACATGGCATTTGTTGGGAATTTTTCCAATCCTTTAGTATATATGGTAACTGCGTCATCGAATTTACCTAAGTTATAGTAAGCAATTCCACGTTGGTAAAAGTAGCTGGGTTTACTATCGTCACAGTAATTAGCGATTGCACCTTCCAATTCTTTTATTAATTCATTTTCAGGTTCGTATTCCTTTATAAGTTGTAAGGCTTTGGATAAATCATCGCAAGAACCGTTCATGTCTTCCAGTTTGTATTTGACTTTAGATCGATTATAGTATGCAAAGTAACCGTTTGGGAGCAATTCTATTGCTTTGGAATAATCTTGATAGGCCTTATCAAAATCACCCATATAGAAATAAAGTGTACCTCTCGCTGTATAGGAAGATTCCTGATTTGGGTTCAATTCGATGGCTTTATTAATGTCTTTGAAAGATTCTTTGTTTTTCATCTGATTGAAGAAGATTTCGGATCTTCCCAGATAATGTGCCTCATTGTTTGGTTCTAGTTCGATAGCTTTATTATAATCAATCAAAGCCAGCGTCAAATAATTTTCTTTTGTGTTGAATTTAGCTCTTGCCACATATAAGGCAGCATTGTTAGGACCTAATGTTATTGATTTGTTATAATCATTCAAGGCTCCGATTTTATCGTTAATGTAAAATCTGAATTGGGCTCTGTTACTATATAGAAATGGATTGTTTGGTTCATTGAGAATTCCTTTATCGAAGTATTCTGAAGCTTTGGTGTTATCATTCTTATGTGAATATATCTGCCCCATATTAGTATAGCAAACGCCACATTTGGGATTGATGGTAATCGCTTTTCGGTAGTATTTTTCAGCGATATCGAACTCTTTGTTTTCAAGATGTAAATACGCGAGCATTCTAGTTGCTAGTTCGTTCTTTGGATTTTGAGTCAGTTTTTTTTGAAAATGCGGAAACAGTTTTTCTCTTTGCCCGATTTGGGTCATGGAGTCCACGAATTTTTCATACTCTTCTTTCTTTTGAGCGTTGTTAATAAGGCTAATGAAAAGGAAGAACAGTAGTAGGAGATTTTTCATAGTAATAAATAGTTGCTGCAATCTACGAAAATACTTACTAAGGTAGGATTAGGAGCGAAAAAAAACTATTTTTGCCGAGCAGACCGCCTTATCGTCGTCTCGTTTAACGGGAGGGAGGAAAGTCCGGACACCACAGAGTAGCATAGCGGGTAACGCCCGCCCGTTGAAAGGCGAGGACAAGTGCAACAGAAAGTATGTACAGGTAATGCTGTAGTGAAACCAGGTAAACTCTATGCGGTGAAATGCCAAGTATATCAGCATTTAAGGGCTACTCGTCCGTTGCTGAAGGGTAGGCAGCTTGAGTCATGCAGTAATGTATGATCTAGATAAATGATAAGGGTTTCGTTTTTTAAAGACGAGATACAGAATCCGGCTTACAGGTCTGCATTTTTTTTGTATATTCGAATTTATTGTATTGAAATATGAAATTGAATTTAGTTGAGATTCCCAGAGTTAAAACCATTTCCAAAGACGATTTTTATAAGAATTACGTAAAAAAACAAAAACCCGTTGTAGTGGAGCAGCTAACAGAAGATTGGCCAGCCTACCAAAAATGGAATTTGGAATATATTAAATCCGTTGCGGGTGAAAAAATTGTGCCTTTGTACGATGACCGTCCGGTATCCCATAAAGACGGATTCAATGAAGCTCATGCGAAAATGAAAATGAGTGACTACATTGATTTACTTCAAAAAGAGCCGACTAATTACCGCATTTTTTTATACAACTTGATGAAAGAAGTGCCATTATTGAGAGATGATTTCAAATGGCCTAATATTGGTTTGAAGTTGATTAAACAATTACCGATGTTATTTTTTGGTGGTGAAAATGCCAAGGTTTTTATTCACTATGATATTGATTATTCGAATATATTACACTTTCATTTTCATGGTGAAAAACAATGTATTTTGTTTGATCCAGAGCAAACACCTTACCTATATAAAGTACCTCATTCCTTAATTTCGAGAGAAGATATCGATTTTGACAATCCTGATTTCGAAAAATTTCCTGCGTTGCTAAAAGCAAAAGGATTAGTGTGTAATTTAAAACACGGTGAAATGTTGTATATGCCCGAAGGGTATTGGCATTATATGCGTTATGTAACTCCAGGTTTTTCGATGAGTTTACGTGCTTTTCCAATGCGATTGAGCAGTTTAGCCAAAGCAGGTTATAACTTAGTTATTATGCGTCATTTTGATGTATTGATGCGAAAATGGAAAGGTCAGGCTTGGATTGATTATAAAAATGAAAAAGCGATAATCAATACCCATAAAATCTTAAATAAAAAAAGCGTTACTAAGTAACGCTTTTTTTATTCTTCTTCTGTATCGTCAAAAGGAGTATCGATTTCTTCCTCGTCATATTCTTCATCATCTTCCATGGCTATTTCGAAGAAAGAAAATACAGATCCACCGTAGGTTTTTGCATAGGAAAAATGTTCAAGCTGATCCAATTTAGTGTATTTGGAATGTTCGACAATCAGCATGCCTTCCTCATTGAGGATTTCATTTTCGAATAGTAAAGTCACGATTTTTTCAAAATCGGTTTGCTCCATTCCGTAAGGAGGATCGGCAAAAATGATATCGTATTTGCCTTTGTGTTTCTCAAGAAATTTGAAAACATCACTTTTGATCGCAGTAATGTCCATGTCAAATTCTTTAGCTGTTTTTTTTATGAAAGTGACACAACCCATGTCACCGTCGACACTCGTAATAGGCTCGGCACCCCGAGAAGCGAATTCATAGCTGATGCTTCCGGTTCCAGCAAACAAGTCCAGAATACGTAATTCTGCAAAATTGAAATTATTATTCAGAATATTGAACAACGCTTCTTTACACATGTCCGTCGTTGGGCGAACTGGTAAGTTTTTAGGCGGATTAATACGTCTTCCTTTGTATTTTCCTGAAATTATTCGCATCCGTGTATCAGTATAAAGTGTTGTAAATAATTTTGTTGTGTAATTTTCTGTTCCAAATCATTATGATCAATAAACAAAGAAACATTACGAATGTATTTGTATGCAATTTGGTATATATCGTGTTCTTTAGAGATAGAGCCAAAGAGTTTTAAAGGTAAAGTTTCGGGATTTAATTGAAGTTGTTCGAAAGTGAAAAGTAAATAATAAATGAAATCTTCTTTGCTTTTGAAATCAAAAGAATTAAACAATAGTAATTTTTGATTTTTTATGACAATCAATTGAAAATTATCCTTTTGGCAATGTACAAATGCTTGGGTTTCATCGATGTTTTTACTTAAATCAAGTAGCTTTTTGACTAAAATGGAATACGAATGTTTGTAATTGAAATTCCCGTAAATATCCATTAAAGCATTATTGATATTGGCATAAGGAATATAAACATTGTTCATTTCATAATTGGCAATTTCATCATAGGCGATAAAATCGTTTTCGAAAACTTTTACATTGTACTGAAGGTAACTTCCTAAATAGGCTTCATCAAATAAAACCTGTGGGACAAATGTGTTCAAATTGTTGTTGTATAACACGACAACATTGTCAAAATTAGACTGCAAAACAGCTGTGTTTTTAATGAAATCAATGATTTTATTCTCGATTTCAACAAAATTTGCCGATTGATCCAGAGGTAAATCGCCGAAAGTCTCTATTTTATCAGTTAATGTATCTACAATGCAAAATGATATTTCTGATAATGAAATCTGAAGGAGTAGTTTAGAATATTTTTTATCGAGAATGTTCGTACTTGCTGTATGCATTTCGGTATTTTGACATTAGTGAGCAAATCTACAATATTTTTTGCGTTATACACAAGTGAGTCGGTTTTACTATGTATCTTTGAAAAAATATAATTTTTAAGAATATCCATGAGTTCCCAACTGTTTTACACCATTTTACGAAAGAGTTTTCCTTTTCAACCGACCGTAAAACAAGATATTTTTTTCTTAAAAATTGCCGAATTCATTTCCAGTCCCAATACTAACGAAATCTTTGTATTGAAAGGGTACGCCGGAACCGGAAAAACGACTGTAATATCTACCATTGTCAACAATCTGATTGAAGTCAAAAAAAAGTACGTTTTGCTGGCGCCTACGGGAAGAGCTGCAAAAGTAATAGCCAATTATTCTAATAAACCCGCTCATACCATTCACAAAAAGATTTATTTTCCAAAAAAAGGGAAGGGTGGAGGCGTGAGTTTTACGATGCAAACCAACAAGCATACCAATACAATTTTTATAGTCGATGAATCGTCGATGATCTCGGATGCCGATTCCGAATCGAAAACGTACGCCAACGGCTCTTTGTTGGATGATTTGATTTCCTATGTGTATTCGGGCAAGGATTGTAAAATGTTACTTTTGGGAGATACTGCGCAGTTACCACCGGTACATTTGGATATTTCTCCAGCTCTGAATGTGGATACGTTAAGTATGAATTATGATAAGGAAGTGATTTCCATCGAATTGGATGAAGTAATGCGTCAGGAAGAAAACTCCGGGATTTTATACAATGCGACTGAGCTTCGTGAATTACTAAAAGATTCGTTTATAACCGATTTTCAATTCAAATTAAAAGGATTCAAAGATATTGTACGCTTAACGGATGGTTATGATATTCAAGATGCCATTAATCAATCCTACAGTAATTACTCTATTGAAGATACCACGTTTATTGTACGTTCCAATAAAAGAGCAAACCAATACAATCAGCAAATCAGATCCAAAATCTTAGGTAAGGAAAGCGAACTTTCAGCAGGAGATTTATTAATGGTGGTGAAAAATAATTATTTTTGGTTAAAAGAAACGGATGAAGCCGGTTTTATTGCCAATGGCGATATTATTGAAGTTTTATCTATCCGAAATATTAAAGAAATTTACGGTTTCAAATTTGCAGTTGTTACCATCCGAATGATCGATTATCCGAACCAAAGACCTTTTGAAACCATACTATTGTTAGATACGATTACCAGTGAATCGCCTTCATTGACTTATGAAGAATCTAATCAGTTGTATCAGGAAGTGATGAAAGATTATGAAAATGAAACTGCTGCTTACCGCAAGTTTCTGAAGGTTAAAGAAAACGAATATTTCAATGCATTGCAGGTGAAATTTTCGTATGCTATTACCTGTCATAAATCACAGGGAGGACAATGGAATACCGTATTTATTGAACAACCGTATTTGCCCAATGGAATTGACAGGGATTATGTGAGATGGTTGTATACAGCAATTACGAGAGCAAAAGATAAGTTGTATTTGATAGGGTTTAAAGAGGAGTATTTTATTTAATGAAAAAATCACACTTCATAATTGTATTATTATTTGGGCTATCAGTTCAAAGTCAGGACTTTAAAATTCCTGATTTTCAATTTATTATGAATATTGACCAAGTAAATCCTTATATAGAATTATTAGGTTTAAAAGATAAGAATTCACTTTGTATAAAGGCGGGTAATGTTAATTCGCCTTATTATTTAGCTTTCCAAAATGACGGAAAGGTTTTTAAAGCCTTTACTGACATGGATAAAAAAGGAGAATTAAGGCTCAACATTGAAGAAATTAAATCAAAAAAGAAAAAGATAGTTTATTACAAATACCTCGAAGATTTGTTTCTAATGGATAAGCTTAATATTGACAAAAAAGAATTAAATATTACAAAAAAACCATTAGGAAATGGAAAGGTACAAATAATAACATGCTCACATTGCAGTCCAGATGTTTTTGAGATAATAAAAGGAAATAAAACTACATTTTTTGGTTTAGAAATGACAGATAAATATATTGAAGAAGAGTATCCCGGAATAGAGGACAAGAAGAAATTTGCAAGTTTACTGAAGGATTTTTATATACTTATAGAAAATTAAGAATATGGCAACAGAAACCATTTTAAGCATTTTCTTAGGAGTAGGATTGGCTGCTTCGGCAGGATTCAGAGTGTTTTTGCCTTTGTTTGTGCTGAGTACTGCTTCTTATTTTGATGTAATTGAGCTAAACGAAAGTTGGTTATGGGTTAGTACCTTACCGGTAATGATTACTTTAGGCATTGCCATGTTAGCCGAAATATTTGCGTATTATATTCCCTTTGTAGACAATTTATTAGATACAATTGCGACTCCTTTAGCGGCTATTGCCGGAACAGTGATTATGGCATCTACCATTTTGGATTTTGATCCGATGTTAACCTGGGGATTGGCCATTATTGCCGGTGGAGGAACTGCTACTGCAATGCAAGGAATGACGAGTATGACGCGATTGGCTTCATCTGTTAAAACAGCTGGTGCAGGGAATTCGGTTGTTTCTACAGCAGAAACAGGAACTGCTTTGACGCTAAGTTCATTGGCTGTTTTTTTACCGATTGTAGCACTAATTATTGTTGTAAGTTTGCTGTTCTTGGTGTATTATTTATATCGAAAATTTAAAAAATAAGTAGTAAAAGTTAAAATGAAGTTTAGATATATTGTTTTACTTATTGTAATTGTGATTGGTTTTTTATCAGTTGTCTTATTCAAAACCATTAAAGATGCTGATATCGATTATAAATATGGTGAATTTTCACCTGTGTTTCATCAATACGATAGTGCCAAAAGCTATTTTGTAGTTATTGATGAAAAAGAAACCGGTTTTCTATTGAAATACGGTGATGTATTATTGGTCGAAAACAATAAATGTATGACGCATTTAACTGATTACAGCCCAAGTCAAATCGAAGTTTATCAGTTTTTACCGGAAAAAACTTTTGATGTTTTTACTTTAAAAGAAGTTAAAGAATTAAAGAAAAAGAACTCGACAAAGTTAGTTTTTGTGCCGGTTAAACATTAAAGAATTTATTAAAATAGTCATCGTTTTTCAATAAACCCAGTGGCAATATGAGCCATTTCAAATCTTGTCCCATATATTTGCAAAAAAATTAAGAATGAAAAAAATTATCCTGTTTCTTTTTTTATTGTCTTTTAATATTATTAAAGCACAATTAAACTTTTCTAAAAAATCAATTATGGAAAACGTTAATGCAACTGAAGGTGTTACATCTATCCATAGTGTTGATATTGATGGGGATGGAGATAAAGATTTACTTTCAGGAGATGCTTATAAAGTAAAGTGGTTTGAAAATGTGGGCGGTAATAATTCACAAATGATTTCGCATACGATCGGAGATATTGGGGTTTCATATTGTTCTTTCGCAGATATTGACAGAGATGGTGATTTTGACGTCATTGTCCAAAGTTATTTCCAGATTCATTGGATAGAAAATACTAACGGACGTGGAAATTTCGCTTTGCCAAAATTGCTTTTTAGTTCCGATAGAATTCATCATATTTTCATAACAGATTTTGATTTAGATAACGATCTGGATATATTGTATTCATATACTAATTGGAATTATTCGGGTCTAAGTTGGTTAGAAAACACAACTGGTAACGTTTTTAATAATAGAACGATTTCACAATATTCAAGATCAAGAGCAATTTATGCAATAGATATAGACAGGGATAATGATGTTGACATTTTTTCTTTAAATTATGATGCGCAAAAAATTGAGTTATTTAGTAATAACGGATCACTTAATTTTACGACACAAGTTATTACAAATGGAAGGGATAATGGCTATGGGACAATGAATTTTTCAGATATTGATAACGATAATGACCAAGATTTGATAGTTAGTAATTCTGCCGGTTATACTACTTCAATAGAAGAAATAAATATTTTTAAGAATAATGGAACAGGAAATTTAACTTTATTCAGGACATTGGTAACTAACGGGATTGGTTTGTCTAATCTGCTTACAAAAGATTTGGATAATGATAATGATTTGGACATTGTTGTTTCGTGTTATAATGATGATAAAGTTTCATGGTTTAAAAATAATGATGGCTTAGGAAATTTCTCTAACATTTCAGTTATCAATGATAAGTTGAATGGTGCTAAAGCGGTTTGTGCTTATGACTATGACGGAGATAATGATATTGATGTCCTTTCTGCTTCACAAATAGAAGATAAAATTGTATTACATGAAAACTTAAATGGAGTAGCAAGCTTTGGTCCTGAGAAAATTTTAACCAGAAGCATTAATAATCCAAAAAAATCGATTACTGCAGATATTGATGGAGACGGGATTAAAGATGTACTTTCAATTTCATATAATGATGCAAAACTTGCATGGTATAAAAATTTAGACGGACGTGGTAATTTTGGATTACAAAACTTAATATCAGCGGATTTATACAGTTTAGGAGATGTTGCTGCCGTTGACTTAGACCAAGATGGTGATCTTGATGTTATTTCAGGTGAAAATCATAGTTCTCAAAGCGTGTTTGTGTGGTACGAAAATCTCGATGGTAGAGGAAGATTCAGTGCACAACGTTTGATAGCGATTAATAGGGGGTTATTTGGCATTGCCACTGGTGACTTGGATAATGATGGCGATAATGATTTTGTAATAACAGGTGGAAGTGTAGAGAACAGTTTGACATGGTATAAAAATCTAGGGCAGGGAAACTTTGCAATGCAATCAATTCCAACACCTGATATAAGTGTTTTTGGAGATCAACTTTATATTAAAGATATTAATAGTGACGGGAAAAATGATATTGTAATTCTGGCTGGGGCTACAGTTTCTTGGTATGCTAATGACGGTTCTGGTAATTTCACCCAAAAAACGTTTGTAGGAAGTTTTTATGATGGCCATTCTTTAAGTATTGAGGATCTTGATGGAGATGGCGATTTGGATTTTGTTTTAGCACATGAAGCAACTTTTGATGGTAATAATAGGGTAGTCTGGTATGAAAATTTAGACGGTAACGGAAATTTTGGTCCAGTAATAGTGATTGACTCAAGAATTCCTAGTTCAAGTTTTGGAGGGTATTCCATAGAAATCCAAGCTAAAGACTTAGATTCGGATGGGGATGTTGATATTGTAGGCAGATCTGATCATAATAGTAATATCGTTTGGTATGAAAATTTAGATGGTAAAGGAACTTTTACCCAACAAGTTATTCTTTTTACAGAAACAGGTTTTGATATAAATTCAATGTTCTTAGATGATATTGATAGTGATGGTTATACAGACATTTTGACATCAATTGTTAATGATAATTATCTGAATACGGTTAAAACAGATAAAATCACCTACTTTAAAAATTTAGGACCTGCATTTAACAAAATTAATGGTTTTGTAAGGGCAGGATTAAATGTAGATGACTGTAATATACCTGTCAATAATTTAAAGGTTACTACAAATAATGGTACCGATACAATTTCAACATTTACAACAAAAACAGGATATTTTCAGTATTATGTTGATCCCGGAAACTATACCACTACAATTCCTTCAACATTGAGAAATTTCAATATTTCAGCACCTGTTTCACACAATTCTTTGTTTGTAGGTATAGGAAATATTGATGTCGCTAATTTTTGCTTGTATCCAAGTGAAATAGTTAATGATTTAAATGTGGTTTTAGTACCTTTAAACCAGCCAAGACCTGGCTTTGAAACAAGCTATCAAATCGTATTTAACAATGTAGGTAACACGAGGTTAAATGGAAAAATCACATTGGTTTTCGATGATTCTAAATTGACTTTTAATTCAGCCAGTATTACGCCCAACGCCATAACGAATAATTCACTTACTTTTGACTTTGTCAATCTTAATCCATTTGAAACAAGGACAATAAATTTGAGTTTTAGTATTGCTGCACCACCAACTGTGGAGATTAACGACTCTCTTGTATATTCCCTTTCAATAGATTCACAGAATGAGGATTCAACTCCTGATGATAATTTATATATTTTGAACCAAGTTGTAATTGGTTCTTTTGACCCTAATGATATAACGTGTCTTGAAGGAGAAAGTATTACAATAGATCAAGCCAAAAATGAACTACATTATTTGATACGCTTTCAAAATAAAGGTACGGCAAGTGCCATTAATGTCAGAATTGAAAACACATTAGAAGACAAACTGGATTGGGAAACATTTCAGCTAATAAATTCCAGCCATAATAATAGAGTTGAAATTAAAAACGGAAATAAAGTATCATTCTTTTTTGACAAAATTAATTTACCGCATGAAGCAGAAAACGAACCAGCTTCACATGGCTTCGTAGCTTATAAAATCAAACCAAAAGACAATGTTGTGATTGGAGATGTTTTTCAAAATAAGGCGGACATTTTCTTCGATTTTAACCTGCCGGTAGTAACAAATACCGCATTAACAGAAATTAAAAAAAGAAATTCAAATAATAATCATCAATTTAATTTATATCCGTCACCGGTAATTGATATTTTAAAAATTAGATCAAAAACCGAAATAGTTAAAATTGAAATTTTTAATGAACTTGGACAATTAGTGCTTTCTAATTCAAATCAAAATTTTATCTATGTAACAAATTTATCTTCAGGCCTTTATATTTGTAAAGCAACAGATAAAAATAACATTAGCGAAGCACAAAAAATAATAAAAAATTAATTTAGATAAAATGAAAATCATTGCCGTAATTCCAGCCCGCTATGCTTCAACTCGTTTTCCTGCTAAACTAATGAAGGATTTGGGTGGAAAAACCGTCATTCTGAGAACATATGAAGCAGCGATTGCAACATATTTGTTTGACGATGTTTTTGTGGTAACCGATTCGGATTTGATTTTCAATGAAATTACTTCCAATGGAGGAAAAGCCATTATGAGTATAAAGGAACACGAAAGCGGAAGCGACCGTATAGCGGAAGCAGTTCTAAATATGGAAGTCGATGTTGTGATTAATGTTCAAGGAGACGAACCATTCATTGATAAAGAACCTTTGGAAAAAGTGATTGAAGTCTTCAGAAATGATATCGATAAAAAAGTAGATTTAGCGTCGTTAATGTTTGAAATAAAAGACAAAACGGATATAGAAAATCCGAATAATGTTAAAGTTATTGTTGATCAACAAAGCTTTGCATTGTATTTTTCACGCTCTGTGATTCCGTACCCAAGAGAAGAAAATGTAGGTGTGCGCTATATGAAACATATCGGAATTTATGCCTTCAGAAAAGAAGCGTTAATGGATTTTTATACTTTGCCAATGTTGTCACTGGAGGCTTCTGAAAAACTAGAACAACTCCGCTATTTGGAATATGGGAAACGTATACGTATGGTTGAAACTTCACATGCAAGTATAGGAATTGACACGCCAGAAGATTTAGAAAAAGCTAGAAAGCTTTTCTAATTATTTGATTTGAAAGTAGAAACTTCGGACGAAAGTAATATCTGAAAATTCAGTAAAATCAGTCATTTTTGTACCATTTTGGATAAAAACATAGTTGAGATTCAATTTGGAAAACTTATCGTTCAAAAAATCAATCAATGTAGAATCATTATAGTATTCGTAGTCAAATTGAGGTATGCCTTTTAATTCTTCAGGAACCGATTTTTTTTTGATACCAACACTCCCTTTTACAAAATAAAATTTTCCTTCCGGAGAAATTTTATAGTTCAAGGTGCAATTTTTAGGATCGAAATGGCTTGGTTGCTTTGATTTGTAACTTTCAATATCTTTTTCTTCCAACACAAGTAAAGAAAGTGGATTTCTTCCTTTTTGAATGCCGGTTTTAGATTCTTTGTTAATGATAAAATGTTCAAATTGAATTTGAATTGGTTTCTTCTCAATACTTTGTCCAAAAGAAAATACAGAAGTGAATAAAAATAAATTGAAAAAGATGAATTTCATTTTAATGGATTAAATAAAAATACAAAATATATTTAATGCATTTCTTTTAGTTATTCAAAAGTGTACAATTTCACAATTTTGATATCAAATGAATTTCGTATTTTTATAGAAAACCAGATAAAATATGAAGTCGATCCTTTCCAAGATTATTTTACGATTTATTTCAAAAAACGGTGACAAAGAGTTAACACGATATCAGGTTGCCAAAAAAAGACGTGATTTTGTTGTTAATTTAAAACGAGGGTTAAAAGATTTTGTTTTAATTGGTATCGGTATTTTTTCCGCTTCTTTCGGATTTAAAGCATTTTTGCTTACAAATAATTTTATCGATGGTGGAGCTACGGGTATTTCGTTATTAATTTCAGCGATAACTAAAATTCCGTTGTATTGGTTAATTATAGGAGTTAATCTTCCTTTCATTCTATTAGGATACAAGGTTATTGGAAAACAATTTGCTTTTAAAACGACCTTGGCAATTTTAGGTTTGTCGCTTTGTTTGGCAACAATAACTTTTCCAAATGTCACAAATGACAATTTATTGGTGGCAATTTTTGGTGGTTTTTTCTTGGGAGCTGGAATCGGATTTTCAGTCAGAGGCGGCGCTGTAATTGATGGAACGGAGGTTTTAGCCATTTATTTGAGCCGCAAATTTGGAACAACTATTGGTGATGTTATTATTGTGATCAACATTCTTATATTTTCTTCGGCAGCTTATTTTTTAGGGATTGATATTGCTTTGTATTCCATGATTACCTATTTATCTGCATCTAAAACTTTGGATTTTATTATTGAAGGTATCGATGAATATATAGGTGTGACGATTGTTTCATCAAATAGCGATACGATACGACAAATGATTATCGAAGTAATGGGAAGAGGAGTAACGGTTTACAGTGGACATAGGGGGTTTGGAAAACGAGGGGAAACGAAAGAAACCGAAATTATTTATACCGTTATTACCCGTTTGGAACTTAACAAATTGAACACTGAAATCGAAAAAATTGACCCACATTGTTTCATTGTTATGAATAGTGTAAAAGATACCAAAGGCGGAATGATTAAAAGAAGACCACTAAAACATTAGTAGTTTTCATTGCTAAAAATGAACAATTCGTTATCACCTTCTACACGAGACACTTTAATAACGGTTTTGAATTTTGATTGCAATAATTTTTCAAACTTCTTATTTCTTTCGTAGTCATCACTCAGAGTTACAATTGAATTGAACAATACAAAACCATTATTGGTTAAAATACGTTTTATGTTGGTGATGAATTCGTCAGTGAATAGAAAATCAGGCATTATTTTATCTTGAAAAATATCAATAATCAACAAATCGAATTTTCCGGATGTGGTTTTGATGTATTCTGATGCATCATTAATTACGATTTCTAAATTTGATATAGTATTCAAACTAAAATAGGTATTGGCCAATGCAATGGTTTTTTCGTCAATTTCAACTCCAGTTATTTTTCCATTAGAATGGTATTCTTTTCGAAGAGTTTGTATTACGCTTCCACCAGCTACGCCAAGTAATAATATTGATTCAGCTTGGGTTATTCGGTCTTTTCCAATGCGATTCAAACCAATTCGCATTACGCGTTGTAAACTACCATAAGAGAAATTGGTATTTTTAGAATCCAAAACCAATTGACCATTATTCCAGGTAATTTCCAAATTTTGATTGATATCGGATAGGGTTTGATGAATTGTAATTGGATAAAAATAGCTTAAAATGCGCTTGAAATTCATGAATCAAATTTTCTATTCGTAAATATAATGCTATTTTTGAGCAAACTTTTATTATGAAAAAGAAACTCTACGAATTTATTTTTTTCAAATTGATGGGCTGGGAAATAGTTGGTCAATTTGATACTTCAATAAAAAAATGTGTTTTACCAGTAGTGCCGCATACAAGTTGGCACGATTTCTATATAGGTTTACTTACTAGAGGCTGTATGGATATGGAAATAAATTTCGTAGGTAAAAAAGAATTGTTTGTATTTCCATTTGGTTATTATTTCAAATGGGTAGGAGGTACACCTTTAAATCGTTTTACTAATGAAAATAAAGTAGATGCGATTGCTAAAATTTTTCATGAAAAAGAAGTTTTTAGATTAGCAATTTCCCCAGAAGGTACTCGAAAAAAAGTAACAGAATGGAAAACGGGATTCTATTATATCGCTTTAAAAGGAGAAGTTCCTATTGTGCCAATAGGTTTTGATTGGAAGAATAAAAAGGTAATTGTTTTCCCGACGATGTATCCAACAGGTGATAAAGAAGTCGATTTTACAATTTTAGAAGGCTATTTTAATGGGATTATAGGCAAAGTTCCAGAAAA
Source organism: Flavobacterium sp. GCM10023249 (assembly GCF_042653365.1). Taxonomy (NCBI): domain Bacteria; kingdom Pseudomonadati; phylum Bacteroidota; class Flavobacteriia; order Flavobacteriales; family Flavobacteriaceae; genus Flavobacterium; species Flavobacterium sp. GCM10023249. The sequence continues at coordinate 24,430 of NZ_JBHSHZ010000016.1, forward strand.
TAGTTTCACGAAATAAAAAAAAATACATTTTTTTAAAACCAAAGATTTACATTTTTCGTAGATGTAGTTATAACGCTAAAACTATAAGCTATGAAAAACTTTTTTATCTCCGTGGTAGTCATTGGACTCCTAACTGTATCATGTTCAAATGATGATGATTCTTCAAATGATGAATTAAAATTGGTTACAACCAGTAACACTTCGTCTAAGGTTTCTTATACTAATTATTTATCATCTACTACCGAAGCCAAGTCGTTTACAGTCGCTGGTGCGGATGCTGATGGAGCCTATTTCGACAGTGAAAACGATGAACTTATTATTGCTTCTCGAACCAACAATCGTTTGGAATTGTATACTGGATTAAATGCTTCGGTAAAAAATAATGAGGACAATTTGAATCTGAGTTTTTCCAGTACTTCTGATTTTAACAACCCAAGAGAGATTGCAGTCATAAACGACAAAGTGGTTGTTACGCAAGATCAAAATGCAGCGAATGGTAATGTAAATAAACTGGTTGTTTATCAAAAAACAGCAACAGGATTTACCTTATTAAACTCTTATACTGTAAATTTTAAAACTTGGGGTATTCATATTGATGGAAATACTTTGTATGCTGTTGCTGATTTAACGAGTGATCTTGTAGTATTTAATGACTTTTTTTCAAATCCAAGTGGCAGTATAACACCTTCTAAAAGAGTCACAATTCAAGGTTTGGTGAGAACTCACGGAATTACTTTTTCAAAAAAACATAACACAATGGTTTTGACAGATGTAGGTAGTGCTGCATCAAGTACTGATGGAGGTGTTATAGTAATTAAAAACTTCACAAATGTACTAATGGAAACTCCAGATATGGGCACAATTTCTTCAGACGATCAAATTAGAGTGTACGGAGCAAATTCAAAATTAGGAAACCCTGTAGATGTGGCTTACGATGAAGAAACAAAATACATTTATGTAGCTGAACGTTTGAGTGGAGGAGGACAGGTGTTGGTTTTCGGAATGCCAACAAGTAATGGAGATGTGTTACCTATTAGTTCAAGAATAGAAGCCGGAATTTCATCGGTTTACTTAATTAGGAAATAGTTTAGTTAGTTATTAATTTTTGTGTAAAGGCCTTAGTATAGTATTAACTGTAGTAAGGCCTTTGGTTTTTATAAATTTTAAAACTACCATTTTTGAAAAAAATTACAATTTGTTCTATTTCTTCATCAACTTTGATGCTTTCAAAATTTTGCGTATTTAAATCTGTTTCTTTTTGATTTTCATCCACGGGCTTATTTTCAATTTCAGTTTGGGGAGCAGAAAATAGGTCGGTGGGTATTGGTTGGATTATTTCATTGGAAATTGATTCTAAATTTGAAGAAGGTAAAGAAGAAGGCTTTTTTTCGATTGCGCTTTCAATTTGAAGCTCATTTTTTGGAAAATTACCAACTCCGTTAATAATCCAATACAAATCCACTTCAGGAAATTCATTTACAATTTTAAGTATTAAATCTAAACTTGGTTTATTTCTACCTGAAAGGAGGTGGGATAAACTGGAACGTTGCACTCCTATTCTATCCGCAAATGAAGAAGCTGATAAACTATAGTATTCCAAAATTAGCTCCAATCTTTTAATGAAATCATCGATGTTTACCATTGTGAATTAGGCTTTAAATTACCTGTTAACAAATGTAAATAAAAAGAAGAAGACTACCAACTTTACAAATGTGAATAAAGTTTTGAATGTAAATTATGGCTTTATGTAAATTAATTTAAAAGCTTGATAATTAATAATATATGTATTTACATTAATTACTTAGAAATTAATAATTAGCAGAGATGAGGGGCTTAGTTATTAATGCTTATCTTATGTTTACATTAATAAACAAATAGTTCTATTTTTAAGTTTACAATTGTAAAAAATAAGTTGTTTACATTTGTAAAAAGATAATACGAATGGATTTTAATGTAATTTTTAAACAATTTAAAGAACAAACAATTTCAGGAAGGTATATTACCAATAATCACATCGAACCTTTATTAAAAGATTTAGAACACTACTTTAAAGTTTCTGTTATAGGTGAATCTGTTAAAGGAAAACCAATTCATGCAGTTCGTATTGGTGAAGGAAAAACAAAAATTTTTATGTGGTCTCAAATGCATGGCAATGAAGCAACAACTACAAAGGCTTTATTTGACTTGTTTAATTTCCTAAAAGAAGACACTTCTGATGCAATTAAGTTTAAAAGCGAATTCACTTTATTGTGCATACCAATTCTAAATCCAGATGGAGCTGAAGCATACACTCGGGTTAATGCGAATGAAGTAGATTTGAATCGTGATTCGGTTAATTTGTCACAACCCGAAAGTCAAGTATTACGCAAAACTTTTGAAGCTTTCCAGCCTGATTTTTGCTATAATTTACACGATCAACGTACTATTTTTGCCGCCGGTGATACTCAAAATCCTGCTACTGTTTCTTTTTTGGCACCAGCTTACGATGAAGAAAGAAATTATAATGATAATCGTTCAAAGGCAGTTTCAGTGATAGTTGCCATGAATAATGAGCTTCAAAAACACATTCCAGATCAGGTTGGACGATTTGATGATTCGTATAATATTAACTGTATTGGCGATATGTTTCAATCACTAAATGTACCTACAATTTTATTTGAGGCCGGTCACTTTCAAGGTGATTATCAGAGAGAAGAGACTAGAAAATTCATTTTTATTGCTTTGCTTACTAGTTTGTATTATATAAACGAAAACGATATAGTAGTTAATAATGTTAACGAATATTTAAGAATTCCGCAAAATCATATTAAATTCGTCGATATTGTTTGTAGAAAATTTAGTGTTTTTGTTGATTCTTTAAAAATAATTACTAATTTTGCCATTCAATTTAAAGAAGTTCTTAAAGATAATAAAGTTGAGTTTGAAGCGTTTATTGTTGAAGTTGATGAAAATCTAAACACAATTGGGCATTTGGAATACGATGGGAAAGAAGGTTTATATTCAGACGCATCGAATAATATTCCAGAAATAGGTAAAAGAGCCGATTTTTATTTAAACGATAACATTAAATTTGAGAATGGAATAATTAAAATGTAGTATTTTTGCCACGTTTTAAAAAAGCACAAACAACAAACATAAATAGTAAAGTTAAATTAAAGAGATACGTTATGAGTAAATTTCGTTTAGATGAAGTAGATCACCAGATTCTGGATATGTTAATTGATAACACAAGAATTCCATTCACTGATATCGCAAAAAAACTATTAATTTCAGCAGGAACCGTTCACGTTCGTGTAAAGAAATTAGAAGATGCAGGTATTATTCAAGGTTCATCGTTGACATTGGATTATGAAAAATTAGGTTATTCATTCATAGCTTATGTTGGTGTTTTCTTAAATAATACTTCTCAAACGAAATTTGTTTTGGAAAGAATTAATGAAATTCCTTACGTAACCGTTGCACACGTAACAACTGGGAAGTTTAATATTTTTTGTAAAATTAGAGCTAGAGATACAAAACATGCAAAAGATGTTATCTACATGATTGACGATATCGAAGGAGTATACAGAACAGAAACAATGATTTCTCTTGACGAGAGTATCAACGATAAAAAAAGATTGATGCACACCATTTTTAGAGAAATGTAAGATATGAAAGGCCTTTTTTAAGGTCTTTTTTTTTATCTTTATGTTATGAAAAACTTACAGCCAGGAGAATTTCCTGAACACTACATACCGTATATCAATGCGGTTAAGTCTCTTGACATCGTTGATGGCTTGGAAGATAACATGAATGATTTTTTTAACTTTATAGAAAATATTGTTCCCGAAAATAAATACGAGTACCGTTATCAGCCTGAAAAATGGACTATTAAAGATATTGTACAGCATATAATAGATGCAGAGCGGATTTTTGTTTACAGAGCGCTTAGAATGGCTCGTTTTGATCGAACTCCCTTAACTGGTTTCGAAGAAAATGATTATGTTCCTGTAGCGGATGCTAATCGAAGAAGTATGTCCGATTTACTTCAGGAGTTTTTAATGGTTCGAAAGGCGACAATTTGTTTATTTGAAAGTTTTTCGGAAGAAATGCTATTAAGTAAAGGAATTGCTAACGGTAAGGAAATATCAGTAAGAGCAATCGGATATATTGTTACCGGTCATTGCATTCATCATCAGAATGTAATCAAGGAAAGGTATTTATAACACCTTTCCTTCAATAATTACATCTTCAATCAGATTACTTCCAAATTCATAAGGCAATTGATAGTAAGACACTAATGGTTTTGTAATAATCAAATTGGCTTTCTTTCCTTTTGTAATACTTCCATGAGTTGCAGAAAGTCCCATTGCATATGCTCCGTTAATTGTTGCTGCATTGATGGCTTCTTCAGGTGTCATTTTCATTTTGATGCAAGCTGTTGCAACAACAAAATTCATATTGCCTGAAGGTGTGGTACCTGGATTAAAATCGGTTGCCAAGGCTAAAGGTAATCCAGCTTCCATCATCTTACGAGCTGGTGTGTAAGGAATGCTGATAAAGTAAGAGCAGCTTGGTAATGCAACGGGCATGGTTGCACTTCCTTTCAAAACTTCAATGTCTTCGTCGGTTACAATTTCTAAATGATCTACAGTTAATGCATTATGTTTTACACAAGCTTCAATTCCGTTGATAGCTGTAAATTGATTTACATGAATTTTAGGGATTAAACCGTATTTTTTTCCTGTCTCCATGATTTTTTCAGTTTCTTCTACAGAAAAATAACCAGTTTCTAAAAATGCATCTATATAGTCTGCTAAATCCTCTTCCGCTATTTTGGGTAACATTTCATTAATAATCAAATCAATGTAAGCAGCATGGTTTTCTTTATATTGTGTTGGAAAAGCATGTGCGCCCAAGAAAGTCGACTTAATAGCTATCGGATAGTTTTCAGATAGTTTGCGGATAACTCTCAGCATTTTTAATTCTCCTTCAACAGTTAAGCCATAGCCTGATTTGATTTCAACTGCTCCTGTACCTTGTTGCATAACTTCTTCCAAACGAATCTTAGATTGCTCATAAATTTCCTCTTCAGAAGTTTCATTCAGTTTTTTGGCGGAATTCAAAATGCCTCCGCCACGATTGGCAATTTCTTCGTAACTCAATCCGTTGATGCGATCTACGAATTCCTGAACACGATTTCCGGCATAAACAATATGAGTATGACTATCGCACCAAGTTGGTAAAACCACTCTTCCTTTGGCGTTAATAATAGAATCTACTTCAAATTGCGGACATTGATCCATTGAACCGAAATCGGCAATCAAATTGTCTTCTATCAATACATAGGCATTGTCAATTTTGGGTAGAATAGCCATTTCTTTTCCTGAAACTTTAGAAATAGCTGCTTCCCTGATTTGTAGTAGTTCTTTGATATTTTTGATTAGGATCTTCATAATTCAATTTTATGTAAAAGTACTATTGTTTCTGGAATTTTATAGAAATTCGATTTTGTATGACATGAAAAGTGTAAAAATAGTTGGTGTAAAATGTTAAAATGATAATGTAATTTCTTAAATTTGAGTAGGATATGATTTTTATATCATCTGATATAAAAAAAACGAAAAATAAATTTGATAAGTTGTAAGAGCATTACAAAAAGACAACAAATCAATTTTACTATAGAAGTTAGTTATTTAATTCAGGAAAGCTGTTAGGATTTATTCTCACAGCTTTTTTTCTTACCCAAAGTTTTGTAATATTACTACTAAATTTAGTAGAAGTGCGAAAAATAAAATATAAGAAAGGTAGAAAGGTGGTTCCTACTTTTTTAGAATACACAGGAATTCACAAAGATGTTCCCACAGAAATGCAATTGTTTGTCTATGATACCAACGATTTAACGGAATGTGGAGATACTCATTTTTCGAAGTTGATTCATCAATTTGATTTTAATAAAAACAATTGGTTCAATGTTCATGGATTGAGCGATGTTTCTATTATCAAAGAAATTGGTGACTTTCTTAGTGTGGATAATTTTATGTTAGGAGATATCCTCAACACGTCAAAGCGAACAAAGATTGATGAATACCACGATATTCTTTTCTTCAATATCAAATCCTTACTGCCAATTCAAAATTCGGATAATATTATTGCCGAACAAATCAGTTTTTTATTGAAAGACGGTATTTTGGTGTCATTTCAGGAAAAAAGAAGTGATTTTTTTACTCACATTAGAGAACGAATCAGGACACATTCCGGTATTGTTAGAGATAAAAAGACCGATTATTTATTGTATTTGCTTTTGGATGCAGTTATGGAAAATTTTTATATTACCATAGAAGCTGAAGAAGACAAAGTAGAAGAGTTAATTAATCTTTCCAAAACCAGCACTAAATTGGAAGTTTTAGAGCAGATAGAAAAACATCGGGATAATTTTCATTTTTTGAAAAGAGCCATTGTGCCTTTAAGAGATTCTTTACACACCATTAAAACGACAAAAGATGATAATGTTTTTAATGTCATCGAAAAAGAAAATTATAGTTTTTATGAACGATTATATCAAAAGGCATTAGAACTTTTGGAACAGATAGAATATGACTTGAGTAACCTCGATAGTGCTTCGTCTATATTTTTCTCGATGCAAAGCCATAAAATGAATGAAGTGATGAAAACACTTACAGTAGTTTCCGTTTTTTTTATGCCACTAACATTTGTCGTTGGAGTTTACGGAATGAACTTTGACAATATGCCGGAGTTGCATTGGAAATATGGTTATTTTATGGTACTTGGAGGAATGTTCTTGTTGTTTGTAGGTATGGTTTATTATTTTAAATGGCGTAAATGGTACTAGTGTTTAAAATTAATTGAAATTAGTATTGTTTAAGCGAATAATAACATCTACATTTGTAAAGTATTCAAAATTCCGGAAAATATGTTTGAATTTCAACAGTACTTAGGTTTTCTTTTATTCTTAACCATCCTTACAATGGGGTTTTGGTTAATGATTTTCTTAATTAATTTCGTATTCTACTGGGTAGGAGGTTATTTGTGGGAATCTTTCAAAGAAAAAAGAGCAGCCAAAAGACTTGCAGAAAACGAAGAACAAGCTACAGTTTAAAGCTTGTTTCTACAATAAAAAACCTCGACAAAGTCGAGGTTTTTTTATGTATATTCTTTTTTATCCACCAATGAATTCATCATCACCATTTCCATTTCCACCTTGACGTGGTTTTTGTTCTCTCTCTGTTTTCTTTTTATTGAATCGATATGTAAAAGAAAAAGTGACAGATCTTTTTCTCCATTGCATTTCACTATGAGAAATTACACTTGGAAGTTCAGTGTCCTGAATTCTTTTACGAGAGTTGAAGACATCATTAACATTAAATGAAATGGTTCCCATGTCTTTTAAGATATCTTTACTGAATGCCACATTGGCCGCACCAATTCCTTTATTTGTGCTTTGACCTGTTTTTTGCTGTCCGTTATACGTTAGATTGGTCTGCCAGTCGATTTTATAAGGCAATGTTATTTTAGAGGTTATTCGACTTGACCAAGTGTTGGTTTTTCTGTTGAAGTCTTGTGTAACTTCTTGGTTATTTATATTGGTGTAAGTATAGCTTCCAGAGTTAGCAGTGTTGAAAAAGTTAAAATTACCATTAAGTTTCCACCATTTTTTGAAATTATAATTTAGTGTGAATTCAAAACCGATACGCTTGTTTTCTCCTAAATTAAAGAAAGTAGTTTCAATTTGAGGCATTCCGTCAATAAGTACTCCTGTTTCTTTTCTCACTTGCTCAAATGAATCGGTAGTATGATTATAATACAACGAAGTATTCAAGGTTAATTTATCCCATCTTTTTAAATAACCAATATCGTAGGCATCGGTAAAAGCTGGATTGATATCAGGATTCCCTTTAAATAGGTTTACACTGCTGGTGTATGAAGTAAACGGATTGATAAAACGATCTCTCGGTCTAGCAATACGCTTGCTGTAGTTTAAAGCGATACTACTGTTATCGTTGATTTCATAGGTAAGAAATGCGCTTGGAAACCAATTGTCATATTTTTTTGTTTTGGATAAATTATCGGTTAATTGATTGATGTCAATTTTAGATTCTTCATAACGTAAACCAAATAAAAAGGAAAATTTATTAATTTTTGAACCGTACTGTGTGTAAGCAGCAGTCACATTTTCATTGTATTGGAATGTATTGGTAAAATCAACAACATCTGTGTAGGGATTGTCCGGAGAATCTCCCTTTTCTTGCACTTGATAATCAGAGATTGACTTTACATAATTTCCTCTGAAACCGGCTTCAAATCTAGATTTTTTTCCAATTGGCAAAACATAATCCAATTGAAATAAATTACGTTGCTGTTTGTCATTTTTACGTGTTCTCTCTGATGAAATATATGAATTATCGTCTATTTTGGTCCCATCAATTATTGAATTATCACCATCATTATTGTATGAAATGGAAATATCTGCAGTTAATTTATGTCCATCTTTTTTGAAGTTTTTAATGAAATTAGAGGCATATTCAACGTTTTCATTACTCGAATTCAGATCGTTAAAACGTTTTGTGGTTTCTAAATATTGTTTATTTAGATCGTATTTGTAATAGAAAACATTTTCTATATTTCCACCTTTATTTGATCTAAAATTCAATGAATTAGTCCAAGAAGTTGATTTGTCGAGTAAAAGTTCAATTCCAAAATTTGCGTTTAGACCTTTTCCAAAACGGTTATTGTCTCTTCTTTCGCGGATAAACTCGTTTTGATTAAAATTGGTTTGATCAATTTTAGTGCTTCCGGGATTACTGCGGTCATTGTATCCAATTGTTGTGAAGAAGTTGGCACTTTTCTCTTTAAAATTCAAATTAGCTGAAATTCCAGAGTTTTTAGGTTCACCCGCAGAAACAACAAATGTTCCATTGATTCCTTGGTTTTTTCCTTTCTTAAGTATGATATTTAAGATACCACCACCACCTTCTGCATCATAACGCGCTGATGGACTCGTAACAACTTCTACTTTATCAATAGTTTCGGCAGGAATTAGTTTTAAAGCATCATTAATATTTCCCATGTTTGATGGTTTTCCATCGATTAGAATTCGTACACTTTCGTTACCACGTAAGGCAACGGTTCCTTCGGCATCCACCGAAACAGAGGGAATATTATCCAATACATCACTAACGGTACCACCTCGAACCATGATATCTTTTCCAACAGTGTATACTTTTTTGTCTAATTTAATGTCTACTGAAGTTCTTTCAGCTCTGATGACTACTTCGTCAATCATTTTTGCATCTTCTTGTAATGCAATTGTTCCTAGGTTTGTATCTTCAAAAATTGATTTTTCTTTGAGTTCATAGGTTTTAAATGACATAAATTCAACTTTTATATTGAATTTACCAGGGCGGATTTCAATTTTAAATTCTCCGTTTGCATCGGTTAATCCACCGGAAACGACTTGGTTGGAATTAAAACCGATAATTGTAACGGTAGCGTAATCTAAAGGAGAAGAAGTTGATTTCTCAATTACTTTTCCTGTAAGAATAATTTTTTTTCCTTCCTGTTTTTGTTGTCCAAATCCAGAAGTTATGCTAAATAAAATTAGTAGGAATGAGGCTTTTTGGATAAATTTCATGTGCTTGATTTTACAAAAGCAAAAATAAGCCACGTTTTTTTTTATTTTCCTAAAGTAATGTTAAATGGGGTAGTTATAGAATTTCATTGATTTTTTCTGTCGGACGAGCAATTACTGCTTTGTTTCCGTTCACTACAATTGGTCGCTCAATAAGAATTGGATATTGTACCATTGCTTCAATTATCTCGTCATCAGTTAATTGGCGTTCTTTGAAAAGGTTTATCCATGTTGGTTCTTTTTTTCGGATTAATTCAATAGGAGACAGTTTAAGTTTTTTTAGTAATGATTTTAATTCTCTTTTCTTTGGTGATTTTTCAAGATAATTGATAATTTCAAATTCTTTTTTGGATTCGTCTAAAAAACATATGCCTTCTCTCGATTTGGAACAACGTGCATTATGATAAATTGTAATCATTATATTAATTTGTAATTTGTAACAAAATTAGGTATTTGATTACTTATTACAATAACTTAAACCTGCTATTCTATGTTTATCGATCAGTTTAATACCCCTAAATTCAAATTTTTTCTTTATTTGCCTTTTCCACTTTTGTTCTTCGGTTTAATGATTATCAATTTTTTAGCCATCAAATTGCTGAATTTAGATGTAAATCAAATTATTCAGGATGAGATTAATAGAAATGGAGTTAATAGTTTTTTTATTGATTCAATGGTACCTTTTTTGGTTGGATTGATCTTGCTTTTTTTATGGGTAAAATACATTCAGAAAGAAACCTTGGTGCGTTTTACAACTTCTAGAAGTAAAATCGATTGGAAACGTTTCTTTTTTGCTTTTTCAATTTGGGGTACTTTTCAAATAGTAATAACATTGATTAGTTATTTTCTTTCTCCCGAAGATTACGTTTTGAATTTTGATTTGTCAAAGTTTATTGTTTTTTTCGCTTTGGCAGTAGCACTGATCCCTTTTCAAACCAGCTTTGAAGAGTATTTATTTCGTGGACATTTAATGCAAGGTTTAGGAGTTGTTACCAAAAATAGATGGTTTCCACTACTTTTTACTTCTATAGCTTTTGGACTGATGCACATTAGTAATCCTGAAATAGACAAGTTAGGTTACATTGTCCTTGTCTATTATATAGGTACAGGTTTTTTCCTTGGAATAATTACTTTAATGGATGAAGGTTTGGAGCTAGCTTTAGGATTTCATTTGGCGAATAATTTAGTTATGGCACTTTTGGTTACAGCCAATTGGACAGCTTTTCAGACACATTCTGTTTTTAAAGATATTTCAGAGCCAAGTGCTGGTTTCGAAGTTGTGATGCCAGTGCTTATAATTTTCCCTTTATTATTGTTCGTTTTTGCTAAAAAATACGGTTGGAACAATTGGAAGGAAAAGCTTACAGGGAAAGTGACCAGCTCTAACAATATTGAAGCTATAGAATATAGTGGTAATGACTAAAGAACTTTTTCATAGTATCCATCCCAATTTCAAATGGAATGCATTTCATTTAAATCGGAAACAACTTCTTGAAATAGCTGAGGAATACAGTAAAAGCAATGAAAACTTTCTGAAAGAAACCGGTTTATTTTTACTTAATTGGTTCGATGATAATGATTTTGTAATTGTACAAACATCAGGTACTACAGGTAAACCGAAGCGACTACATGTGAAAAAGCAAGCGATGGTAAACTCTGCTTTGGCATCTGCTGTTTTTTTTGGATTATCAGAAGGCAATTCTGCTTTATGTTGTTTACCAGTGAAATACATTGCCGGAAAAATGATGTTAGTTCGTGCTTTGGTATTAGGATTGGAAATTGATTTGGTTGAACCAAAATCAAATCCGATGGATAACAATGAAAAGTACTATGATTTTGTAGCAATGGTTCCTTTACAAGTTGAAAATTCTTTGGATAAGCTTGATCAAATTAAACAGTTGATTATTGGTGGTGCGAAAGTTAATCCTGATTTGGCTGAGAAGTTGAAAACCAAAAAATGTGAAGCCTATGAAACGTATAGTATGACTGAAACAGTAACTCATATTGCTGCAAAGCGAGTAGGGGTAGAAGTTTTTACGGTTTTACCTGATGTAATAATTTCATTGGATAATAGAGAATGTCTGGTGATAGATGCTCCTAAATTAAATTCCGATTTGATTATAACTAATGATATAGCGTGTATTGTTTCGCCAACTGAATTTATTTGGAAAGGCAGAGTGGATAATGTGATCAATAGCGGAGGAATAAAGCTTTTCCCGGAAACAATTGAAGAGAAAATTTATGGAAGAATGAGCAATCGTTTTTTTATTGATAGTATTCCTGACAAACAATTGGGTGAGAAAGTAGTTTTAATTGTTGAAGGAGTTGAGAATAAATTAGAGGAAAGTGTTTTTGATACTTTGGATAAATATGAAAGACCTAAAGTCGTCTTTTATGTAGCAAAATTTCTCGAAACAGAAACAGGAAAAATTAAACGAAAAGAAATTGTCCAACAGTTACTAATAAATAATCCTGCCTAGGCAGGATTATTTTATTTTATATTCCGATTTCGACCTGAAAACGTAAGTACCAATTGTTTTTGGAAGAACCATCAAAATAAGTCAATTTATCAAAAGAAACTTCACTTTGTAGTTTAAAAGTGTGTTCCCAAATGTATTTGGTTACTCCAAAGCTTAATTGTTTTGAATCCGGCGCTAAATTTTTAATATCGGCTCCAACTTTCTGGGTAGAATAACGACCGATGAATTCATAATTGGATAATGTGTTGTAGCTTAGTTGATAATCGAAACCATCACCTACAAAAACATAATTACTCTCAGTGATATCGTCAGGGTTGATGGTGATAGCATTGTCATTAGTGGTTCTTGACATATAACTGGCCATGGCAGCCCAACCTTTGTACTTGAACATTCCATCTAGTAATACAGATTTCATGGTTCTGTTTTCAAATAAATAATTACCTAATTGTCCTTGCGTTTTTCGGGCATGGTTATTTTGTTGAAAGGCACCCGAAATTAGTAGTTTTGGTTTTTTTTCTCGTACAATATCTCCCTCAAAATAGGTTCCATCTTTCGAAAATGCACCTAAAGGCATTACTTCTATTTTACCGGTAATAGCAACACCGTCATCCGCTTTTTTGGTAATATTTCGACCTTCTCCCGTTGATACGGCCGCTTTAATGTTGTACGAAAATTTATCTTTGAATTCATTCATATTATGTACCTGAAAACCAAAATCACGGTCAATCGTGAATTTACCGTTATTTATCGATCGGTCAGTTAATTGTAAACCTCCAGAAGAATTCACACGTTGTCTATTTCCTGGTAATTTTGTTTGTCCGAAACTTAAATTCCAATTTTTATTAGGTCTGTAGAAGACTACTGCGTCACGAATGATATTGATATTTTCTCCTTCAACAATTTCTCCAACATCGCCAGGAGCAAATGAAAGTTGAATGGCATATAAGAATTTAGGATTACCAACATAGCCATCAAAACGAAGACGTAATCTTCTGATTTGACCATCATAAGCTGGTTTTTCATCCTCATTATCAATATAAGTAACTCTGTTTTGTAATCGGAAACGAATATTGAATTGAAATAAACTATCGGGTGAAGTCAAGCCTACGCCTTTACCAAAACTGTAATAAGGTAGAGCAGATAACTTCAAATCGTTATCATTCTTTGTTTGTGTTATTGTAATTTGCGCATGAAGCGTTATTCCCTGAAGAAAGAAAAGTAGTAATGAAAATTGAACTATTTTTTTCATTTTTAAGTAGTTAGTTGTAATGAATTAATGTTTAGTGAAAGTTGTGTGTAATTTATATGTATGTTATTTTTTTGAGAAAAAGTTTAAAAAAAAAGAGACTAAGTTTAGCCTCTTTTTTGTGACAATATCGTTTTTAGATAAAAATTCTTAGGAAATAGTATAATATACCTGCCAATAATGCTGAAACTGGAATGGTTAAAATCCAAGCCCACAATAAATTAACCGTTACACCCCAGCGAACTGCTGATACACGTTTAGTAACGCCAACACCAATAATTGAACCTGTAATTGTGTGTGTAGTTGATACTGGAATTTTAAAGTGTTCAGTAATGAATAAGGTTAAAGCTCCCGCAGATTCTGCTACTACACCTTCGAATGCGGTAACTTTTGTGATTTTAGATCCCATTGTTTTTACAATTTTCCATCCACCACTTAAAGTTCCTAAACCGATAACAGTATAACAAGCTAAAGGAATCCATCCTGGCATTTGTCCATCAATTTTAACTCCGTTTTTTTCTGATGGTAATACTACTTGTAACCAATCCGGCATTGACATTACGTCGATTCCACTTGTATTAATGTAAACCGCAACAGCAGCAGCAATGATTCCCATTACTTTTTGTGAATCGTTACCACCATGTCCCAAGCTGAAAGCTGCTGAAGATAATAACTGCGTTTTCTTTAATATGGTTTCCGCTCTACCCGCAGAAAAACTGCTGAATAATAAACAAATTGTACTTAAGCTGAAAATGATAAATCCTACCAATAACCATTTAATGTTTTCAGGTTCTCCAACCACACTCCAGAAGTGTGACTCGAATCTTGGTTTTTTAATTTTGTCATAACTTTTCATTACAGTAGATAAAAACCCTACAGTTGCTATCATGAAAGAAACAGTGAAAAGTTTTGGATAAATACTTTTTTTAGCAGAATACATAAACCAAAGCGAAACCAAGTAAGAAATAAGCATACCTAAGAGTGGTGCTAACGCAATAAAAGCAATTACGACTAAAACACCGCTAGGTAATAATTCTCCTTCTTTTGTAGCTTTAAACCAGTTAACAATGGCTAAACCAGTATGTTCTGGGTCGGTAACTCTTCCTGAAAAACCATGCGCCAATGCCGCTCCGGCAAATCCACCAATTAAGGTATGTGATGATGAAGAAGGAATTCCTTTCCACCAAGTAAATAAATTCCAAATAATAGCAGCAATAATTCCGGCTAAAATAACCACCAAATCAATATTAGCAGTACTTGCGGTTTTAGCTACTGTATCAGCAACACCAAATCCAAAAACCCAATAGGCTAAAAAGTTGAAAAAAGCCGCCCAAACAACAGCTTGGAATGGCGTTAACACCTTAGTTGCAACAATGGTAGCAATGGAGTTAGCTGCATCGTGAAAGCCATTAATATAGTCAAATAATAAGGCTAAAACTATGATAATAATTAGTAAAGTCATAAGTTGTCAATCGAAAAATCGATATTAAGAATGTTTAACAGAAATTTGTTCGATTACGTTTGAAACGCCTTTACATCTGTCAGAAGCCATCTCAAGCGCAGATAAAACCTCTTTGTATTTGATCACTTTGATAGCATCCGATTCGTTTTCGAAAATATCAGCAACTGCTTTATCGAATACAACATCACCTTTGCTTTCTAATTTGTTGATTTTTTTGCAAATAGCTTTGATAGAGCCATGATTTTTCAAATCTTTCAATTCTTTCACTGCAGTATTGATTAACTGACACGCCTCTAAATTGATTTCTGTTAATTTACGGATTGATTTTGTGATTTTTTCAACTTGGTACAAGCGCATTCTGCTTGCAGCACCATGCATGTTGTCAGCAACATTATCAATTGAACGGATTAAAGCATTGATATCTTCTCTGTCAAATGGAGTAATAAAGTTTTTACTTAATTCCAATTGTGTTTTATGAGTGATATTTTCAATTTTATTTTCTAATTCTTCAATTTTTTTGAAGTAATTTTCTCTTTCTTCTTTTGGAGCATTTACTGCTTCGTGCAATGTTTCTGCTAAAATTACTAAAGTACCACTAGCTTGTTCGAACAAAGGGAAGAATTTAGTGTCTTTTGGTACTAAAAATTGAAAAATACTGTTTAGGTTCATAAGTTTTAATTTTAATGGTGCAAAAGTAGATGTCGAATGTTAAGAAATTATTAAGTTAATATCAAACTCCTATTAACATTTAGGTAACAATTTGGTAATATTGAAAAAAAATCGATTTGTGAAGAAGTGGTAAATCTAATACATAAACTATTGTAAAGCAACAAAGAGGATTGAAATTCAACCCTCTTTGTCAAAAAATTAAAACACAACTTACTTTTGTATTTCTTTCAAGATTTTACCGTAATCATAGACGTAAAACTCTTTTGAATCGTTCATGGCTACAAAAATTCCTTTTGGAAATTGATTGCCTAAATTAGCTGTCGTTACATCGCATCCATCGGTTTCAAGTGTAGTCAAATCAATGGCTTTAATGAATTGATTCGTTTTTCTGTCAAACACATTAAACGTTCCTCGTTGCTGGTCTGAAATCAAAAGATATCCTTCTTTTTCTGAAGTCTTTGCAATGGCTATACCTTCAATGTCAGTTAAGAATTTATCTTGTCCAAAAAGAGAAATTTCTTGATTTCCTTTGGAAGGTTCAGCATAGTATTTATGCACTCCAAATTCTTCATCTGAATAATAGATGTAGCCATTTTCGTTATCTACAGCGATGGCTTCAATCTCTTTTTTTCCGCTGAAACTACCAAACTTTCGGACCAAAATAGCTTTGATTTGATTATTAACTGCTTGTAATTCGTATTGATAGAGATAGTTTTGTTTTGGACCATCTTTTCTTCCAACGATTGCATACATCTTTTTGTTTATAGGAGAAAGATATAACGCTATTCCCATTGGTAATCTATAATTGGGTTTAGCTTCGTCAGTAAAAACTTTGATTCCTCCATTATCTACCGGTTTCATGTCAGGCACAGAATAAATCCTAATTTGATTTTTTTCTCTCTCGGTAAACGCCAATAGAGTAACTGTTGTTGTGTCATTGATTTTGAAATCATATGCCAAATCAACATTATTGGGACGCTGTAAATTTCGGATCGTTTTCTTTTCGATGATTTTCCCATTCAAATCGAAGGCATATATGGCGCCGTTGGTTTCTTTGTCGGTTCCGAAAATGATGCTTTCCGATGGATTTTCAGGATTAACCCAAATAGCTGGATCATCGGTATCATTAATGGTTTTTTCTGTAATAATATCGGGTTTAATTTCGCTCAATGCATTGTCTTTTTTGCAACACAAAGCAAGAATTATAATGGCTGTGTAAAGGAATATATTTAGTTTCATGTTATCTGTTTTGTAATTAATAAAGGTCATATTTTAAGCCGAGATTGAATGTTTTTCCATAGTATTCCAATTGTGAAACTCTTGAAGAAATTCCCTGATAGTAACGTAATGGTTGATTGGTCAGGTTATTCAAATTTAAAAAACAGCTTAGGTTTTTAGTGAAATTTACATTGGCATTGAAATCCACAAAGAATTGTTTGTCATAGTAACGGTCTTCAAATGCACGGCCGCCCAATTCATCCAGATACGCATCTGAAAAATTTCCTGATAATCTCAAACTGAATCGTTTTGTAGTATAATTAATCGACCCATTTAAAATGTTTGGTGTGGCTTGTGGTAAATCCAACTCGCCACGCAATTCCCCATCTTCGTTTCTGATGCCTTTGGCTTTGGAGGTAATATGAGTGTAATTTAGATAAATACTGAAATTTTTAGCGAATCCAGGTAAAAAATCCAATCGTCTTTGGAATGAAAATTCGGCTCCAAGAACCGAAGCATTATCTCCGTTCATTGGCTTGAATACATCGAATCCATCAGTATTTTCGGATTGAAATGTATAAATAAAATCATTGATTTTCTTGTAAAATAATCCTCCAGAAAGTATTCCTACCGATTTGAAATAATGTTCTGCCATGAAATCAAAATTCATTGAAGTAGTTGGAGTCAGATTAGGGTTACCCAAATAAATTTCTTCTTCTTCACGATTGGTTTCTTTATATGGAACCAAATCTATATAATTCGCTCGTGCCAAAGTGTTGGTCCACGCAGCTCTGACTATTGTGTTGTTGGTCGCATTGTATTTAAAATGGATACTTGGCAATACATTCGTATATGAATTTTTATCGGTTAATGCGTTTGTACTCTCAAAATCGCCATCTTCATTAAAGATAATTTCATTTCCTTTACTTTCAATTGTGGTGTTTTCAATTCGGATTCCAGCCAAAACACTCCATTTGTCCGAGATTTTTTGGTTAAATTGAGCATAACCAGCATATACATTTTCTTTTACACTAAAATTTGCGGTTGTATATTCTTCAGGTTTGTCTTCGGCTTCAAAAAGTGTCGTATTGTTTAAGTCTAAATTTCCGATGAAATCAATATTGGCAAAATATCCGGTTTGGTATTGACTTCCTGCTAAGAAATCGGAATCAGTATAATTAGTAACTGGAATGTCGCCTAAGGTTTCCATTTCTGAGCCAAGAGGATTATATTCTGTGAAATGATTGTTTCTAATTTTGTCTTTCAATCGGGTTTTAACACCGAATTTAAAATTACCGGTTTGTCTTTTAATAAAAGACAGTGGCAATTGAAAATTGGTTACTAAATTGATGTCTTTTTCATTTGTATGATTGGTTTCATCGGTTAATTCATCAAATTCAAAATTGGTATATTCTGCATCAGTTTCGTTACTAGGAGTAAACCAAGGTTTTTCAGCATCATTATTATAATTAATGGAATACTCATTTTTGTAAGCTACGTATCGTTCATGGTCTTTTTTCTCAGAAGCATACGCATAAGATGCTAACCAATCCACTTGTAGATTATTGATTAAATGATTACCTCCAATACTATAATTCTGCATGCGTTGGTCTTCTAAACGGGCACTTTTATTACGACCACCCGCAATTCCTTGTTTGTTTTCTCTGGTAGCTTCAATGGGGAAAGAAAGTAAATTACCATTTCCATCAACAGTAAAGTCGCCAGTATTGATAGCTTCACCATCTAAAATTTCCTGTCCGAAAGCAAATCGGTTTTCACGATCATCGCGCCAATTGTAAATCGATTTAAAATATAAGGTATTTGCATTGTCTAATTTGTAATCAAAATTTGCAGAAATACTTCTTCTGATACGCTGAATTCGGTATTCTCTGGCTTCGACTTGTTTTGCATAAGGATTTACTTCAACTTCTTCCAGATTATCGGGATCACCGTTGTTGTATTCGAATTCATCTTCCCATTCGGCTTCAATATTATCACTTCCAAAAATTCGATCGTTGAAAGATGTAGAAACAAGCCATCCCAATTTGCCATTTTCAGTTCGGTCACCTATAAGAAAAGAACCGTTTAAGATACGTTTATTGGTAATATAACTAATTCCACTTCCTAATGTTGTCGATAAGCGAAATTTTTGTGGAGAAGTTTTGGTGATAAGATTTACCGAACCGCCCAAAGCATCTGCATCCATATCGGGTGTAATTGCCTTGTTAACTTCAACGGTTTGAATCATATCGGTAGGAATCAAGTCCATTTGAACGTTCCTATTATCGCCTTCGGCCGAGGGAATGCGACTCCCGTTTAGAGTAACTGAGTTTAATTGAGGAGACAAGCCTCGAACAATGATATTTCTGGCCTCTCCCTGATCGACTTGCATCGTAATTCCTGGGACACGTTTTACAGCATCTCCAATATTTGAATCGGGAAATTTTGTAATTTGATCTGTTGAAATAATCGTGGTGATATTCTCTTTGTTTTTTTGTGTATTTAATGCTTTTGCTTGTCCGTCGTTACGAAAACCTTCTACTTCAATTTCATTTAATTCTTTTGTGTCTGGCGATAAGCTAATAGTAAGGGTTAATGTTTTGGTTTCTTCAATCACTATCTGTGTATCAGAAGGTGTGAAACCTAAATAAGCAACTTTTAAAGTGTATGTTCCTTTAGGAATAGATACAAGTACGAAGCTGCCATCAAAATCGGTGTAGACTTCTTTTTTAATTGATTCGATGTAGAGTTTAGCGCCGGGTAATGGAAAGGAATTTTCATCTATTACTTTTCCTTTAATGGAGCCGTTTTGAGCAGCCATTTCGAATATTGAAAACAGTAGCAATACCGTTACAAACAGCTGTTTTAAAATAGTTAAATTTTTCATTTGATAAGTTTTAATTTTCATCGACAAAGCTATATTTAACAATGCTTTACAAGGAAAATAACAAGGCAACAAAGAGGCAACAAAGACAAATTCAGACGTAATTGAAAGGCAACATTAATTCAAATTTTACATTGAAGAAACCTTTCTAAAACAAACGCGGTTTTACGCTATAATTCCAATAAAAAATTGATGAGATCTTTCTTCGCATCGATAGGTAATTTTTTTCTGAAACGATGACGAGCCACACGAACACTATCCGGTGTTACTCTTAAAATGGCTGCTATTTCTTTCGAAGATAAATTCAAACGCAATAAAATACCTAATTTCAATTCGGCAGGCGAAAGATCTTCCAGCGCAATATTGGATAAGTTTTTGATGTAATTCGGATGAATTTCTTCAAAGAATATATTGAAATCTTCCCATTCATTTTCCTGATGCAGTACAAAATCAATTTCAGAACATAGATCCTTAATTAAAACATCATGATTGACAGATTTTCTATCGGCCATGTTTTTTAATTTTAAAGAAAGTTCTGAAAGGATTTTATTTTTTTGAGCAATGTGTAAACTGTAATTCGATAAGGTTGCTGTTTTTAAATCCAGACTTTTTTGAAGGTTTTTTTCTTCCATCCATTTTTTTTCCAATTCAGCTTGCAATTTTTGTTGCTGGTACAACTGAATTTTCTCTTGTACTATTTTTTTCTTTCTCATCGAAAAATAAACCACTAACAGTATAATAATAGCAGATGCCGCAATGATAATGAGAAGTAATAGTTGCATTTCCCTCGATTTGTTCTGTTCTTCCAATAATTTGATTTGTGATTCTTTTCGGTCAATTTCTAAATCGGTCAATAAAAGATTCACCTGATTTTTATTTTCATTGACTAATGCCGCTTCTTTGAATTTTTCTGCTTCAATTCGATTGTCATAGGCTCTTTTGTAATCTTCTTTGAGGGCATAAATTTTAGCAAGATCTTTATATGCACTTTCTTGTAAACGGTTATCCTTTAGTTTTTTTGAAAGATCCAAGGATTGTAGGTTAACGCGAATGGCCTCGTCCAATTGCTTCTTTTTTCTGTGTATATCTGCAATATTATTTAAGATGTTGGCTTCTTCTTTGGTTGTACTTCCTTTAAAAATGGAATAAGCTTTTTGAAAATATAGAGATGCTTTATCCAATTCAAGTAAGTCTTCATAAATACTTCCAATATTTTCATATACATTGGCAACCTCAAAAGGATGCTTTTTCGGGGTAAGATAGGTTAGGCTTTTGTTTTCGAGTGCTAAAGCTTTTAAATAATCCCCTTGTTTTTCATAGTTGGCACCCAATAAGCTCAATGAATTTGCTAATCCAATTTTATATTTAAGCTGTTTGGATGTTGTTATGGCTTCATTATAGAAACCGGCAGCACTTTTATACTGCTTTGTATTTTTGTAAATAGTTCCAATTTTAGTATTCACAATGACATACAAACTGTCTTTCTTTTTCGTTTTATAATTCTCCAAAATCTGATTATAGGACTTCAATGCATCTGAATAAAATCCATTTTTTTCATAAATATCTCCGATTTTCATTTTGCGTGTGAAGCTCTTTTCATTGGAGTCTTTTATTTCTTCCTCTTGATTTTTTCTAAGCGATTTTAGTTCCTCCGAATTCTGTGAAAAAGCAATAGGTTGGAATGATAGAAATGCAAATAAGAATAACGCCTTCATGTGGGTTGGTTTAACTTACAAAAGAGTTTCTTTTTAGTAAACAGAAAGTTATAGGAGATTTAACATTTGGTTATCAATTTGTTTTCTTGGTTAAGAAAATGGGTTATGTTAAAAACTTTAAAGAATTAAAAAAAAACGTTTTCGTACTTTAGCGTCGCAAAAAAATAATAGACACGACTAACATGGACTTAAACTTCAATAAAAACGAAGATCATAACAAACTTTTACTATCAGATTTACGACAACGTTTTGCTAAAGTGAAATTGGGTGGAGGTGAAAAAAGAATTCAAAAACTACATGCCGAAGGAAAAATGACGGCTCGTGAGCGTATCGATTATTTATTGGATGACAATGAAAATTCGATTGAAATTGGCGCTTTCGTAGGTGATGGTATGTATGCTGAACATGGTGGATGCCCAAGTGGTGGAGTAGTAGTTAAAATGGGTTACATTCAAGGGAAACAATGTATCGTAGTAGCGAATGATGCCACTGTAAAAGCGGGTGCTTGGTTTCCAATTACTGCAAAGAAGAATTTAAGAGCGCAAGAAATTGCAATAGAAAATAGATTGCCCATTATTTATTTAGTGGATTCTGCAGGGGTATATCTACCAATGCAAGACGAAATCTTCCCGGATAAAGAACACTTCGGAAGAATTTTTAGAAACAATGCTATCATGAGCAGTATGGGAATTACGCAAATTGCTGCTGTAATGGGAAGTTGTGTTGCCGGTGGAGCTTATTTGCCTATTATGAGTGATGAAGCTCTAATTGTGGATAAAACCGGAAGTATTTTCCTGGCTGGAAGTTATTTGGTGAAAGCAGCTATTGGTGAAACTATTGATAATGAAACATTGGGTGGTGCAACTACGCATTGTGAAATTTCTGGTGTGACCGATTTTAAAGCGAAAGATGATGCAGATGCTTTAAACAGAATCAAAAGCATTGTTGGTAAAATGGGCGATTATGAAAAGGCAGGTTTTAACAGAATTAAAGCTGAAAAACCAGCTTTGGATGAAAATGAAATCTTCGGAATTTTACCAAAATCTCGTGCCGAACAATATGATATGATGGAAATCATCAAACGTTTGGTTGATAATTCTGAATTTGATGAATATAAAGCCGGCTACGGACAAACTTTAATTACGGGATATGCTCGTATCGATGGTTGGGCTGTGGGTATCGTAGCCAATCAACGTAAAATTGTGAAAACGACCGGATCGAAGACAAAACCAAGCGAAATGCAGTTTGGAGGTGTGATTTATTCGGATTCGGCCGATAAAGCAACGCGTTTTATTGCGAATTGTAACCAAAAGAAAATTCCATTAGTTTTCGTTCATGATGTTACCGGATTTATGGTGGGTTCAAAATCGGAACACGGCGGAATTATCAAAGATGGTGCTAAAATGGTGAATGCAGTTTCCAATTCTGTAGTACCAAAATTCACGGTAGTGGTTGGTAACTCTTACGGTGCCGGAAATTATGCAATGTGTGGAAAAGCCTACGATCCACGACTGATTTTTGCTTGGCCAAGTGCCGAATTGGCTGTAATGGGTGGTGCGCAAGCTGCTAAAGTGTTAATGCAGATCGAAGCAGCTTCTCTAAAGTCGAAAGGAGAGGAAATTACTCCCGAAAAAGAAGAGGAATTATTCAATAAAATCAAATCACGTTACGACGAGCAGGTGTCGCCTTATTATGCTGCATCTCGCTTGTGGACTGATGCTATCATTGATCCTTTAGAAACCAGAACCTGGATTTCTATGGGAATTGAAGCGGCAAATCATGCACCAATCGAAAAGCAGTTCAATTTAGGAGTGATTCAAGTGTAGTTTTACATGAATGATATTATTTTAAAAAAAAGTTTAGCGGTTTTCTTTGCTCCATTATGTCTTTCCATCGGTTTCTCATTGGAATACTTTTTAAAGTTTGTTGGTGATGTTGATGAATATGGGATTCCTAAAAATGATTCTTTTGGATGGCTGTATAACATATTCCATAAAAGAGACGGTCTATATGATATGCCTAATTGGTTATTTTACGTTTTAGTCATAATAATGAGTTTTTTCGTTGTCAGATTTATGTTTAAGATTTTAGTGAAAACATAAATCTTAAAAAAGATAATTAATGAAATCTACTTCCGTCTCTAGGAAGTAGATTTTTTTATTTTATTCGTAGAGTGAAATTATTTATTAAAAATTAAACTTTTCTTAAAAAAAATAAAAAATCGAAATCTACCATTAACTTTACGTGGTAGATTTTTTATTTTATAACTATGAAAAAATTAGTATTTGCAACGATTCTATTAGGATTTTGTCAATTTGCTTCGGCACAACTTACGGTGGCCAAAGAAGTGTTTACGAGAAGAGATACCTTACAAGGTGGTTTACGTCCGGAACGTACCAACTTCGATGTGCAACGCTATGATTTGAACATTACAATTGATCCTAATGGCAGATCAATCGTTGGTTATAATGATATCGACTTCAAAATCATAGAAAATACCAATACCATTCAAATTGATTTATTCGAAAATATGAATGTTGACAGTATTGTGTACAATAATAAAAAACTACAGTACAAAAGGGAATTTTTGGCAACGTTTATTCAGTTTCCTGAAATGTTGAATAAAGGAACAGCACAAAAAATCCGTTTCTATTATTCGGGTAAACCGGTTGTTGCTAAACGTGCTCCATGGGATGGCGGATTTGTATTTGCAAAAGATACTTCTGCTAAGCCTTGGATTGGTGTGGCTTGTCAAGGATTTGGCGCAAGTTGTTGGTTTCCTGTAAAAGATTCTCAAAGTGACGAACCGGATTTTGGTACGTCTGTTAAAGTTGCTGTTCCAAATGGTTTAATGAATGTTTCTAATGGCCGTTTCTTAGGTAGCGAAGATTTGAAAAATGGCTATACGCGTTGGGATTGGGAAGTGAAAAACCCAATCAATACGTACGATATTACCATTAATATTGCCGATTATGTTCATATTCACGACAATCATAAAGGTTTGGACTTGGATTATTATGTACTAAGAGCCAATGAACAAAAAGCGCGCAAGCATTTTGAAGAAGTGAAACCGATGATGGATTGTTTTCAATCGAAATTTGGAAAATATCCTTTTAGTGAGGATGGTTACAAATTAGTAGAAACACCTTATTTAGGTATGGAACACCAAAGTGCTGTAGCTTATGGAAATCATTATATGCAAGGGTATTTGGGTAATGACTTATCGCAAACAGGTGTCGGATTACTTTTTGATTACATCACGATTCACGAAAGTGGTCACGAATGGTTTGGAAATAGCGTTACTTCAAAAGATATCGCCGATATGTGGATTCATGAAGGCTTTACTCAATACTCTGAAATTGTGTTTATCGAATGTCAGTTTGGGTATGATAAAGCGATGCAATATGCTCGTGGATTGCATGACAATGTAAGCAACGACCGTCCAATTATTGGACATTATGGTGTAAATAAAGAGGGTAGTGGCGACATGTATCCGAAAGGTGCGTTGATGTTAAATACCATGCGTCATATTATTAACGATGATGCAAAATGGTGGAGCTTAATTCTGAATTACTCTGAAACATTCAAAAAGCAAATCGTTACACACGAACAAGTGGTGGATTTTTTCAACAAAGAATCTGGTTTGAATTTAACTCCGGTTTTCAATCAATACTTAAAACATACTCAAATTCCTGAATTGCAATTGCGCAAAGAAAAAGGTAGTATTCAATACCGTTGGGAAACTAATGAAAAGAATTTTGAAATGCCCATCGATGTTTTGATTAAAGGCAAACAGGTGAGATTGCAAGCGACTAATGATTGGCAAACAATCAAAGAAAAAGTAAAAGCTACCGAAGATATACAGCCAGTAAAAGATAAGTTTTTTATAAAATATTGATTTTGAGTAGGTTATTTCTGTACTATTTAGTAATTTTAGGTAACTAATTTAAAAAACTAAACTGTATGGAAACTGTAAAAAGCTTGAACAAATGGGCTAATGCTCATACATCCTATCCGTTGGATATTTTAAGAATTGTAGTGGGGATTTTTCTTTTTTGGAAAGGAGTTTCTTTCATGACCAATACAGAATATTATACGCAATTGGTGGAGCCGATTAAGAATTTAGGTGGCGGTATGCTAATTGTTCATTATGTCATGGCTGCGCATATGGTGGGAGGAGTCATGATTGTTTTTGGATTATTAACCCGCTGGGCCGTTATGGCACAACTTCCTATACTTTTAGGTGCTTTTTTAGTGAATTTTATTGGAGAAATGCATGTAGGTAATCTAATTTTATCTTTTTTATTACTTTGTGTATGTATTTTCTTCCTCTTCTTCGGAAGCGGTAAACATTCCGCCGATTACTATTTTAAAATGGAATCATAATTGAAATACAATAATAAATTCGAATGGAGTCAATACGAAAAAGGAGTTCTTAAATGAACTCCTTTTTTATTAAAATTTTTCTGCTGTGGCTTTTTTCCAAAAATAACGGTAGTTGTCCGGTACTGAATTTTCATGCAATAAGCAACCAGTTTCCAATTCTGGAAAGGTTTCTCCAAAAGTTTCGGTTTTATTGCGTTCTACACGTGTACTTACCACATCTCTTGTAACTCCGTCCGGATGACTAATTCCTGCCGAGGCCATCAGTTCCATTGCACTTTTAACCGTTTCATGTTGGTATCGAGCTACACGTACACTTTTTTCTTCGGGTACCAATCCTTTGGTAAGTTTCGGATTTTGTGTTGCAACGCCCGTTGGACAAGTATTGGAATGACATTCCAACGCTTGAATGCATCCTAAAGCAAACATCATTCCTCGGGCCGAATTGCATAAATCAGCTCCAATAGATAAACAACGGATTATGTCAAAACCGGAAATGACTTTTCCGCTGGCAATGATTTTTATTTGATCTTTTATTCCAAATCCATTCAAACTATCATAAACGAAAGCCAATGCATCACGCAATGGCATTCCTACATGATCGGAATATTCAGGTGGTGCCGCACCCGTTCCACCTTCGCCACCATCTACTGTTATGAAATCCAAATAGGTGTTCGTTGCGACCATCGCTTTGCAAATGGATAAGAATTCTGATTTATTACCAATACAAATCTTGATTCCAATTGGTTTTCCTCCTGAATTCTCCCGTAATAATTGAACAAACTTCATCAATTCTCTTGGCGTATTAAAGGCAGAATGTTTGGGTGGTGAAACAATGTCATTTCCTTTTTCAACCAAACGAATTGCTGCAATTTCATCGGTTACTTTTTCTTTGGGTAATATACCGCCGTGACCGGGTTTAGCTCCTTGTGAAAATTTGATTTCAATCATTTTTACATTATCCAATGTAGCTCTCTTTCTAAATTCTTCCACTGAAAAATTCCCTTGTGCATCTCTAGTACTAAAATACCCTGTTCCAATGTTCCAAACCACATCTCCGCCCGGTTCCAAATGATAAGGGGATAAGCCTCCTTCACCTGTGTTGTGGAAGAATCCTCCTTGTTTTGCCCCTGAGTTTAAAGCAAGTATTGCGTTTTTGCTCAACGATCCATAGCTCATGGCACTTACATTGAACATGCTGGCTTCATACGGTTTTGTACATTGGGTTGAGCCTATTTTTACTCTCGGATTTTCATCGACTTCCTTAAAAGGAATGGATCTCACACTATGATTGATCCATTCGTAACCAACATCATAAACATTGAGTTGGGTCCCGAAAGGTTGTGTTGATGTTTCTTTCTTGCTTCTTTGATAAACCAAGCTGCGTTGTAATCGGTTAAAAGGTTTACCTTCTGTATCTGTTTCAATGAAGTACTGACGCATTTCCGGACCAACCGATTCTAATACGTATCGCATTCGGCCCAATAAAGGGAAATTTCGCTTAATGGTTTGTTTGGATTGAAACATATCGAACAATCCCATGGCAATCAACGGTATGAAAATCAGTAATAAGAAACTGAACTTCCAATTGACATACATTAAAATTCCGGTTAAAGCTAGAATGGTGATACTAAAAACAACGAAGGCTTTTCTCATAAATAATCGTATTGTAACAGGTAATAAAATAACAAAAAATATTTCATAAAATTTAAAAACTTGTGTCGAGCCGTTATTTTTAATTATTTTTGGTAAAATTTAAGAAGAGAATTATGTACACAGAAAACGATTTAGTATCTAATGTTTCACAAGAACAACAAGCGGAATTTTTCAAAAAAACCTATACACATGTTGCTCTAGCTATCTTAGCTTTTATTGTGGTTGAGACGATTTTGTTGAAAATTTTACCGGCAACTTTTATTTTGCAAATGATTGGTGGAAAAATATGGCTTTTGGTGTTGGGAATTTTTTGGTTAGGATCAACTTTCTCTGATAAATTGGCATTTCATCCTTCCAAAGAGAAACAGTATTTAGGATTAGGATTGTATGTCATTCTTGAGGCTTTAATTTTTTTACCATTGTTAGGTTTTGCTGTACAGTATGATACAGAAGGTAAATTGATCCAACAAGCAGCTATGATTACCTTATTTATGTTTTCAGGTTTAACAGCTGTAGTTTTATTTACCAAAACAGATTTTTCTTTTTTAAGAACAATCGTGCTTGTTGGTGGTTTTGTTGCTTTAGGAACTATTGTCGGCGGAATTCTATTTGGATTTAACCTTGGACTATGGTTTTCGGTTGGAATGGTAATTTTAGCTTCGGCAAGTATTTTATACCAAACGCATCAAATTAAAGAACAATTTGCAACTACTCAGTATGTAGGTGCTGCTTTGCAATTGTTTTCTTCCATTATGTTGTTGTTCTGGTATGTGTTACGTATTGTAATGAGTGAAAAAGAGTAACGATTCGAGATAGTATAAAAAAAAGGAGCATTTAGCTCCTTTTTTTATTCATCATTTGCGATTATTCTTCTTTTTGCCCCATCATCATTAGATAGGCTTTCAAGAATTCATCTAAATTCCCATTTAAAACACCGTCAACATCACTGGTTTCATAACTGGTACGAACGTCTTTGATTAGTTTATACGGATGTAAAACATAGTTTCGAATTTGTGAACCCCACTCAATTTTCATCTTGCTCGCTTCAATATCAGCACGCTGCTCCATTTGTTTCTTCAGTTCAATCTCATACAACTGCGAACGTAACATCTGCATTGCTCTTTGTCGGTTGTCTTGTTGCGAACGGGTTTCCGAACATTGAATCTGAATTCCTGTGGGCTTATGGAATAGCTGTACTTTAGTTTCTACTTTATTCACATTCTGACCACCGGCACCACTCGAACGAGATGTGGTAATTTCAATATCGGCTGGATTGATCTCAATTTCAATACTGTCATCGACTAACGGATATACATAAACGGAAGCAAAAGAAGTATGACGTTTGGCATTACTGTCAAAAGGAGAGATGCGCACCAAACGATGCACCCCGTTTTCGCCTTTCAAATACCCGAACGAATAATCGCCTTCAAATTCTAAAGTTACCGTTTTAATTCCGGCAACATCTCCTTCCTGAAAGTTCAATTCTTTTACTTTATAGCCATTTTTTTCACCCCACATTAAATACATACGCATCAACATACTTGCCCAATCACAACTCTCAGTTCCACCGGCTCCAGCTGTAATCTGTAAAACAGCACTCATAGAGTCACCTTCGTCCGAAAGCATGTTTTTAAATTCAATATTCTCAATGTGCGTATTTAAGGTATCGTAAAGGCTATCCAATTCTTCTTCGCTAAGATTACCTTCTTTGTAAAACTCGTAGGCAATTTGCAATTCGTCACTTAAATTGACTGCTTTTTCATAATCTTCTACCCATTTTTTCTTAGATCGGAGATTACGTACAATCACTTCAGCTTCTTTCGCGTTGTTCCAAAAGTCTGGCGCAAAGGTTTTTTCTTCCTCGTTAGCAATTTCGATTAGTTTGGCATCAATGTCAAAGATACCTCCTCAACGCACCAAGGCGTTCTACAATACCTTTTATTTGCTCGGCATTTGTCATATAATTTTTATATTTTTGGTTTTTATTTGTAGCTATTTCCCGCTGTCCACTGTATCTTTGCGCTGCAAAGGATGCCGTTCCCATCGGGGCTAAAGCTAAGCAAAAGTACCAATCCTTTTATAATTATGGAAATAAATTTGGTAAGTGATACCGTTACAAAGCCAACTCAAGAAATGTTACACGCCATGTTTCAGGCAAGAGTAGGGGATGATGTCTACAAACAAGACCCTACTATCAATGCTTTAGAAGCTAAAGTTGCCAATATGTTTGGCATGGAAGCGGCATTGTTTTTTCCTTCTGGTACTATGGCCAATCAGGCTGCTTTGAAATTGCATACAAATCCTGGAGATGAAATTATTTGTGACAAATGGTCGCATATTTATTTATATGAAGCAGGTGGAGCAGCTTTTAATAGTGGTTGTTCTTTAAGTTTGTTGAATGGTAATCGCGGTATGATTACTGCAGATATGGTGCGAAAAGCAATCAATGATCCTGAGTTTTTCCACGCTCCGTTAACCAGTCTGGTAAGCATAGAAAATACAACAAATAAAGGAGGAGGTGCATGTTACGATATGGAGACACTTCGTGAAATCAAACAAGTGTGTGTCCAAAATCAATTGAAATACCATTTGGATGGTGCCCGCTTATGGAATGCAATGGTGGCCAAAAGACAATCTCCTAGACAGTTTGGTGAGCTATTCGATTCCATTTCGGTTTGTTTAAGTAAAGGTTTAGGAGCGCCGGTCGGATCGGTTTTGGTATCTGATGCGAAAACTATTAAAAGAGCCTTGCGAATTCGCAAGATTTTAGGCGGAGGAATGCGTCAGGCAGGATATTTGGCGGCCGCAGGGATCTATGCCTTGGACAATCATATCGAGCGTTTAGCCGATGATCACCGAAGAGCCAAAGAGTTAGCCTTGATTTTACAACGTTTGCCTTGGGTAGCATCGGTAGAACCCGTAGAAACCAATATCTTGATTTTCTCTATTCAACCGTATCTGGATGAAAAAACAATCATCGAAAAATTAAAGGAAAAGAGTATTCACATCAGTTCAATGGGGCATGGTAAATTACGCATTGTAACCCACTTAGACTACCGTCAGGTAATGCACGAATACGTTTTGGAAATTCTTCCTAAGATTTCCATGTAATAGTAGTGCTTCGGTTTCATATTAAAATTTTTACTTCCGAATTGATTTGTTTCGGGATACTGTTTTTTTTGGATTGCTGCTAAGTTTTTGTATTCCCTTTTTTTTCTTAATTAAGACAACCTTATTTAATTTTACTCAAATTGTTTAAGTATAAGCGAATAACTTTTGTGTTTAGGTGAATTTGTTTATGCGTAAGGGAATGTTTTTTAACTATTGATGAATACTATGTTTTTTGAAAAGTTTCAAAATAGTATAGATCAAAAAAAATCCCACGCTAGTGGGATTGTTGTTTATTTAAAAAGTCCATCCATTCCTGGAATATTCGGCATACCATCTTTGGCTACAGCACCGAGTTCAGCTTCGTTTACAGCAGTTGCTTTTGCAATGGCTTTGTTCAATACCAATACCAAATAGTCTTCCAATTGCTCTTTGTCTTCAAGTAAACTTGTGTCTATGGAAACATTGCGAATAGTTCTATTGGCTGTAAGAGTTACTTTCAACAAACCGTCATTACTTTGTTCATCGACTAAAACGGTGTCAAGTCGTTTTTTGGTATCTTCAATTTTTTGCTGGGTTTCTTTTAGTTTTCCCATCATACCCATAATATCTCCAAACATTTCTCTATTTGATTTAAATTAATTCTGCAAAATTACTAAATTGCCACCCAAATAAACAACTAAACAAAAATGAAAAACCTAACTAAAATAAGCTTTTTAAGCCTTATTTTTACTTTTCCAATTAACAATGTAATTGCTCAAAAAAAAATGTCAAAACACATCCAACCGCCTTTAGCTAAAATTGTCCCCAAAGTTCTTGAAAAACACCAAGATAAGCGAATTGATAACTACTATTGGTTGAATCAAAGGGAAGACAAAGAAGTTATTGATTACTTAACCGCCGAAAACAAATACTATGAGGAGATGACTGCTCATACTAAAGATTTCAGAACTGCATTATTTGAAGAAATGAAATCAAGAATAAAGGAAGATGATCAATCGGTTCCTTACTTTTTTAATCAATATTGGTATATTTCTCGTTTCGAAAAAGGTCAGGATTATCCAATTTATTCTAGAAAATTCAAAAATCTTGACGCCTCAGAAGAAGTTTTATTCAACTGTAACGAATTGGCAAAAGGACACTCGTATTTCCAATTGGGTGGCGTAAGTGTAAGTCCAAATAACAAATTCGCCACGTTCGGAGTAGATACTGTAAGTCGCAGAATTTATACCATTCAAATTAAAAATTTAGAAACAGGTGAAATCTTGGCTGATAAAATCGAAAATAGTACAGGAGGTTCAGTTTGGGCTAATGACAATCAAACTATTTTTTATACAACAAAAGATCCGGTAACTTTACGTTCAAATAAAATTTACCGTCATAAAGTAGGTACCGATCCAAAAAATGATGTTCTGGTATTTGAAGAAAATGATGATACTTTCAGTGTTTTTATCTACAAAGAAAAGTCAAAGAAATATATTGTTATCGGTTCTCAAAGTACAATGACAACAGAATACAGAACATTACTTGCGGATAATCCTGAAGGTGAATTCAAAGTATTCCAAAAACGTACTAGAGGTTTAGAATACAGTATATCTCATTTTGGAGATAGTTTTTATGTATTGACCAATAAAGACAAAGCTACCAACTTCAAATTAATGAAAACTCCAGAAACGGCTACTGATAAAGATAATTGGAAAGATGTTATCTCGCATCGTGAAGATGTATTGTTGGAAGATATTGAAATTTTTAAAGATTACTTAGTAGTTGAGGAGCGTGATAACGGACTAACAAAGCTTCGAATCATGCCATGGAGTGGGGAAGGTGAGTATTATTTGCCTTTTGATAGTGAAACTTATACGGCTTATACAACTACGAATGTTGATTTTGACACCACCATTTTACGTTACGGTTACCAGTCGCTTACGACACCTTCTTCTATCATCGATTTCAATATGAAAGACAAGACGAAAGAAGTGAAGAAAGAACAAGAAGTATTAGGTGGAAAGTTCGATAAGAACAACTATGAGGAAAAAAGAGTTTGGGCAACTGCTCAAGATGGAACAAAAGTGCCTATTTCTTTGGTTTACAAAAAAGGAATCAAATTGAATGGAAAAAATCCATTGTTGCAATATGCTTATGGTTCATACGGGTATTCTATGGATTGTACTTTCTCGACAACACGTTTGAGTTTGTTGGATCGAGGTTTTATTTATGCAATCGCTCATATTAGAGGTGGAGAAGATTTAGGAAGACCATGGTACGAAAATGGGAAGTTGTTGAAAAAAGTTAATACGTTCACTGATTTCATCGACTGTTCTAAATTTTTAATTGATAATAAATATACTTCTGAAAAACATTTGTATGCTGAAGGAGGTTCGGCAGGAGGTTTATTGATGGGAGCGGTTATCAATATGAAACCAGAATTGTATCATGGTGTAATTGCAGCAGTGCCTTTCGTAGACGTGGTAACGACTATGTTAGATGACTCTATTCCATTAACAACAGGAGAATACGACGAATGGGGTAATCCGAATGAAAAAGAATATTACGATTATATGAAATCATATTCACCATACGATAATGTGGATAAAAAAGCTTATCCGAATATGTTGGTAACTACAGGTTTGCATGATTCTCAGGTTCAATATTGGGAACCAGCGAAATGGGTAGCGAAACTTAGGACTTTGAAAACTGATAATAATGTGTTATATTTAGATACCAATATGGATACAGGCCATGGAGGTGCTTCTGGAAGGTTCGAAGCACTTAAGGAAGTGGCTAAAGAGTTCAGTTTTTTGTTAGATTTAGAAGGAATTAAAAAGTAATTAAATTTTTTTTTATAGATTTGCAAAGTTTTGGACTTACCAAAATTCCAAAAAAAGCCTCGATTATAAAAATATATGGGACAAGATATACAAGCTTACAATAATGTATTGGAACTAATAGGTAACACACCACTTATTAAAATCAATAAGATTACTGAAGAAATTAAAGGAAATTTTTACGCAAAGGTAGAAGCCTTTAATCCGGGTCACTCAACAAAAGACCGTATCGCATTATACATTATTGAGGAAGCTGAAAGACAAGGTATTATTAAACCTGGTGATACTATTATTGAAACAACTTCTGGTAACACCGGTTTCAGTTTAGCAATGGTGAGTATTATTAAAGGGTACGAATGTATACTTGCTGTAAGTTCGAAATCATCTTCTGATAAAATTGATATGTTACGTAGTATGGGCGCCAAAGTTTATGTTTGCCCAGCGCACGTATCTGCCGATGATGAGCGTTCGTATTATAATGTAGCAAAACGTCTACATGAAGAAACCAAAGGTTCTGTATATATCAATCAGTATTTCAACGATTTGAATATTGAAGCACATTACAAAACTACTGGTCCTGAAATTTGGGAACAAACTAGCGGAAAAGTTACACATGTGGTGGCGTGTACCGGGACAGGTGGTACTTTATCTGGTGCTGCAAAATTTTTAAAAGAGAAAAATCCAAATATCAGAATTTTAGGTGTTGATGCGTATGGTTCAGTCTTGAAAAAATACCACGAAACTAGAGAGTTTGATGCGGAAGAAATTTATCCTTATAGAATTGAAGGTTTAGGTAAAAATTTAATTCCAACGGCAACAGATTTCGATTTGATCGATAAATTTGTTAAAGTGACTGATGAGGAAAGTGCTCACATGACTCGTACAATTGCTAAAACAGAAGGTTTATTCGTTGGATATACTTCAGGAGCCGTTATGCAAGCTATTAAGCAATACGCTGAAGAAGGAGAATTTGATGAAAACAGTAATGTTATCGCTATATTTCCAGATCACGGATCACGTTACATGAGTAAAGTATTTAGTGATGAGTGGATGAATGATCAAGGATTCTTCGATAGCGTTAATGTAGAAGAAGCACAAAAAATAGAATACATTAAATAATAAAAAATCCCGCTCAATCGAGCGGGATTTTTTTTATTAACCAACTAACCAAATTCACTATTTTGCAATAGTATATTTTTCTACTGTTATCTTATCCGATTTTGTGTTATAAGTTTCTAGGATGAAATTTCCCTCAACATCAAAATAGCCAAGAGCATATTTATTCTTGTTGTAATAGATATAATTATTATTAGATGTTTTTCTCAAAACAGCATTAAATTTTCCTTCGGATTGTTTCATAGTATAACCGCCTTCATCGGACTGTAACTCGTATCGTTTTCCGTTATTCATCAAGTAGGTTGAGCGTTCAACATCAACTACTTTGGTTTTACCATCAGCATTAATAGCAGTTGCTTTCGTTACTTCTACCGGATTATTGGCCATTGGAATGTTTTTGGTACCTGGTCTTTCTTTTTCTACTTCAACTCCCACTTTTTGCTCCTCTTTGGTTACCTCCGATTTGATTAGTTTTTTTTCTCCTTCTGAATCCTTAATTGTGGTAATTGTTGTTTTTACTTCTGTTTGTACATTCTTGTTTTGTGCTTGAATGGTTAATGCGAATACAATTGCAAGCGTCGTGATTATAGTTTTCATAATAAAATTGTTTTAATGATTAATACATTACAAATATAGAATGGCTATAACGGGAATGTCTTATATGATTTTTGTGAAGTGTTACAGAATTCGCACAGACATAAAAAAAAACTCCGGTAAAGACCGGAGTTTCTAAAAGTATTTTGATAATCGTTATTCCTGCATGGTATGGAAAACATTCATTACATCGTCATCTTCCTCGATTTTTTCCAATAGTTTTTCTACATCAGCAATTTGTTCTGGAGTAAGTTCCTTAGTTACTTGAGGAATTCTTTCAAATCCTGAAGATAATACTTCAATTCCGCGGTTTTCTAATTCTTTCTGAATTGCACCAAAACTCTCAAAAGGAGCATACATTACAATTCCGTCTTCATCCGCAAAAATTTCTTCCACACCGAAATCAATCATTTCCAATTCAAGTTCTTCAACATCTTGACCTTCTGCTGGAATTCTAAAATTACAAGTATGATCGAACATGAATTCTACAGAACCTTGAGTTCCCAGTGTTCCGTTACATTTATTGAAATAGCTTCTAATATTTGCTACTGTTCTATTATTGTTATCTGTAGCAGTTTCAATTAATACTGCAATTCCGTGTGGAGCATATCCTTCAAATAAAACTTCTTTAAAATTGGCAGTATCTTTATCGGACGCTTTTTTGATCGCACGGTCAACATTGTCTTTTGGCATGTTTGCCGCTTTCGCATTTTGGATTACGGCTCTCAAACGTGAGTTGGTTTCAGGATTTGGCCCTCCTTCTTTAACAGCCATTACAATGTCTTTTCCAATTTTGGTAAAGGTTTTAGCCATTGCTGACCAACGTTTCATTTTACGTGCTTTTCTAAATTCAAATGCTCTTCCCATTTCTTATTGTTTGACTTTTAATCGTTTAATTTCGTATGCAAAAATAATGTTACTTCAGACAATTAAAAAAATTTGACAAGGTTTTTTTTATGGTTAATTTTGCCGCTGTTTAATTAAAATTACATGAGAAAAATTATTGTTATCATTGCTCTTAGCATTGGGTTTGCCGGGTTTTCACAAAAAAGAGCAAAAGGAACTGTTGAATTAACCCCATTCATCGGTCATTCAGCATCAAATTATTATGGAGAAGATAATTTGGACAACTCTTCACTTACGTCGGTACATTTTGGTGCAGATTTAGATTATTTCTACAATGATCGTTGGAGTTTGCGCACAGGATTGTTATTTCAAACAATGGGTACTAAGTTCAATGGCTATAAAGAAGAGCTAAATTATGTAACTATTCCCGTTAATGCGAATTGGCATTTTGGTAGTACTAGAAAATGGAATTTGAATTTTGGTCCTAGTATTGGTTTTTTGTCATCGGCTGAAGCGAATGGCGTAGATATCAAAGATCTTGTAAATTCAACTCAAATTGGATTAAACTATGGAATTGGTTATAAATTAGAGGTTTCTAAAAAATTCAGCATTTTGTTTGATTATCAAGGAATGACAGGTTTAAGTGAAGTGCCGGAAAACTCTGATTATACTATTAAAAATAGTTTCGGATCTTTCAATATTGGAGGTGTATTCGTGCTTTAATTCAATATGTCAAGAAATAAAAAAATCCGCTTTCAAAAGCGGATTTTTTATTTTATAAAAGACACTATTTTTTATAGAAAGGTAATTTTACGACTTTAGCTGCAACATCATTTTTACGGATTCGGATGAAAATTTCTGAATCCATAGTTGAAAAGGCCGTTGTAACATAACCTAAACCAATTCCTTTATTCAATGAAGGTGATTGTGTTCCAGAAGTTACGATGCCAATTATAGTTCCGTCTGCATCAACAATTTCATAATCATGACGAGGAATTCCTCTTTCCGTTAGTTCGAAAGCAACCAATTTACGGGTTACACCTTCTTCTTTTTGCTTTTTAAGATTAGCTGAGTTTGTAAATTCTTTATCGAATTTAGTAATCCAGCCTAAACCTGCTTCCAAAGGTGAAGTAGTGTCATTAATATCATTGCCATACAAACAGAATCCCATTTCAAGACGAAGAGTATCACGTGCGGCCAAACCAATAGGTTTGATTCCAAATGCTGCGCCTGCTTCAAAAACACGACTCCAGATAGTAGCAGCATCTTCATTTTTGAAATAAATTTCAAATCCTCCTGAACCAGTGTAACCAGTCGCAGACACAATTACATCATTTTTACCCGCAAATTCACCAATTTGGAACGAGTAATAGGGCATATTTATTAAATCGATAGATGTTAATGATTGCATGGCTTCTGCTGCTTTTGGTCCTTGAATTGCCAATAAAGAATAAGCGTCAGAAAGATTTTCCATATCCACTCCCAAATCATTATGCGATGCAATCCAATTCCAATCTTTTTCAATATTTGATGCATTCACTACCAACATGTAATGATTGTCAGCAATTTTATAGACGATTAAATCATCTACAATTCCACCTTCGTTATTGGGTAAACAAGAATATTGTGCTTTTCCGTCAACTAATTTTGAAGCATCATTTGATGTTACTTTTTGGATTAAAGCCAAAGCATTTTCACCTTTTAGCATGAATTCCCCCATGTGTGACACATCAAAAACACCCACACCATTACGAACTGTCTCATGCTCGATATTTACGCCTTCATATTGTACAGGCATATTGTATCCTGCAAATGGAACCATTTTTGCTCCTAAACTTTCGTGAATGTGTGTTAATGCTGTATTTTTCATTTGTTTATTGTGTTAATTTCGAGCGCTAAATTACTTTAATTTTTTGGAATTACTAAAGATTTTGAACAACATAAATTGTACTTTTTGTTATATTTTGAACTCTAGTAAGATGTGTTTTACATCGTTGTAGTTCTCACAATATTGTTTCACTTTTTCGTGATTTAATATTCCTTTGATTTCTACAGGAATTGAAATATCAACCCCTATTATCGCTTTGACCGTTTCCTCGAATTTTATGGGATGCGCCGTTTCAAGAAACACACCGATGCTATTGGGTTTTTCTTTGCATTTCTTTTTTAAACCTAAATAACCAACAGCTCCATGTGGGTCTAAACAATATTTTTGTTTTTGAAAGACTTCCTGCATTGCAATTGAAGTTGCTGTATCTGTAAAAGTGTAAGATGAAAAATCGTTTTTCAATTTGACAAGATCATTGTTATACAGATTGACTATTCGAACAAAATTACTGGGATTACTCACATCCATCGCATTTGAAATGGTAGCTACCGTAGTTTTCGGCTCGTAAGTTCCGGAAGTCATAAATCTAGGAATCGTATCATTCGAATTAGTTGAAGCAATAAAATGCTCAATAGGAAGCCCGAGACGTTTGGCCATCATTCCAGCACAAATATTGCCAAAATTCCCGCTTGGACAAGAAAGAATAATGGGCTTATTGAGTTTTTTCAATTCTTTGTACATGAAGAAGAAATAAAACATTTGCGGTAACCAACGCGCTATATTGATCGAATTTGCAGATGTTAAGTGACATTCTTTTAAATCGTTATCCAAAAATGCTTTTTTTACCATGGCTTGGCAATCATCAAAAGTGCCTTTCACTGCAATAGCTTTAATGTTTTGCCCCAAAGTGGTTAATTGACGTTCTTGAAAATCACTTACCATTGAATCGGGATAAAGTATGACTACATTAGTATTCTCTACACCAAGAAAACCATTAGCAACCGCTCCACCTGTATCCCCAGAAGTGGCAACTAAAACGGTAATTTTTTTATTGGTTCCTTTATTGAAATAAGCCAAGCATCTCGACATGAATCGGGCACCAACATCCTTGAAAGCTAGTGTTGGACCATGAAACAATTCCAAGGCAAAAATATTTTCTTCCATTTTAACCAGTGGAAAATCAAAACATAGTGTCTCACTCAGTATTTCCCTTAAACCAGTTTCGGTAATTTCTTCGCCAGTAAATTGATGGATTACTTCATAGGCGATATCTTCATTCGTTCTGTTCTCAATTGTATCAAAAAAAGAATCGGGTAGAGGGGTTATTGTATCAGGAAAAAATAATCCGGAATCTGGAGCTAGTCCTTGTTCCACTGACTCTCGAAAAGTAACTTTATAGTGTTTGTTGTTTAAACTGTGATAGTGCATGGTTAAAATTTTGATTGGATTATTTTGATGCCTTCCGGATTAACTTTGGATACATGAATTTCGACTAAAATTGACGATTCTAGAAATATTTTTTCAACTTCAAGAGCTATTTTATTCGCTATTTCTTTTCCTTCGCATAATGCAAAAATAGAGGGACCGGATCCGGATATACCAGCTCCAAGTGCACCATTTTTAATAGCTGTACTCTTCACCAATTCAAAATTAGGGATAAATTTTCCCCGTAAAGGTTCCACAATTTCGTCATGGAGTGAACGTTGAATCAATCCATAATCATTGGTATATAAACCAGCAATTAATCCACCCAGATTTCCCCATTGAGTGATTGCTTTTTTTAGTGGAATATCAGGATGTAATACGGCTCTCATTTCAGAAGTTTTCAATTCAATTTGTGGATGAATTACTGTTATATATAATTCCGAAGGACTTTCAATTCGAATGACATCCAAAGGATTGTACCCTCTAACAAGAGTAAATGCGCCATAAATAGCTGGTGCCACATTATCGGCATGCTCACTTCCACTAGCCAAAGCTTCACCTTTCATGGCGAATTGAACCAATTGGCTTTTAGAAAAAGGTCGGCCTAATAATTCATTCATCCCAAAAACTACACCTGAAGCACTTGCAGCTGAACTACCTATGCCGCTTCCGGCTTTTATTTTTTTATGTATTTCGATATCAAACCCAAAATCTGGATTGATTTCGTCTAGTAAAGCCATTGCCGCAACACCAGCCACATTTTTTTCAATAGCAGTAGGTAAATCGGCACCAGTAATTGTCGTAATTCGAACGCCTTTTTCTACCGTTTTATGTAAAATCATTTCATCACCGATGGTCTCCAGGCATAAACCTAAAACATCAAATCCACAGGATAAATTCGCTACTGTTGCCGGGCAAAATAGATGTATACTTTTCATTTTTTTACTTTTAATTATTTCCAATTCGTATCACATCAGCAAAAATTCCTGATGCTGTTACTGCTGCACCAGCACCTGCACCTTTTATGAGTAAAGGTTGTTCAGCATAACGTTCAGTATAGAAAAGAACAATATTGTCTTTCCCTTCCAAATTGTAAAAAGGATGCTGTTCATCAATTTGCTGTAATCCAACCTTTGCTTTTCCATTTTCAAAGTTTGCAACATATTTTAGTCGGCAATTATTTCTTACCGCTTCCTGATATAAACTTTCAAAATGTTGATTATATGTGATTAATGATTTAAAAAAGGCATCTACAGATTCGCTATTCAATGATTCTTCAGGAAGGAAGGATTCGTTCTGGATTTCTTCAATTTCCATAGGATAACCACTTTCGCGAATTAGTATTAAAATCTTACGCATCACATCGATACCACTTAAATCGATCTTCGGATCCGGCTCAGTGAAACCTTCTAGTTTTGCTTGCTGAACAACTTGTTCAAATGAGTTATTTGTATTGAAATTGTTGAAAATAAAATTCAAGCTACCTGACAATACGGCTTGAATCTTATGTACTTTATCACCAGAAGCAATTAGGTTTTTGAGTGTGTCAATAATTGGTAAACCCGCGCCAACGTTAGTTTCGAACAAGAATGGAGCATTGAATTTTTTAGAGAGTTTTTTCAGGTTCTTGTAGTTTTCGTAGGAAGAAGAACAGGCGATTTTGTTGCAAGTTACTACGGCAATATTTTGCTGCAAGAATTGATTGTAAATTGCTGCGATTTCAGAATCGGCAGTATTGTCAACGAAGATACTGTTGCGTAGATTCAATTGCTCTGCCTTGGCTATGAATTGTTTTACACATGATTTTTCTCCATTTTGAATAGCTTCTTTCCAATTGTCAAGGCAAATTCCTTCTTCATTAAAATGCATTTGTTTTGAATTGGATATGGCGACAATACGAATATTTATTTTCAAATGTTCCTTAAGATAGTTTTTTTGTTGATTGATTTGCTCTATAAATTTTCCACCAACATTTCCAACACCGCAGATAAATAGGTTTAATTGTTTGATGTTATCTTCAAAAAAACTTTCATGTAAACAATTCAAAGCTTTTTTTACATCTTTCTTAGCGATGATTGCCGAAATATTTCGCTCAGAAGCACCTTGTGCAATGGCTCTGATATTGACATTGTTTTTTCCTAAAGTGCTAAACATTTTACCGCTCAATCCCTGATGGTTTTTCATATTTTCGCCTACTAATGCAATGATTGCTAACTCTTTCTCTATAACAATCGGCTTAATCACTTGCTGTTTGATTTCATGTTGGAATTCCAAATCGACAGCTAATTTGGCTTTATAAGCATCTTCTTCGGATAATCCAATGCAAATGGAGTGTTCTGATGAAGCCTGAGTGATGAAGACAACATTGATTTTTTCTTTGGCAATAGCACTAAATAATCGCTTTGATGCTCCTGACACACCAACTAGTCCTGTGCCTTCGAGCGTTAATAAAGCAATAGTATCGATATGACTTATTCCCTTTACTGGATTTTGATCAGATGCTCCCACATTTTTGATGCAAGTTCCAATAGCTTCCGGATGAAAAGTATTCTTGATATATATGGGAATGTTTTTGTTTAACACCGGCTGAATTGTAGGTGCATATAAAACTTTAGCACCAAAATGAGATAATTCCATAGCTTCTTGATATGAAATTTGAAGAATAGGTTCAGCTTGTTTGACAATGCTTGGATTAGCAGTATACATACCGCTTACATCGGTCCAAATCTCCAATTGATTTACATCCAAAGCTGATGCAATAATTGAGGCAGTATAATCCGAACCGCCTCTTCCTAAAGTAGTTGTATTTTCTTCTGAGGATTGACCTATAAATCCAGGTAAAACAGTTACAGATGCTTGATTTTTATCAAAATAATACTGAATAAGATAGTTGGTTGTTTCAAAATTGACTTTAGCATTACCAAAATCTGAATTCGTTTGTATGAGTTCCCGACTGTCTTTATAAGTTACTTTGATATTATCTACTTTTAAATATTCGTAAATAATTTTGGATGAGAGTAATTCTCCATACGACAGAATGGTATCGGAAACTTTAGGTGATAATTCTCCTAGTAGATAACAACCTTCCAAAAGTGATTCAATATGAGCAAAGGATTTTTGAATGTACAGATTGCTTTCATTTTGATGAGAGTCGTGAACCAGCTGGGAGAGAGTTTCTAAATGTCTGTTTTTTAAAGTTTCCAGTATTATACTATATGATTTGTCTTTAGATTTTGCTAGTCGGATAGCTTCTACGAATGAATCGGTTACGCCACCAAATGCAGAAACTACAACTGCTACTTTATGTACTTCATTTTTAATGATTCCTACCGATTTTGCGATATTTTGAGGATTAGCTACTGAGGAGCCTCCAAATTTTAAAACTTTCATGAGAAATTGTTTTAGCCTATAATCACACAATAAAACATACTATTGAGGATTATAAATGGTGAAATGTAATGAGATTGTGAGTTGAATGAACAACAAAATGCTGTGTAAAAAATACACGTACGCAAACGGATAATATGTAGAAATTATACCCCGAGCGGGGTAGTAGTTGTTGTAGTTGTGGTCGTTGTTGTTAATGCATAAGAAGCCTGTAAATCATTGCGATTTACTTTGAAAGAAACTAATATTTGGCTTTCTTTTTTCATTTACTTCAACCAAAGTAATGAATTCTTTTATAAAGAAACAAGGAATTGCAATTAAATTTTAATTACAATTCCTTGAAAATAATCTTGATTGATAAAAGTTTATATTCCTAATTCTTTAAACTTTGCTATCAATTTCGGATCAGAAGGTCGTGGAGCATCAGCCGAAATAATTTTACCATTTGGATCGATTAGTATAAATCTAGGTATTCCTTCAATAGCATATTCTTTTACAAATTGAGAGTTCCAATCGTTATCAGCAAATAATTGGATACCGCCCAAAGATTTTTCTTCTACCATTTTGCGCCATTTGTCATAATCTTTTTTCTGATCAATTGACATACTTACAAATTCGATGTTTTTTCCTTTGTATTCTTCTTCAACTTTTTGAAGCGACGGAATTTCACGTCGGCAAGGTCCACACCAAGTAGCCCACACATCGATATAAACATATTTTCCTTTTAAACTTTCCAATGAAGTTTTTCCACCTTTAAAGTTTTCGTAATCAAATCCTGGAGATGTTTTTCCAGGAGTTAACGTTTTGATTTGATTGAATTTGGTGGTTAAGTTTTCTTTGAATTTAGTATCTGAAGATAAAGTTAATAATTCATTGTATAAGTTTTCTGCATCAGGAT
Organism: Flavobacterium sp. GCM10023249; assembly: GCF_042653365.1. NCBI lineage: Bacteria > Pseudomonadati > Bacteroidota > Flavobacteriia > Flavobacteriales > Flavobacteriaceae > Flavobacterium > Flavobacterium sp. GCM10023249. The sequence goes on from NZ_JBHSHZ010000016.1 coordinate 67,798, forward strand.
TTCCAGCACTCACTTCATACGCTAAATTCTGAATGATAGCAGTTCTTATCGCTGGACTTTTGATTTTTTTCAATTCGGGTAAAGAATATTGGGAGGTATATTCTGCAGTTTCCCCAGCTAGTTTACTAATTTTATAACTAAAGTTATTGAGTACTAATTGCTTATAGGAATTAGAGAATAAATATTCGGAATTATTGTCTAAATCAAAAGATGGATCTAATTTCGGGAAAGATTCAGAGGCTCTAAAACCCTCTTTTTTAGCATAATGTGCATGGTATTGCGGATAAATCAAGTACTGAAGTAACTCAAAATAATTGATGTTTTTCAATTCATTTTCCTTGAAAAATTTATCATTAAATTTTGTTTTATTGTATATAGCTAAAACATTTTCTTTCAATTCTTTTACTTTGTTTATATAAGCGGATTCTTCAAGTGAATAAAAGTCAGTTTGATTGCCAAGGCTTTTAGTTACCGATTCGTTTTTTTGTTGCCAAAATGTATTTTCAACAGCTCCTGTTCCGGAAAACTGTAATGTTTTAGTAAAATCTTTTTCGTCTGCATTGATCGTCAATTTAGAACCTTTACCTAAATACAAAGGGATTCTGGCACCTTTGGTCATTAATGTATAGCTTCCGCTGTAATCAATTTCAAAAGATTCAGAAAAAGCACCATCCGATTTTAAAACGATTGTCTTTTCAAATGATTCGCCACGAATTGTGAGCTTATTATCGGTAGTATTAATGATTTTTCCAGAAACAGTAATCTTTTCTTTAGAAAAACAGGATAATGAAATGAAGAATGCAAACAATGCATAAAATATAGTTTTCATAGTAATGGAGTTTGTAGAATCAAATATAGGGATTACATAGATTTTTAAATCTTAATTTATTCCTAATATTTATTTTGATTTGAATCCTTTTTTGCGGAATTTTGAAGACCAATTTAACAACCAAGATGGATACAGTACATTATATCAGTTCTGATGTGTTTTCATTAGAATTACTTCATGAAATCGTTTCTCAAAATTTCACATTAGAATTATCGGAAGAAGCTCGAATCAACATTGAAAAATGTCGTGCTTATCTGGATAAAAAAATGGAATCACAAACCGATCCTATTTACGGAATAAATACTGGTTTCGGGTCTTTATATAATATCAAGATTTCCAATGAGAATTTGACAAAACTTCAGGAAAACCTAATGAAATCTCATGCTTGTGGTACAGGTGATGAAGTGCCTCATGAAGTGGTTAAAATTATGTTACTTTTAAAGATTAAATCACTGAGTTATGGGCATTCTGGAGTTCAATTGCAAACTGTTGAGCGATTGATAGATTTCTACAATAACGATGTTTTACCGGTAGTTTATACGCAAGGTTCTTTGGGAGCTTCGGGAGATTTGGCACCTTTGGCACATTTGTGTTTGCCATTGATTGGTGAAGGAGAAGTTTATGTTGATGGTTTCCGTCAGCCAGCTTCAAAAGTATTGGAAAAAATGGGTTGGAAGCCTATTGTCTTGCAATCAAAAGAAGGCTTGGCATTATTGAATGGAACTCAGTTTATGAGTGCTTACGGGTGCTATACTTTGTTAAAAGCAATGAAGTATTCGTATTTGGCGGATGTTATCGGAGCGATTTCTCTTGAAGGTTTTGATGGAAGAATTGAGCCATTTAATGAATTGATTCATATGGTTCGTCCACATAAAGGACAGATTGTTACTGCACAACGTTTTCAGGAATTGTTGGAAGGTAGTGAAATTATCGTTCAACCCAAAAAACATGTTCAGGATCCGTATTCGTTCCGTTGTATTCCACAAGTGCATGGAGCATCTAAGGATACAATTGATTATGTGAAAAAAGTGTTTAAAACGGAAATCAATTCAGTGACAGATAACCCAAATATCTTTCATGAAGATGACTTGATTATATCGGGTGGTAATTTTCATGGTCAGCCATTGGCATTAACCTTAGACTTTTTAGGTTTGGCATTGGCGGAATTAGGTAACATTTCTGAAAGAAGAACTTATCAATTAATTTCAGGTCTTCGTGAATTACCTGCATTTTTGGTAAGTGATCCAGGATTGAATTCAGGATTCATGATTCCGCAATATACAGCAGCTAGTATTGTAAGTCAGAACAAGCAATTGGCTACACCAGCAAGTATTGACAGTATAGTATCAAGTAACGGACAGGAAGATCATGTCTCTATGGGGGCCAATGCCGCTACAAAGTGTTTGAAAATTATGGAGAATCTGGAGCGCATTTTAGCTATTGAATTGATGAATGCTTCGCAAGCTATTGAATTTAGACGACCTTTAAAGTCAAGTGAATTTTTGGAAATGTTCTTGAAATCCTATCGTGAAGAAGTGCCACTGGTGAATGAAGATAGAATTTTGCATTATGATATTGAAAAATCAATTGCATTTCTAGAAAGTTTCCAAATTGAAATTTCAGAATAGATTTTTATGTCGTTTTTTATCATTAAAAACGAATATAAATTTATTTATAAATTTTCCTTCGACCTAACAAGTGCAATTGTAAGGGCGCTAATTATATTGGTTTTTTTTATTGGTTTACTGTTTAATCTCAAATGGTATAATATTGCGTATACTTTTTTTATTGGTTATTTTATTGTCTTTGGACTATTCATGCTAATAAATTTTGAATCTTACGTTGAATGGAGAAAAAATGGGAAGAGATTATTGGAAATAAAAGAGAAAGGTCTGTATAGCAATCATAAAAGAATAACTGATTATCATCAATTGAAAAAAATTGGAATTGATTATAATAGTGCTACAACCAATACAGGTTGGTTTGTTTATTTTGAGTTTTATTTGCATCAGGATTTTATAATAAAAAAACAATTGTCAGAAAGGGAAGCGAAAGAACTTGCTTCGGAATTGGCTCATTTTTTTAGCATTGATGTAGTAAAACTGGGTTAAATTTATAAGCTATGATGGAGTTTAGGACAACAGATTTGGCAGAAAAAAAATTAGTTGGGAATTCACTAACAATGTCTTTTATTGAAAATAAAACTGCGCAATTGTGGGGTGGTTTTATGCCAAAAGTTAAAGAAATACCGAATAAAGTAGGAGGAGAGCGTATTTCATTGCAGATGTATCCGAATGATTTTATGGAAGATCCAACGTTGCAATTTGTTAAATGGGCTTTGGTCGAAGTTACAGATTTTGAGAATTTACCTACTGAATTACAAAAATTCAATTTAACAGGAGGCTTGTATGCAGTTTTTCCTTATAAAGGAAATATCGTACAAGCTCCTGTATTTTTTAAAAAGATATTTTCAGAATGGATTCCTGCATCTGTATATGAATTGGATAATTCTCGTCCGCATTTTGAAATTATTCCCGAAGGAAAATATGATCCAATGGATCCAGACTCAGAAGAAACCATTTACATTCCAATTAAATTAAAGGAAAAGAACAGCTAGAATTCCTAAAACGGCTGGCACAGTCTGAACATATAAAATTCTTTTTGAAGCGGTTACGGCACCATAAATGCCAGCAACTGCAACGCATCCTAGAAAAAATAAAGCTACATTTTTACTCCAATTTTCATCTTGAATTATCAACGACCAAAGCAAACCAGCGGCTAAGAATCCGTTGTATAATCCTTGATTCGCGGCCAAAACTTTTGTGGGTTCAAATAAATGTTCGGGAATACTTCTGAAAACTTTTTTAGCTCGCGTGGTCCAAGCAAACATTTCCAGCCAAACGATATAAGCATGGATGAAAATTACAAAAGCGATAATAATAGTTGCAATGATGTTCATAATTAATTTCTTTCGTTAAATGGTGTTATTATTCCTTCTTCTAAGTATTGTTTCATTTGGCGTAATAAATTGGCCCAGCAATAACTGGCAACTTTAAATTCTTTGCTTTCTGTTGTCCAGTCTTTATGATAATTCTACCGATGTGACACCTTGTTTTTTTTCGGTTAATATAAAACCAAAGCTAGTTGGCATCCATTCTTCCATAGCTTTGTTTATTGAAAATTCAATCTGCAGATTGTGTTTTAATATGGTAATTTCTGCAAACCAATTGTATTCATCTGAGAAATGGAGGTTAAATACAGAGCCTATTTCCTGTTTTCCACTACTGCGTTGCGTCCACCAATTATCTAATCCATAAGGAGTTGAAACTGTTTCAAAAACTCGCTCTGCAGGAACATTGATTGAGAAATCATGGTAAATTGTTGGCATATTATTCGGTTGTTGGTTTGCGTTTAGGTCGGATAACTAATTCGCCCGAGCAATTAGGGCAAACTGCTTTCAATTTACGAAAACAATCGGAACAATAGGTACATTCGTAACTGCAAATGTAGGCTTCCGACTGATGATTTAATTCGGTAGTACATTTTTCGCATTGTGTTCGCATTTCCATAATACTGAAATTATTCGTTATCGATTATTTTTTCTATTCTTTTGTCAGGAATTAACCACATCAAAGCAACTAAAATATAAATTATTCCCGAGAATACTTCATGAAAATAGGTCGATAATATGGCTATACAATACAAAATAGGTGAGATTTTTCCTTTGATATCTTTTCCAATTGCTTTAGCGAGTAATGAATTTTCACCTTGCGTTTTGATGATTTGCTTTTGAAGAATGTTGTATGCAATTCCACACATAAGAAGTATGAAGCCATAAAAAAACATAGGAAATGGTGCAAAATGATGTTCGCCGGTCCATGCCGTAGCAAAAGGGATTAAAGAAAGCCAGAAAAGTAAATGGAGGTTGGCCCATAAAATACTTCCGGTAACTTTTTTAACGGTGTGCATCATATGATGGTGATTGTTCCAGTAAATACCAACATAAATGAAACTCAAAATATAACTAACGAATATGGGAAACAAATGTAAAAGCGCTTTTAAATTCGTCCCGTCAGGGATTTTTAGTTCTAGTACCATAATTGTGATGATAATGGCAAGAACTCCGTCACTAAAAGCTTCGAGTCTGTTTTTGTTCATTTCGTATTGATTAAAGTTTGATTAGAATAAAATTGATAATCAATTAAGTTTTTAAACGGATAGAGTCAGATTTTTTTTTAATGTAACCAATTAAATAAGAGATTTATGGATCTTTCTTTTGTGTTTGGTTTGTTTTAAATTTTCATTTCCTGATATGATGCTAATGTTACCATCAATTTCAAACATGGCAAGTTTTACCTCATTATGATGCATTACTCCATGCTCACGCATCGCTTCATCCAATTCTTCAGAAGTTATACCCAATCGAGCCAATGTCTTATAGTCAGTTTTTCCGTTATGAATAAGGATTTCAGGTTTGTCTTGAACCAATTCTTTTACGAAAGACGATTTTAGCATTATTTTTTTAAAAACCGAATTGACGATAAATAAAACGCAAGCTGCAATGATTCCTCCTAATAATGAAGAATCAGAGCCAACCATAGCATTCTGAACAGAATTACTAATTAATAAAATTAGGATTATATCAGCAGTATTGAGTTGGGATAACTCTTTCTTTCCGAAGACACGTAAGGCGATTACCATAAAAAAATAGACGGCTACGCTTCGCAATACAATGTCTATGTACGGATTCATACTCTAATTTTAAAATTCTTTTCTATCGCTTTAATCATTTCGCCCGCGATGTCTTTGTGAGTTGCGCCTTCTATACCTTCTAATCCAGGAGAAGAGTTGACTTCCAGTAAAAGTGGGCCTTTAGAAGAACGAATAATATCAACGCCGGCTACTTTTAAATCCATCGCTTTGGCAGCTTTTATAGCTATTTTTTTCTCATCGGCTGTAACTTTTACGACCGATGCTGTTCCACCCATATGGATGTTAGCTCTAAACTCACCAGGTGCAGCTTCACGTTGCATAGCCGCAACCACTTTGCCATCAACAACAAACAAACGCAAGTCTTTTCCGTTGGCTTCTTTGATGAATTCTTGAACTAAGATATTCGCATTTAGACTTTTGAAAGCATTGATAACGGATTCGGCTGCTTTTTTGGTTTCTGCTAAAACAACTCCTTTTCCTTGTGTTCCTTCCAAAAGTTTGATGATTAGGGGAGAACCACCTACCATTTTAATCAAATCATTAGTGTCTAATGGAGAATTGGCAAACCCAGTTGTTGGAATGTCAACACCATTTCGTAATAACAATTGAAGCGAAAATAATTTATCTCTTGATTGTGTAATCGCAGCAGCTGAATTCAAAGCAAAAACTTTCATCGCTTCAAACTGTCTCGTTAAAGCACAGCCGTAAAACGTCATGCTCGGACGTATTCTTGGAATAACTGCATCGAAATTATCTAAAACCCTACCACCTCTGTAATGTATTTCTGGAGTGTTGGCATCAAGTTTAATATAACATTCCTTGATGTTTAAGAATTCCATTTGGTGACCTCTCATTTCACCTGCTTCCATAATTCTACGATTGCTATATAACTCTGGATTACTGGCTAATAATGCAATTCGTAAACCTTGTTTGGTTTCTCTTGTAACGTGATAATAATTTTTGATTTCGTCAAATGAAGGTTGTCCTAATAGGTATTTTTCTTCTGGGTCAACCAATAATTTTCCAATCATGGCTTCACGCCCTAAAAGCATGCGGAATCCCATGGAATCACGATTGGCTAATGTCATTTCAATAAGCCAATTCGATTCTCCTATTTTTAATTCAGTTTGGATGACATAGCGTTGTTCTCGATAACCACTTGAACTTTTGACAACGCGTTTGTCAACTAGTTTTGCTTCACAATGTTTGACTAATTTGCTATTGTTTTGAAGAGGATTGATATCAAATTTCACCCAATCTTCTCCGTTTTTTGTAAAAGGTACTATATTAGTGGCATGAAGAGATGATGTTTTGGCGCCAGAGTCCACCCTTGCTTTAATATATGGAATATTCAAATCGGGGAATGAGCACCATTCTTCACTACCAATAATTACTTTGTTCTGAGGCATAGTCTTATTTTATATTCAAGAAACTAAGATAATATATTATTTTAAATAAAAAAGCCTACTAATTAGTAGGCTTTTCTGCTTTTTTAATTTTTACCTTAAGCTCTTGTGCGTCAGGATCTAAATCCATTTCAATGATGTCTCCATCATGTATTTTGGAAGTAATTATTTCTTCAGCTAGAGCATCTTCAACATATTTTTGGATTGCACGTTTTAGCGGTCTTGCTCCAAATTGCTTGTCAAATCCTTTTTCGGCAATAAATGCTTTTGCTTCGTCGGATAATCTTAAGTTATATCCAAGATCTTTAACGCGACCATACAGTTTTTTTAATTCGATTTCGATAATTAAATCGATGTCTTCTTTTTCCAATACATTGAAAACGATTACGTCATCAATTCTATTTAAAAACTCAGGAGCAAATGCTTTTTTCAATGCATTTTCGATAATACTTTTCGAATTATCATCAGCTTGAGCCACTTTAGCAGCAGTACCGAAACCAACGCCTTGACCAAAATCTTTCAATTGACGGGCACCTACATTTGAAGTCATGATGATGATTGTATTTCTGAAATCGATTTTACGTCCTAAACTGTCTGTTAAATAACCGTCATCTAAAACTTGTAACATCATGTTGAAAACATCTGGATGTGCTTTTTCAATTTCATCTAAAAGTACCACACAATAAGGTTTGCGACGAACTTTTTCTGTCAATTGCCCACCTTCTTCATACCCAACGTATCCCGGAGGCGCTCCAACTAATCTTGAAATGGCAAATTTTTCCATATATTCACTCATGTCAATACGAACCAATGCATCTTCAGAATCAAATAATTCTTTGGCTAACACTTTAGCTAATTGTGTTTTACCTACACCAGTCTGACCTAAGAAAATAAACGAACCAATCGGTTTGTTTGGATCTTTCAATCCAGCACGATTACGTTGAATGGCACGTGCAATTTTTTGAACAGCATCTTTTTGTCCAATTACTTTATTTTCAATTAATTCAGGTAGTTTTGCTAACTTATTGCTTTCAGTTTGAGCGATACGATTAACCGGTATTCCAGTCATCATAGAAACTACATCAGCTACATTGTCTTCGGTTACCTGAATACGATTGTTTTTAGAATCTTCTTCCCATTGTTCTTGTGCAATGGCTAATTCTTTTTCCAAACGTTTTTCGTCATCACGGAGTTTTGCAGCCTCTTCATATTTCTGTCTTTTAACAACAGAATTTTTCAATTCACGCACTTCCTCCAATTGACGTTCTAAATCCAAAATTTGCTTCGGAACATCGATGTTGGTAATGTGTACACGTGAACCTGCTTCGTCCATGGCATCTATTGCTTTGTCTGGAAGGAATCTTTCCGACATGTATCGTTCAGTTAATTTTACACATGCTTCAATAGCTTCTTGTGTGTAAATTACATTGTGGTGGTCTTCGTATTTTCCTTTTACATTGTTTAGAATGGTGATGGTTTCTTCAATAGAAGTCGGATCAACAATCACTTTTTGGAAACGACGTTCTAGGGCGCCATCTTTTTCAATATACTGACGGTATTCGTCCAAGGTTGTAGCACCAATACATTGGATTTCGCCACGGGCCAACGCCGGTTTGAACATATTTGACGCGTCCAATGAACCTGTTGCTCCACCTGCACCAACAATAGTGTGAATTTCATCAATGAAAAGAATGATATCGTCATTTTTTTCCAATTCATTCATAACTGCTTTCATACGCTCTTCGAATTGGCCACGGTATTTTGTACCAGCAACCAAAGAGGCTAAATCCAGTGTTACTACTCTTTTGTTGTATAAAATCCTAGAAACTTTCTTTTGGATGATACGCAAAGCCAGTCCTTCTGCGATTGCAGATTTACCAACTCCGGGCTCACCAATTAGTAATGGGTTGTTTTTCTTTCTTCTGCTCAAGATTTGAGAAACGCGTTCAATTTCTTTTTCGCGTCCAACAACCGGATCTAGTTTTCCTTCCTCTGCCATTTCGGTTAAATCACGTCCAAAATTATCTAAAACTGGAGTTTTAGATTTTTTATTGGATTTATTGGCAGGGTTGTTGAAATTACCTTCTCTTAAACTGTCATCTTGTCCTGAATCATCTCCATATGAAGACTCGTTCTTAGGAAAATTGTCTTGAAAATCTTCTTCGTTTGGCATCATAGTTAAGTATTGTTCTTTAGCTGTATCATAATCGATTTTCAGCTTGTTTAATAATTTAGTGGTCGGATCATTTTCATTGCGTAAAATGCACAATAACAAATGTCCGGTACTGATAGTGCTGCTTTGAAAAACTTTAGCTTCTAAGAAAGTAGTTTTTAGCGCACGTTCTGCTTGACGGGTAAGATGTAAGTTTTTCTTATCATTACCTGTTGTGGGATTAGGATTTGCAGGGCTTAAAATTTCAACTTTTCGTCGTAAATGATCTAAATCAACTGACAAATTATTAAGAATAGTAATGGCTGTTCCGCTTCCATCTCTTAAAATTCCAAGCATCAGATGCTCTGTTCCAATAAAGTCGTGACCTAAACGTAAGGCCTCTTCTTTGCTGTAAGTAATTACATCTCTGACTCTTGGTGAAAAATTATCATCCATAACTTAAGAAGGATTTGAATGTAAATTTAATGATTTATGAAAGGAAAAGCAAAAATCATTCCTGACATGGTAGTACTGACAGCTAATTGACGAAAAATATTTTGAAAAGCAAGTTAAAATTACCTTAATTTATTAACTAAACCAGTAGGTTTTATTGTTAATAAAAAGTTGAAATAAGATGTGTTGTATGCGGAAAAAAAAATCAGAAATACGTATATTAGCGCGTTTTGTATAATAAATAAATTAATAACATAAATACTTATGTCTGAAGGAGAAAAGTTAATTCCAATTAACATTGAAGACGAAATGAAATCAGCTTACATCGATTATTCGATGTCGGTTATTGTGTCGCGTGCATTACCTGATGTAAGAGATGGTCTGAAACCAGTACACCGTAGAGTATTGTTTGGAATGCATGAATTAGGAGTATATTCAAATAGAGCTCATAAAAAATCTGCCAGAATCGTGGGAGAGGTTCTGGGTAAATATCACCCACATGGAGATTCATCCGTTTATGATGCCATGGTTCGTATGGCTCAGGATTGGAGTTTGCGTTATTTGATGGTGGATGGACAGGGTAACTTTGGTTCGATTGATGGGGATAGTCCAGCGGCAATGCGTTATACAGAGGCGAGAATGAAAAAGTTCTCTGAAGAGATGTTGGCTGATATTGAAAAAGAGACGGTAGATTTCCAGTTGAACTTCGATGATACTTTGGAAGAACCTAAAGTGATGCCTACTAAAGTTCCTAACTTGTTAGTGAATGGTGCTTCGGGTATTGCAGTAGGTATGGCTACCAATATGGCGCCTCATAACTTAACTGAAGTTGTAGATGGTACGTTAGCTTACATTGACAATAATGATATTGAAATTGACGAATTAATCACTCATATCAAAGCTCCAGATTTCCCAACAGGTGGTGTGATTTATGGTATGGATGGTGTTCGTGAGGCTTTTAAAACTGGTCGAGGACGTGTAGTTATTCGTGCTAAAGTTGGTTTTGAAGAAGTTGACGGGCGTGAAGCGATTATAGTTAACGAAATTCCATATCAAGTGAATAAGGCTGAAATGATTAAAAAAACAGCCGATTTAGTTAATGATAAAAAGATTGAAGGTATTTCTACTATCCGTGATGAATCGGATAGAAATGGTATGCGTATCGTTTATATTTTAAAGCGTGACGCGGTTCCTAATGTGGTTTTAAATACTCTTTATAAATATACACAATTACAATCTTCTTTTAGTGTAAATAATATTGCATTGGTAAAAGGTCGTCCACAAATGTTGAATTTAAAAGATTTGATTCATCATTTTGTGGAACACAGACACGAAGTAGTAACCCGTAGAGCACAATTTGATCTAAGAAAAGCGGAAGAAAGAGCGCACATTTTAGAAGGTTTGATTATTGCTTCAGATAATATCGATGAAGTTATCGCGTTAATTAGAGCGTCTAAAGATGGGGATGAAGCAAGAGCAAAATTAATCGAACGTTTCAATTTGTCTGAAATTCAAGCGCGTGCAATTGTTGAGATGCGTTTACGTCAATTAACGGGTCTTGAGCAAGATAAATTGCGTGCTGAGTATGATGAAATCATGAAAACCATCAACTATTTGAAAGAATTACTTGCAAGTAAAGAGATGAGAATGCAAGTGATTAAGGATGAGTTGAATGAAATCAAAGACAAGTACGGAGATGAGCGTCGTTCAACAATAGAATATTCAGGTGGTGATGTAAGTATAGAAGATTTGATTGCTGATGAACAAGTAGTAATTACTATTTCACACGCCGGATATATCAAACGAACTTCTCTTTCTGAATATAAAACACAGAATAGAGGAGGGGTTGGTCAAAAATCTGCCGGAACACGTGATGCTGATTTCTTAGAGCATATGTACGTAGCTACAAATCACCAATATATGTTGTTCTTCACTCAAAAAGGAAAATGTTTCTGGATGCGTGTTTACGAAATTCCAGAGGGAAGTAAAACGGCAAAAGGAAGAGCGATTCAGAATTTGATCAATATAGAACAAGATGATAAGGTGAAAGCATTCATCTGTACACAAGATTTGAAAGATCAAGAATATATTAATAACCATTATGTAATTATGGTTACTAAAGAAGGTCAAGTGAAGAAAACTTCTTTAGAACAATATTCTCGCCCAAGAACAAATGGTGTTGCCGCAATTACTATTAAAGAAGGTGACGAATTGTTAGAAGCAAAACTAACTACTGGTGAAAGTCAGGTTTTAGTAGCTGTGAAGTCGGGTAAACTAGTTCGTTTCGAGGAAGGAAAAACAAGACCAATGGGACGTACAGCATCGGGAGTACGTGGAATTACACTAGCTGACGAGAAGGACGAAGTAATTGGCATGGTTTCTGTAGATACGAAAGATGTGAACGAAACTCAATTGTTAGTAGTTACTGAAAATGGTTACGGAAAACGTACTAAATTGGTTGATGAAGATGGTGAAGATGTATACCGTATTACTAACCGTGGAGGAAAAGGTGTTAAAACATTAAATATCACAGAAAAAACAGGAGCGTTGATTTCAATTAACAATGTTACTGATGAAGATGATTTGATGATTATCAATAAATCTGGTTTGACTATTCGTATGAAAGTATCGGATTTAAGAGTTATGGGACGTGCAACGCAAGGAGTTCGTCTTATCAATATCAAAGGAAAAGATTCTATTGCTGCTGTATGTAAAGTAATGCGTGAAGAGGAATCTGATGAGAGTGATGAAAATGAAGAAAATACTAATGATTCTATTGAAGGTACAACTTCAGTAGAAAATGAAAACCAAGAATAAATAATTTAAAAATTGAAAAATGAAAATTAAAAATTTAGCAATTGCTACTGCTTTATTTGCATCGATAGCGACTTTTGCGCAAAAAGATCAATTAAAAGCGGCTGAAAAATCTTTAAAATCAGGAAATGCAGCCGAAGCTAAAGAAATTTTGGCAGGAATTGATAATATGATTGTAAATGCTGATGATGCACAAAAAGCACAATATTATTTCTTAAAAGGGAATGCTGCTTTCGAATTGGCTAAAAAGAAAGTTGATACAGACAAAAATTTATCGGAAGCTGCCAAAGCTTATGGTGATTTAATTCTTACTGAAGAAAATTCAGGAAAAGTAAAATATACTACTCAAGCTCAAACTTCTTTGACAGAATTAAAGGATGCAGTTCGTAATAGTGCAATTGCTGATATTGATGCTAAAAAATTCAAAACAGGTGCTTTGAAATTGTATCAAACGTATTCAATTGACAAAAAAGACACGGTTATGCTTTATTATGCTGCGAACTATGCTTTGAATGCACAGGATTATGATTTGGCTTTGGATTATTACAAAAAATTAAAAGATGTAAAATATTCCGGTAAAGCAACAAATTATACCGCTAAATTCAAAGCTAATGATCAAGAGCAAACTTTCCCTACAGCTGCACAAAGAGATCAAGCTGTGAAAATTGGTACTCACTATGAGCCAAAAACAGAGAATGTACCTTCAAAAAGAGGAGAAATTGCGAAAAATATTTCATTATTGTATATACAAAAAGGTGATATTGCTGCTGCAAAAAAATCTATGGGAGAAGCAAGAGCAAATAATCCAGAAGATACTTCTTTGATTTTATCAGAAGCGGATTTGTATTTGCAGACTAAGGATTATGAAATGTATAAAAAATTGGTATCTGAAGCATTAGCGAAGAATCCGAGTAATGCCGATTTATATTATAACTTAGGTGTAATTACTAGTCAATCGACTGAAAAACAGGCTAAAATTGATGCGGAAGGTTATTATTTAAAAGCCATTCAAATCGATCCTAATTATAAAAATGCTTACATGAATCTTTCTGTTCTTAAATTAGATGGAGAAAAAGAAATTGTTGAAGCAATGAATAAATTAGGAACTTCTGATGCGGATAATAAAAAGTATGACGCTTTAAAGGCTAAACGAGCAGCAATGTATAAGTCAGCTATTCCTTATTTAGAAAAAGCAAACGAATTATTCGGTAATGATGAGGATATAAAAAGTACGCTTTTAAATATGTACTACGCTTTGGATATGACGGATAAAGCAAAAGCATTAAAAGCAAAAAAATAATAAGAGAAGATTATAAAAAAGTCCTGATTTATTTCAGGACTTTTTTTATATAACTTTTTTGATAACTCTCAACTTGTGAGTATGTCTGTTTGTTTCTGCATTATAAATTCCTAAATGATCTAACCGATCAATTCTAACTTTTCCGCTGGCATGAATGATGTAGTTGTTTTCCATGATGATGCCAACGTGAATGATATTTCCTTCTTCGTTATCAAAAAAAGCCAAATCTCCTGGCTCACTTTCTTCGATAAAGCTTAGTGCATCACCTTGAGTTGCTTGTTGAGAGGCATCTCGTAATAAATGAAAACCATTTAGTTTGTAGACCATCTGTGTAAAACCAGAACAGTCAATGCCAAATGGTGTTTTTCCACCCCATAAATAAGGAGCATTCAAATACATGAATGCAGTTTCAATAAGGCTTTGCTTGGGTTTGATACCACTTACTTTAATTCCTTCAAATGAAAGATTTTCCGTATTGATGCTTTCATAATTCAAGAACGATAATGAGGCACCTAAAGGAATTGGCATTAATAAATTGTCTGGAGATGTAACATATTCAATTAAATCCGCATTTAGAATAATACTGTCTTTACTAAGTTGATGGTATTGTTCTTCTGTGATTGATTTGTATTGCTTATTGTCAATCCAGCCTTCGTAATCATCAAACGCCAATTTGATTTTAGACCATTTTTGTTGCTGTTCCAAAATTATGAAATGTTCACCAAAAAGAACTTGTGAAACGAGTTCACTTCTGTCACTTGGTTCAATACGTAAGGGGATATTGGCTAGATTACAAATACCAAACATTGAATACAATTAGGGGTTATGAATCATGAGTTGTAATTATATTGTTTACAACCCATGATTTATAAATTTTATTTAAGCTCTTTCTATAACAATTGCAGAAGCACCACCACCACCATTACAGATAGCTGCAGCACCAATTTTTGCATTGTTTTGTTCTAAAACATTGATTAAAGTAACGATGATTCTTGCGCCAGAACATCCAAGAGGATGGCCTAATGATACTGCACCACCGTTTACATTCACTTTTTCATTGTCTAACCCTAAAATTTTAGCATTGGCTAAACCTACAACAGAAAAGGCTTCGTTAAATTCAAAGAAATCAACATCAGCTAACGAAACTCCAGCTTTGTCTAAAGCTTTTGGTAAAGCTTTTGCAGGTGCTGTTGTGAACCATTTTGGTTCTTGTGCTGCGTCTGCATATCCTTTGATATAAGCAAGAGGTTTTAATCCTAAGGCAGTTGCTTTTTCTTCACTCATTAAAACCAAAGCAGCAGCTCCATCATTAATGGTTGAGGCGTTGGCAGCCGTAACAGTTCCTTCCTTTGTAAATACTGCATTAAGTGTAGGGATTTTATCTAATTTAACATTAGTGTACTCTTCGTCTTTATTAACGACTATTGGATCGCCTTTTCTTTGTGGAATAGTGACAGGAACAATTTCTGCATCAAATTTGCCAGCATCCCAAGCATTAGCAGAACGTGTATACGATTGAATCGCAAAATTATCTTGTTCTTCACGGCTTATATTGTGTTCAGTTGCGCATAAATCAGCAAAAACACCCATGGCTTGTTGGTCGTATACATCTACAAGTCCGTCTTTCTGCATACCATCTACAAAAGATGTTGGCCCAAATTTTACGCCATTTCTCATGTGTACATAATGTGGAATTAAACTCATGTTTTCCATACCACCTGTTACAACGATTTCTGCATCACCACACATAATAGCTTGTGCACCCAACATAACAGCTTTCATTCCTGAAGCACATACCTTATTTATAGCTGTACAAGCAACTTCATTGGATAATCCTGCAAAAAGGGCAGCTTGTCTTGCTGGGGCTTGTCCAACACCTGCTTGAACTACATTCCCCATATACACTTCATTTACTAAAGCAGGGTCTAAATTGATTTTATTTAAAGCTCCTTTAATAGCAGTTGCACCTAACTGTGGAGCAGATACGCTTGATAAAGCTCCCATGAAACTACCTATTGGTGTACGAGCAGCTGAAACAATAACAACTTTTTTCATTTTGTGTTCTATAATTTAGTTTTGCGAATTTACTAATTTTAATGGAAACAGAGATTTTGATTAAGATATTATTTAGATTTTAAAATTTATGAATTCTTATAGTGCTGATTATTAGGTTTTAAAAATTTAATGTAAAAAAAATGTAAAAAAAATGCTTGAAAAACTTGGTATTAATACTTTGTTATGCTACATTTGCAACCGCAAAAAAGGTCAAGTTCTTTGCAATAGGAGAGGTGCCGGAGTGGTAACGGAGCAGATTGCTAATCTGTCGACGGGTAACCGTCGCCAGGGTTCGAGTCCCTGTCTCTCCGCTTTTTTTTGCTTTCGGGGTGTAGCGTAGCCCGGTCATCGCGCCTGGTTTGGGACCAGGAGGTCGCAGGTTCGAATCCTGCCACCCCGACTAAGATGACAAATTGTTTTAGTTTACTAAAATGAGGTCCAATAGCTCAGCTGGATAGAGCAACTGCCTTCTAAGCAGTAGGTCTCAGGTTCGAATCCTGATTGGATCACAAAGCCTCACATTCGTGAGGCTTTTTTTATTCCTTATTTTTAAGTATATTTCCAATAAAACTAAAAGATGAAATTATATTTCCCACTTCTTTTTTTATTTTTCTTTCAAGTAAATCAAGCGCAAGAAGTTTCTGACACTACATTTGTTAATATTAAAGATTACACTAAAGAAGTTGTTTTTGATATGAAATATGCTACAAATGACAACTTTTTAAAAACGAAAGTATACGATTGCGATGAATGTTATCTTCGTTTAAAAACAGTAAAAGCGCTTGTAAATGCAAGTAAATATTTTGCTAAAAAAGGCTATAAAATTAAGTTGTACGATTGTTACCGTCCTTTGGATGTTCAAAAAAAAATGTGGGCTATTGTGTCCAATCCAAATTATGTAGCCAACCCAGCTAAAGGTTCAATACATAATAGAGGAGGAGCAGTTGATATTACTTTAGTAGATGAAAATGGAAACGAGTTAGCTATGGGAACAGCTTTTGATCACTTCGGGCCAGAATCCGCACATGCTTATGATCAATTGGATAGAAAGATTCTTAAGAATAGAAAGCTTTTGAAAAAAATAATGCTCCGAAATGGATTCGAAGCATTTGATTCTGAATGGTGGCACTATAATTTAATAGGCTCCAAGAAAGATAAAATATCAAATTTTACTTGGCACTGTCACTAAATAAACAATCATAATTGTCTTTAAAGAAAGTCTCGGGTTTGAAGGTGGTATTCAGTTTTTCTGAAATAATCTCTTTTGGTAGAACATAATCAACTGCGCCTGATGAATAGTTTATTTTCATTAGAGAAATTGAATGTTTTCTTAAATCTTCAAAATCATTCTTTAAAAAGAAAAAGGTAGCCTCTAGAAAGCGATTATTTTCCTTTTCAGTCTCGTTATAGATTAAGTTGTCACATTTCCCTTCATCTGCATATACAAGAGAATAGACTTTTCCATTTGATAATTGAAAGAAAAGCTTTGATGCGGTGTCTATGCATTTTGGTGTAATGAAATCTTTACTTTTTTGAATGATTTGAACCTTTAATACTGGGATGTCATTTTCACTTGCTAATGATAAAAAAATCAATTGAGCAGAATTCCCAAAAACTTTTTCATAGACTAAGCAACTTTTGGTTTCCTTATAGGTTCCGATAGAATCTTTTATATTAGTAGCAAGCTCACATGGTTTTTGTGCAAAAGCTATCGATTGTAAGAGTATTAAAAAGAAAAGTATTTTGTATTTCATTGTTTCTAAATTTTGTCGCAAAGTAAGACAATTTTATTGTTATTCAAATCGGTCGTAAAAAAAGCGAAAAGTACTCCACCATCTTTGACTTTCCATTTTTTTCTGATGTTTTCAACAGATTCGGGAAAATTTCTAGTGGTAATGTTTGCTTTTTGGTCAAGTAGGTGAGTCTTCATGTTGGATTTGTTATATTCAAAAACCGTGCGGATTTTAAATTTTCTTCCGGGGAAATCAATTAAATTACTTGAAGTGTACAAATGGGAGTGTTGATGAAGTTTTTGAATGTTATAATTTATGGCAATTTGATTGAATGCACCCGATTTTAAAATCGCAGCATTTGGTTCATATATATAACTATTAGGTAGGCTATAATCTGGTGTTTTTAATTCTGCGTCTAAAGTAAATTGAAAAGCTTCTTCGATTTCTTTGTTGAAATTAATAGTTTTGACGGTTATTTTACCGGAATAATTATTTTCCAAGATCCATAATAATTCTTTAACTTCTCCATTTACAGCCACGACATGTATTTCTTTGATGTAATTCAATTCGTTAATTCCAGCTGCTATATCTAAAATTGGTGCAGTTTTTATTAAAATTGAATTCGTATACTTAAAGTAAAGATTTAGATTTGTAGGTACGTCTGGGAGGCAATCTTTTAACATGAAAACTTTGCCTTTGGCCTCATTTCTGCGGGAAGGATCAATATAAATCCAATCAAAACGCTGGTTTAAATGTTGTAAAATTTCAGTACTGTCACCATGATATGATTTTATATTTGAAATTTGTAATTGTTCGATATTGTTGCTAACAATGTTTTGCAATTCTTCTTTAAGTTCACAGTGAATCACTTCATTGAAATTCTTTGAAAAATAATAATCATCTACGCCAAATCCTCCAGTGAGATCAATAATATTGGTACCAGAAATCAAGGAAGCTTTGTATTTCGCTGTTGTTTCTGATGATGTTTGTTCAATTGATAACTTGCTTGGATAAATAATACCTTTTGTTTTATACCAGGTAGGTAATTTTTCTTTTGCTTTGGATTTGGAAGCAACTTGGGTTAAGATTTCATTCCAAGAAACTTCCGGGAATGGATTTTTTTGTAGTGCTAATTTTGAAAAGTTTACACTCAATGATTCCTCAATGAAGGATTGGATTTCTTGAGAAAGAATAGTTTTAGTTTCCACTACTTGATAGATTTTGAGGCTTTAAAAATACTAAAACTTACCCAATAAAAAAACTCGCCAAAAAGGCGAGTTTTACTTATTTTTTATTGCTATATATTATGGTTGAGCAAAAGAATTTCTTGAACCTCCAGAAGCAAAAATAGCGCTCATTCTTGATTTTTGACCATTAGAGAACATATACATACCTCTATCATCAGTGTAATCCATGTAGTTCATATACATTTCAAGTGGAGTGCCAGAACAAGTTGATCTGTGACCTACTGCAGGAACACCATAGTTAGCTGTATTGTGAACTGGAGTATCAGATACTAAGTCAGATCCACAAGTAGCATCACCCCAGATGTGACGTAAGTTCATCCAGTGACCTACTTCGTGAGTTGCTGTTCTACCTAAGTTGAATGGATAAGTTGCTGTTCCTGTGTTACCAGTATATTTAGAATCAATTACAACTCCATCAGTTGCAGAAGAACCTCCAGGAAATTGAGCATAACCTAAAATTCCACCACCGATTGTACATACCCAGTAGTTCAATTTAGTAGTTGGTGAAGTTGGGTTAAGACCACCTTGAGATGATTTCTTCATAGCGTCATTAGTACCCCATGAAGTTTTTGTAGTCGATTTTCTGATTACCTGATCAAGTACGAAAGAAATACCTACGTTTGCTCTTACCGAAGAGTAAGGGTTGTTTGCAGTATTATAATCAGAGTTAGCAGCATTAAAATCTTTGTTTAATACATCGATTTGAGATTGTAATTGTGCTAAAGAAATGTTTTCAGCTGAAGTTCTGTACAAAACGTTGAATACAACAGGAATTTGTACTTTACCATTTACTAATCTTCCATTAGCGATAGCTTCGTTAGTTAGTTTTTCAATTTCTGCCATTCTTCCAGCCAAAGCAGGATTTTCTCTCATTTGTCTGTCTAAAACTTCGTGAGAAGCACATCCTCTGTGTGCAGTAGCGCTAGCTTGTTCTTGGTTTGTTGAATTGTCATCTTTCTGACATGAGAACATTAATAATGCTGCTGAAGCAGACAATAATAATTTTTTCATAATTGGGTTTGTTTGGTTTGATTAATATTTGTTTTTGGAAATTTTATTTTTCCGATGCAATACTAAATAAATTTATGATATTATCAAAGTTTTAATTAAATGTTTAGTAATGATTAAATAAATAGGCTGTTATTTACAATTGTTAATAACTCTGTTAACTATTGTATTTAAAGGGGGTTTAAATATTTTATTTGTTAATAAATACTTACAAAAAATCAATACTTTTTTTTATAATTATTTGATTCAGTGATGTTTGAATAAAAAAAACTCACCCGAAGGTGAGTTTAAATTAATATTATGTAATCTAAATATTATGGTTGAGCAAAAGAATTTCTAGCACCTCCAGCCGCGAAGATAGCATCCATTCTTGATTTTTGTCCTAAAGAGAACATATACATACCTCTATCGTCAGTGTAATCCATGTAGTTCATGTACATTTCAAGTGGAGTACCAGTACAAGTAGATCTGTGACCAACAGCAGGAACGCCATAGTTAGCTGTATCGTGAACTGGAGTATCCGCAACTTGGTCATTTCCACAAGTAGCATCACCCCAAATGTGACGTAAGTTCATCCAGTGGCCTACTTCGTGAGTTGCTGTTCTACCTAAGTTGAATGGTGCAGTAGCTGTACCTGTGTTACCCGTGTATTTAGAATCTAAAACAACACCATCAGTAGCAGAAGAGCCTCCAGGGAATTGCGCATAACCTAAGATTCCACCTCCAATTGTACACACCCAAATGTTTAATTTAGTTGTTGGAGAAGTTGGAGCAATACCACCTCTTTTCGCATTTTTCATTACATCATTAGTTCCCCAAGATGATTTTGTAGTTGATTTTCTGATTACTTGATCTAGTACGAAAGTAATTCCAATATTGGCTCTTACTGTAGAGTAAGGGTTGTTAGCTGTATTATAATCAGAGTTAGCAGCATTGAAATCTTTGTTTAATACATCGATTTGAGATTGCAATTGTGCTAAAGAAATGTTTTCAGCAGAAGTTCTGTACAATACGTTAAATACAACAGGAATTTCTATTTTTCCATTTACTAAACGACCTGTCTTCATAGCTTCGTTAGAGAATTTTTCAATCTGAGCCATTTTAGAAGCTAACTCTGGATTTTCTCTCATTTGTCTTTCTAACACTTCGTGTGAAGCACAACCTCTGTGAGCTGTAGCGTTTGCTTGTTCTTGATTTGTAGAATTGTCATCTTTTTGACAAGAGAACATTAATAATGCTGCTGAAGCAGACAATAATAATTTTTTCATGATTGGGGTTTTTTGGTTTAATTAATTATTTGTCTTTGGAATTGAATTATTCCGATGCAATACTAATAATTATTGATATATTATCAAAGTTTTAATTAATTATTTATTAATTGTTAAATTGTATTTTATTCTATCGTATTGTTAGTGAATATATTATGTTTAAAAAAAAATTGAACATTATGAATAAATCACAATGAATTAACCGAAAAATAGATTTTAATTTAAAGTAAATGCTTAAAACAACAAAACCCGTCCTTTGGACGGGTTTTGTAAATTTGTTTTTTGTTTATTATGGTTGAGCAAAAGAATTTCTAGCACCTCCTGCAGCGAAGATTGCATCCATTCTTGATTTTTGTCCCAAAGAGAACATGTACATACCTCTATCGTCAGTATAATCCATGTAGTTCATATACATTTCAAGTGGAGTGCCAGTACAAGTTGATCTATGACCTACTTCAGGAACACCATAGTTAGCTGTATTGTGAACTGGAGTATCAGCTACTAAGTCAGATCCACATGTAGCATCACCCCAAATGTGACGTAAGTTCATCCAGTGACCTACTTCGTGAGTAGCTGTTCTTCCTAGGTTGAATGGAGCGTTAGCAGTTCCTGATAATCCTGTGTATTTGCTATCACAAACAACACCATCTGTCGCAGAAGAACCTCCAGGGAATTGAGCGTATCCTAAGATACCGCCGCCAATTGTACATACCCAAAAATTAAGTTTTGTAGTTGGAGATGTCGGATCAATTCCACCTTGCTTTGATTTTTTCATCGCATCTCTTGTTCCCCAAGAAGATTTTGTAGTTGATTTTCTGATTACTTGGTCAAGCACAAAAGAAATACCAACATTAGCTCTTACTGAAGAATAAGGGTTGTTTGCAGTATTATAATCTGAGTTAGCAGCATTGAAGTCTTTGTTTAATACATCGATTTGTGATTGTAATTGTGCTAAAGAAATGTTTTCAGCACTGGTTCTATATAATACATTGAACACAACTGGAATTTCAATTTTCCCATTAACTAAACGTCCAGTTTTCATTGCTTCGTTTGTGAATCTCTCTATATCAGCCATTCTAGTAGCTAATTGAGGATTTTCTTTAATTTGTTGTTCTAATACTGCATGTGATGCACAGCCTCTGTGAGCAGCAACGTTTGCAGATTGATCTTCAGAAGTGTTGTCTTTTTGACAAGAAAATAATAATAAGGCAGCAGAAGCTGACAATAATAGTTTTTTCATAATTTGTTTGGTTTAGTTAAATGATTAGTAATTTTTTTCAAAATTATTTAACAATACTATAAATTTAA
This sequence comes from Flavobacterium sp. GCM10023249, assembly GCF_042653365.1. Classification (NCBI taxonomy): domain Bacteria; kingdom Pseudomonadati; phylum Bacteroidota; class Flavobacteriia; order Flavobacteriales; family Flavobacteriaceae; genus Flavobacterium; species Flavobacterium sp. GCM10023249. The sequence goes on from NZ_JBHSHZ010000016.1 coordinate 90,084, forward strand.
TTTCATAAAAAAAAATTTTTAGATGTTAAAAATCAATAACATAACCGAATTATCCGTAAATATTGGGGTTAAAATTTGAAAGAAAAATAAAAAAAGAATATTGAAACTAGCAAATATGAATTTTTTTGTAGTTATATTCTTAATTATATTTTTGATGAAATTTTGTAAACGTTATGTGTTACGGATTGGTAAATTAATTATTAAAAACGTAGTTCAAAATATTAGCGCCCATTTTTAGCGCTTTTTCTCTAACTTCTCTAGGGTCATTGTGTACTTCAGCATCTTCCCAACCATCTCCTAAATCGCATTCGAATGTGTATAGGAGTACTAGTTTATTATCGATAAAAATACCATAAGCTTGTGGTCTTCCGCCTTCATGTTCATGAATTTTGGGTAATCCATTAGGGAATTGATAAGGTTTTTGAAATAAAGAATGCGAAGAAGGAATTTCGATTAGATTGTTATTGGGGAATATTTTTTTGATTTCTTTTCGGATGTATTTATCCATACCATAATTATCATCAATATGTAAAAAACCTCCTGATGTTAGATAATTTCTCAGATTTTCGGTTTCTTGATTGTTGAATACAACATTGCCATGACCTGTCATGTGTAGAAAAGGATAGGAAAAAATATCCGGGCTACCTGGAGAAACAGTTGCGTTCTTGCTTTTTATACGTGTATTATTGTTTAAATTGGAGAACTTTATTAAATTGGGTAATGATGTAGGGTTGGCATACCAATCACCACCTCCGTTGTATTTTAATAAGGCTATTTCTTGTGAAAAACCGAAATTACTTACCGTAAACAGAAATAGTGCTAGGATTGTTCTCATATTTTACTCGTTTGAATAGACGAAACTATGGCAAGCGACAATTGCTGCAGTTTCAGTTCGTAACCTTGTATTTCCCAAAGATACCGGAATGAAATTATTTTCCAATGCGATTTGAATTTCCTTTTCGGAAAAATCTCCTTCTGGACCAATTAGCAAAGTATATCTTTGTTTGGGCTGAATTTCTTCTTTTAACAGTTTTTTGGATGTTTCTTCACAATGCGCTATGTATAAATTTCCGTCGTGTGGTTGTTTGATAAAATTTTTAAAACTAATCGGTTCATTCAATTGGGGTAAATAGAACTGATTGGATTGTTTCATTGCTGATTGTAGAATCTTATCAAAACGTTCTGTCTTTATGGTGGTTCTCTCCGAGTGATCACAGATAATAGGAGTGATTTCGTGAATGCCTATTTCGGTAGCTTTTTCCAAAAACCATTCGTAACGATCGTTCATTTTGGTTGGTGCTACTGCAAGGTGTATGTAAAAATCGGTTGGATTGTGTTTTTCAAAAGAAGTTATGCTAATAGTACATTTTTTTTCCGAAGCTAAAATGACTTTGGTAATAAATAAAAAGCCTAATCCATTGGTAACATGTAAAATATCACCTTCTTTTTTGCGTAACACTTTAACGATGTGCTTGCTTTCCTCTTTGTCAAATGAAAACTCTTTGGAATCACCAGTAATGTCAGGGTTGTAAAATAATTGCATATTAAAACTCTATTCTTGCTTTAGACACAGTTGAAGCATCACTAAAATGTTGTTCTAAAAATTTATGATAACCAACAATTCCAATCATAGCAGCATTGTCGGTCGTATATTCAAATTTCGGTATAAAAGTCTTCCATCCGTATCTCTGTTCGGTTGCCTTCAAAGTTTCACGAATACCCGAGTTGGCAGAAACGCCACCACCAATGGCAATCTCTTTTATACCAGTTTGCTCTACAGCCATTTTAATTTTATCCATCAAGATCTGAATGATAATATTTTGAATAGAAGCACAAATGTCAGCTTTGTTTTCTTCAATAAAATCAGGGTTTTCTTTAACATTCTTTTGAATGAAATATAGAATCTGTGTTTTTAGTCCGCTAAAACTGAAATTTAAGCCATCAACTTTAGGTTTCGTAAACTGATACGCTTTTGGATTACCCTCTTTGGCAAATTTATCAATTAAAGGCCCACCGGGATAGGGAAGTCCTAATATTTTCGCAGATTTATCAAATGCTTCGCCTACTGCATCATCAGTTGTTTCACCAATGATTTCCATATCAAAAAAACTATTGACTTTTACAATTTGCGTATGTCCACCTGAAATGGTTAAGGCAAGAAATGGGAAATTGGGTTTATCATATCCTTCTTCATCAATAAAATGAGCTAAAATATGTGCATGCATGTGATTCACTGCAATTAAAGGAATGGTTAAAGCCATCGCCATAGATTTGGCAAACGAGCCACCAACTAATAAAGATCCCATTAATCCTGGACCTTGAGTAAAAGCTATTGCGGATAACTGTTCTTTCGTGATTCCGGCTTTTTTAATAGCCACATCGATTACCGGTACGATGTTTTGCTGATGAGCTCTAGAGGCCAATTCAGGAACTACACCTCCAAATTCTTCATGAATTTCTTGACGTGCAACAACATTCGACAAGACTTTATTGTCTTGCAAAACTGCAGCTGCAGTATCATCGCAAGAACTTTCAATAGCTAATATATATATAGGTGATGACATAAAGGCACAGAATTTGCGTTATATTTGAAAAACCGACTTAAAATACATAATTTTACATCGAAGCCCAAAATTACAGTTTTTTTATGAATTTACTGTAGTGGCTTAATTACCTTTTGTTTGATTACTCTTGGAAGAAACTAAAAAAAATACTGGCCTCAAAAAAATCCTGAAAATAGCTTTGTATTTCCTACTTGGAATGATTTTGCTTTTACTGGTGCTAGCCATTGCTTTGAATATGCCGTTTGTTCAAACAAAATTGGGTCAGTATGCTACAGAGAGATTAAATCAAGATTTTGGAACGGATATAACCGTTGAAGAAGCAAATTTCACGGTATTCGGTGGTGTAAAGCTTAAAAAAGTCCTTATTAAGGATTACAAAAAAGACACTCTTTTTCATATTAATGTACTTAAAACCAATCTTATCGACCTAAAAAAACTAATGGACGGTGACTTGCATTTTGGAGAAGTACGTTTAGATGGTTTGGATTTCCATATCAAAAATTATAAGGGAGAAAAAGACACGAACTTAGATAAGTTTGTGGCACTTTTTGATAGTGGAGAACCAAGCAAACCTAAAAGCAAAAAATTCTTAATGACTGCAAAAGAGATGCATCTCACCAATAGTCATTTTAGGTTTTTAGATGAAAATCTGAAAAATCAATTGGTGTTTGAAGCCAAAAAACTGAATGCTTACACAACGAATTTTCAAGTGCTTGGACCTGATGTAACTATGAAAATTAATGAAATGGCGTTCGTTGACAATCATGGTCTGGTGGTCGATAATTTGACTTCTGATTTTACGTATACTAAGAAAAATATTCACTTAGCCAACCTGGATTTAAAAACCTCAAATTCTCTATTGAAAGGAGATGTTGAATTAAAATACGATAGAAAAGATTTCGCAGATTTTAACAATAAAGTGATTTTCGATGTAAAGGTGGATGAAGCACAGGTTTCTTCCAATGATTTGAATCTGTTTTATGGAGAATTTGGGAAAAATCAACAATTTGATATTCGCGGAAATTTATACGGTAGTCTTAATAATTTCAAAGCAAGGAGACTTTACTTAGTTGATCAAAACAATTCTGAAATTGTCGGAAATTTTGATTTTAAAAATTTGTTCACCAAAAACAAAGGTGATTTTTACATGAAAGGGAAATTTTCCAATATTTCCTCTACCTATGACGATTTAAACAGAATTCTACCGAGAGTTTTGGGAGATAATTTACCATCTACATTTAAAAAATTCGGACGGTTTACGCTTTCCGGTGAAACTGAAGTTACTCTTAAAACGGTGAAAGCGGATGTTTCTTTAATTACTGCATTGGGTAATGTTGAGTCGGATTTGAGCATGACAAATATCGATAATATCGATAATGCTACTTATAAAGGAAATATTAAGTTGAATAATTTTGACTTAGGGAAGTTTTTAGAGAGAGACGATCTTGGAATCGTTAATTTGGATTTAGATGCCGATGGTAAAGGGTTTAAAGAGAAATATCTTGATACACAAATCAAAGGTGATGTGAAAAGTGTTTACTACAATGGGTATAATTACCGAAATATTGCAGTGGACGGAACTATGATGAAATCCGTGTTTAAAGGAGATATTGTTGTCAACGATCCTAATTTAATCATGGAATTCGATGGTAACTTGGATTTAAGTAAGCGAGAAAACAAATACGATTTTCATGCTAAGGTAGAATATGCAAACCTAAAAAAACTGAATATTTATACTTCTGATGAAGTTTCAGTTTTTAGAGGAGACGTCGTGATGGATTTGCAAGGAAATACGATAGACAACATTTATGGTAATGTCTATATCAATCAAACTTCATATGAAAATAGTAAAGAGACGTATTTCTTCGATGATTTTCAGGTGGAATCATCTTTTGACGCAAATCGAGTTAGAACCATTACAATCAATTCGCCTGATATTATTGAAGGGAAAGTTGAAGGGAAATTCCAATTCAAACAATTGCCTGATCTGATTGAAAATTCTTTGGGTAGTTTATACGCCAATTATTCACCGAATAAAGTAAGTAAAGGGCAATTTGTGAAATTTGATTTTAACGTCTACAGTAAACTTATCGAAGTCTTCTATCCTGAAATTTCTTTGGGTGAAAACACTTATATGAAAGGTGAAATTGATTCGAATGATGGTATGTTTAAACTAAATTTTAAATCGCCATCCATTTCAGCGTATGGGAACCAATTCGATAATATCAATGTCGATATTGATAATAAAAATCCTTTGTATAATGCGTATATCGAAATGGATAGCATTAAAACAAAGTATTACAAAGTAGCTGACCTTAGTTTGATTAATGTTACAGCGAATGATACGTTGTTCTTCAGAACGGAATTCAAAGGTGGAAAAAAGGGAAAAGATTACTACAATCTTAACTTGTATCATACGATCAATGAGGAAAATAATAGTGTGGTTGGTGTAAAAAAATCGGAAGTGAATTTTAAAGATTACTTATGGTTTATCAACGAAAAAGAAGAAAAAGACAATAAAATTGTATTTAATAAAAAACTTACCGATTTTTCTATTGAAAAGATCTCGATGACGCATGGAGAACAGTTGGTACAGCTTATGGGAAAACTAAAAGATTCTACCTATAAAGATGTGCAGCTCTCCTTCAAAGATGTACAGCTCGATAAAATTACACCTTCGGTAGATAGTTTAAATTTTAAGGGAAGAGTCAATGGAATTGTTGATTTCAAACAAAGAAAATCGGTTTATGAACCTACTTCTTCTCTTGAAATTGATAGTTTGAATATTAATAATTTTGCGCTCGGAAAACTGAATATTGACGTTAAGGGAGACGATAATTTTAAAAATTTCAAGGTAAATTCAGTATTGCGTAATGAAGGATTGGAATCCTTTTCAGCAGAAGGTAATGTATTTGTTGAAGGTAAAAACACACAACTGGATCTGGATTTGAGATTGGAGGATTTTAATTTGGGAATATTTAGTCCGTTGGGTGGCGACATTATAAAGAATATTAGGGGATTGGCATCCGGAACCGCAAGATTTACTGGCGATTTCGATGAACCTGACATTACAGGGCGAATGTACCTCAATAAGGCAGGATTGAAAATTCCGTACTTAAATACAGATTATAATTTTGGCAAAAATTCTATTGTTGATGTTACTGAAAATCAGTTTAGTTTCAGGAATATTGCCTTGTATGATTCGAAATTTAATACCGAAGGCCGACTCACAGGCGCTATAAGGCATAACAAATTTGCCGATTGGTATCTGGATTTGAATATTGATTCGGATCGAATGTTAGCTTTGGACACCAAGGATTCTGATGATGCGTTGTATTATGGAACGGCTTTTATCGATGGAGAAGCATCTATAAAAGGACCTACTAACGGTTTGGTAATTAACGTAAATGCCAAATCAGGGAAGGATACTTCTATTAAAATACCTATAAATGACACAGAGGCTACTACTGAGAAAGATTATATCAAGTTTGTGACAAAAAATGGTTTGGCTGCACAAAAAGAAAAAAATATCAAATCAAAAGGATATAATGGAATTGAGTTGAATTTTGAATTGGATATTACACCTGATGCTGAAATTGAAGTAATCATTAACAAAAGTAATGGGCATGGTTTGAAAGGACGCGGAGTGGGCTCTTTACTAATGGAAATCAATACGTTGGGTAAATTCAACATGTGGGGAGATTTCCAAGTGTATAAAGGAGAATACAACTTCAAATACGGTGGAATTATTGACAAAAAATTCGAAGTTAAAAAAGGAGGTTATATTTCATGGGATGGAGATCCTTTGAATGCTACTTTGAATATGGAAGCCGTTTACGCTACACAAGCAAATCCTGCGGTTTTACTGGATAATCCTTCTATTAATAAAAAGGTACCAACAGAAGTAGTGATCAAATTGACGGATCAATTGGCCAATCCAACACCGGATATTTCAATCAATTTCCCTACGGTAAGTTCAGTGCTGAAATCGGAATTGGAATACAAGTTAAATAATGCAGACAATAGACAAACTCAGGCGATTTATTTATTATCTACAGGTAGTTTCCTTACCGATAAAGGAGTGGCTGAAAATGCCATTACGGGGAATTTATTAGAAAGAGCTGGAAGTTTATTTGAAGATTTGTTTTCAAGCAGCGATGATAAATTTAAAGTAGCTCCCTACATCGTAACTGCCGATAAACGTAATCCTGATTTCCAATCAGAAGGAAGGGTAGGAGTAACTTATTCTACGCAAATTAGTGATAAATTAACCATCAATGGGCAAGTGGGTGTGCCGGTAGGTGGTGTTACCGAAACAGCCGTTATCGGTAATGTGGAAGTGCAGTTGCGTTTGAATGAAGATGGAACATTAAAAGCCAGATTCTTTAATAGAGAGAACGACATTAATTATATAGGTGAAGGAATTGGGTATACACAAGGACTAGGGGTTTCTTATGAAGTCGATTTCAATACGTTCAAAGAATTAATGCAAAAAGTATTCTCCTCCAAAAAAGCGAAAAAAGAAAAAGAGTCCAAAGACGAAATACCTGATTCGGATCTCTATCCTGAGGGATTTCAATTTACGGATCAACGCCAGAAAAAAGCAACCGAAAAACCAAAAGAGGAGGAGGAAAAAGCACCTGATGGTAACTAAAACAGGTTGATTTTTAAAAACTTATTAACGAAAACGTTTGAAATTTACAGTCTCGTCTATATTTTAACATATCTTTGAATTTTAACAGATTTTCTTTAGTAATTTTACGTTATAATTAATTTTAGATGTCAAAAATTATTAAGAAAATAGGTGTTCTAACTTCTGGTGGAGATTCTCCAGGAATGAACGCAGCCATCAGATCGGTTGTTCGTACATGTGCTTATCACAATGTTGAATGTATAGGAATATACCGCGGCTATCAAGGAATGATTGAAGGCGATTTTAAAGAAATGGGACCTCGTTCCGTGAACAATATTGTAAATAAAGGCGGAACCATTCTGAAATCCGCACGTTCAATGGATTTCAAAACTCCCGAAGGACGCAAAAAAGCCCATCAAAATTTAGTAAATGCAGAAATCGATGCCTTAGTGGTTATCGGTGGTGACGGTACTTTTACCGGTGCTGAAATTTTCAATAATGAATTTGGTTATCCAGTAATGGGAATCCCTGGAACTATTGATAACGACATCTACGGTACCAGCCATACTTTGGGTTACGATACGGCTTTAAATACCGTAGTCGAAGCCATCGATAAAATTCGAGATACTGCCAGTTCTCATAATCGATTATTCTTTGTTGAAGTTATGGGGCGTGATGCAGGCCATATCGCTTTGAATGCAGGCATCGGAGCAGGAGCAGAAGAAATCTTGATACCTGAAGAAGATTTAGGTTTGGAACGTTTATTGGAATCGCTTCAAAAAAGTAAAGCTTCTGGAAAATCTTCGAGTATTGTTGTGGTTTCCGAAGGTGATAAAATTGGTAAAAACGTATTCGAACTTAAAGAATATGTAGAAGAAAACTTACCGGAATACGATGTTCGTGTATCCGTTCTCGGTCACATGCAACGCGGTGGTTCGCCTTCGTGTTTTGATCGTGTTTTAGCATCTAGATTGGGTGTAAAAGCTGTTGAGTCTATACTTGAAGGGAAATCGAATTTCATGGTAGGTTTGTACCAGGATAAAGTGGCCTTGACACCATTGGAACAAGCCATAAAAGGAAGCTCTAAAATTGACGAAGAATTATTGAGGGTTTCTGATATAATGACAACATAACCCCACTATTATAAAATTAATCTATTTAAATAATAACTTTAAGTAAATTGCTTAAAGCCTAAAGAAGATGACTATGAAAGTAAAATTAGGAATTAACGGTTTCGGCCGTATTGGAAGAATTGTGTTTAGAGAAACATTCAACAGAGATAATGTAGAAGTTACAGCAATCAACGATTTATTGGATGTTGAGCATTTGGCTTATTTATTAAAATATGACTCGGTTCACGGACGTTTCAACGGAAAAGTAGAAGTGAAGGAAGGAAAATTATATGTTAACGATAAATACATCCGTGTAACTGCAGAAAAAGATCCAACATTAATCAAATGGGACGATGCTGAAGTGGATGTGGATGTAGTGGCAGAATGTACCGGTATTTTCACGACTTTGGAAACGGCTAATGCACACATCAAAGGTGGTGCTAAAAAAGTGGTAATTTCTGCTCCTTCAGCAGATGCTCCAATGTTTGTAATGGGAGTAAACCACGAAAAAGCTACTGCTGCTGATACTATTGTTTCGAACGCTTCATGTACAACAAACTGTTTGGCGCCTTTAGCAAAAGTAATCAACGATAATTTCGGAATCGTTGAAGGTTTAATGACTACAATTCATGCTACAACTGCAACCCAATTAACGGTTGACGGACCTTCACGTAAGGATTTCCGTGGTGGTCGTGCTGCTTTATTAAACATCATTCCGTCGCAGACCGGTGCTGCTAAAGCGGTTGGAAAAGTAATTCCTGAATTGAACGGTAAATTGACAGGTATGTCAATGCGTGTGCCAACTGCCGATGTTTCTGTAGTGGATTTAACAGTGAAATTGGCCAAAGAAACGTCTTACGAAGAAATTATGAAGGTGCTTAAAAACGCTTCTGAAACTTCAATGAAAGGTATTCTTGGCTTTACTGAAGACGACGTGGTTTCTCAAGATTTTATTGGAGATTCTCGTACTTCAGTGGTAGATGCTCATGCCGGAATTGGCCTAAATTCAACATTTTTTAAATTGGTTTCTTGGTACGATAACGAATACGGTTACTCAAGCAAATTAATCGATTTGGCCGTTCACGTTTCTGGTTTAAAATAATTTGATATCTTTATAATCCCGTTAGTAATTGTATTAACGGGATTTTTTATTAGAAGCTATTTCCCGCTATTCGCTGTATCTTTTTTTAGAATCATTTCGATAACCGCAATGATCCTAAAAAAAGGATGCCGCTGCTATCGGGGCTAAATGGCACAACTCATAATTTATAACTCAAAATTTTAAATGAAATTACTCGTTGATAGCGGTTCTACTAAGGCCGACTGGATTGCCATTGATGATGCCGGTAAGGTATTGTTTACTACGCAATCTTTGGGATTAAATCCTGAAGTGTTGTCTAAAGATGAAATTATTAACCGTTTGGAAGATCGTTTCGATATTTCACACAACAAAAGCCAAGTGTCCAGTTTGTTTTTTTATGGTGCCGGATGTGGTACGGATAGAATGAAAAATTTTCTGACTCAAGTTTTTCAAGATTACTTCCCAAACGCTGTAGTTACGGTACATGAAGATACGTATGCCGCCGTTTTTGCCACTACACCAAAAGGAGAAAAAGCAATCGTTAGTATTTTGGGTACTGGTTCGAACTGTAGTTATTTTGACGGTCATGTTTTGCATCAAAAAGTGCAGTCTCTTGGTTACATTGCCATGGATGATTGTTCCGGAAATCGATTCGGACGTCATTTGTTGAGAGGCTATTATTTCAATAAAATGCCAGCTGATTTGGCTCAAGAGTTTGAAACAACCTATAATGTAGAACCGGATCCGGTGAAGCATAATTTGTACAAAGAACCCAATCCTAACGCTTATTTGGCGACTTTTGCAAAATTCTTAATCAAACACAAAGACACCGAATTCTGTCGCCAATACATTTTTGAAGAAATGGAATCTTTTGTCGAAAATTATATCAAACAATTCGAAAATTACAAAGAAGTTCCAGTACATTTCATCGGTTCTATTGCTTTTTACCTAAAAGAAGAATTACAAAGCGTTTTAGACAAACACGGAATCCAATTGGGTAACGTTTTACGTAGACCAATTGACGGTCTCATCGAATATCATGTTTTAAATAAATAATCATGGAAATTGCAATAATCGCACACGACGGCAAAAAAGCCGATATGGTGCAATTTTTAAATAAAAATATAGACATTCTAATCAAAGAGAATATTAAGATAGTAGCAACAGGAACTACTGGTAGTAAAGCCGAAGTGGTGGGCATAAAAGTAAAAAAAATGCTGAGTGGTCCATTAGGTGGTGACGCTCAAATTGCTGCTCGTGTTGCCGAAGGAAAATGTAAAATGGTACTCTTTTTTAAAGATCCCATGAGTAGTCATCCTCATGAGCCGGATATCAATATGTTGATCCGAATTTGTGATGTGCATAATGTGCCTTTGGCTACAAATGAAGCTACCGCACAGCTTTTGTTGAACGCAATAACTGAATAATTTAAATCACGCTTTTTTTGGCGTGATTTTTGTTTTTTGGTAGGATATTTTTAATATATTGGCAAACCAAATAACTTATAAACAATGAAAAAAATTGCACTACTTTTAATGGTATTATCGGTAAGTTTATCTTACGGACAAAAGAAGAAAAAGAAAACAACTGCTTCTAAAGTAACAGCTAGCGTTTTAGCGAAGTCAGGTGATGCTTCGGTAGCTTATAATAAAAAGAAAGATTTGTTCTTGGTTGTAGCCAAAGACAGTATGTTGTTGAGTAAAAGCCGTACTGATTTTAGCCCAAGCAATGTAAAAGTAGCGCAAGTAAAAGTGAAAGCCAATACGTTTTACTGTGTTACATGGAATGAAATTGTAAAAACGGAAACGAAGCTTAAAAAGGAAACGGCAACGGTTACTGAAAACCAATTGTGGAATCCGGCTACTAAAACTTTATTGATTGGAAATACGCAAAAAGCAATAGAAGTGCAGGAAATCGTTTTCTTGGATAAATTGAAAACCGCTTCCGAAACCCAATTCAAAAAAAGAAGTGAAGGTTACGAATTCCAATTATTGCCTAATGGAGAATTTTTATTGAAAAATAAAACAAAAGCGACCAAGTATGTGTATAACGAGAAATCTTCCCGTTACGAAGCAAAAAAATAATCTATCGATCAATAAAAAGCAGACATCTAGTCTGCTTTTTTATTTACAGTAATTGCTAAAAGAAAAATAAGACTAAATTTTATCCTGTGATTTCTTTTTTAAAATAAAATAAAAATCACAGATTTTGTGATTTTCTTTTTAAAATAGAAAATAAATCACAGCTATTTGGTTTAGTTTTTTTTTTGCTTTAAGTGAAGCCACAAGAAATAATTTATTCTTCAAACCAGCTTTCTACAACACGATAGGCTCTTTCAATGAAACCTCTTCTTTTACTAGAGATGCCACCTACTTGATAAATCATACCGGTTGTATTGTCAATAAGTGTGGTGTTGATTATAGTGGATTCTCCAACAGTTTTAACCGTATCTTTCATTCCCATAAAAGAATACACTAATTTTTCTCCTTCTTTAACACGGATAGAATAGGTGCCGTCAAAATTACTTTGTACTCCTCTTGTGGTGCCTTGAACAACTACGTTGGCTCCAGGAATTGGGCCCGATGCATCAGATACAATGCCAGTTATTATCTTTTCTTCAGATTGATTTACGTTTTCTGTCGGAACATTCGCAGTGTTTATATTTTTAGTATCTGTTTGTTCTGTTTTTGGTTTTTCCTGTGCAGTAGCTTTGGTGCCAAATAAAGCAACCATTCCAAAAAACAAAGATGCCAACCAGATCGATTTTCTTTCCTTAGGTAGTACCAAGTCTCTATCCAATTGAGTAGTGAGAAATCGACCGCATAAATTTTGATTCTTTTTATAAGCACCGATAATTTCTCTGTCGGTTAAATTGGTAAAATCATACACATTTTTCTGGCAGGCTGAACAAAATCTTCCTTTTTCGTTTGGTGTCATTTGTGCCCAGTTTTCGTGGCAGGGTTCTGGTATGGTTAATTGTAATCTTTTCATAAATGATTCATTTTTTATTCTAACCAAGTTTCTACTGAACGGGGAAATCTTCCATAATAGACACTTTTTTTAGGAGAGTCTGACTTTGAAAATATAATTTCACCAAGAAATACATTATTGTCTTGTAAAGTCGTGTTTATTACGTTTGAAGCTCCAACAGTTTTAAACGTATCTTTCATTCCCATAAAAGAATACACTAATTTTTCTCCTTCTTTAACACGGATAGAATAGGTACCGTCAAAATTACTTTGTACTCCTCTTGTGGTGCCTTGAACAACTACGTTGGCTCCAGGAATTGGGCCCGATGCATCAGATACAATGCCAGTTATCATCTTTTCTTCAGATTGATTTACGGTTTCTGTCGGAACATTCGCAGTGTTTATATTTTTAGTATCTGTTTGTTCTGTTTTCGGTTTTTCCTGTGCAGTTGCTTTGGTGTCAAATAAAGCAACCATTCCAAAAAACAAAGATGCCAACCAAATCGATTTTCTTTCCTTAGGTAGTACCAATTCTCTATCCAATTGAGTAGTTAGAAATCGACCGCATAAATTTTGATTCTTTTTATAAGCACCAATAATTTCTCTGTCGGTTGAATTGGTAAAATCATAAACATTTTTTTGGCAGGCTGCACAAAACATTCCTTTCTCGGTTGGTGTCATTTGTGCCCAGTTTTCGTGGCAGGGTTCTGGTATGGAAAGTTGTAATTTTTGCATTGTATATAAAATAAAAAATGGTCTGTATAATTGTATAGAGACCATTTTTTAGGAAAAGGTTGGGAGGGAAGATGAAAATTAATGATTGATTTTAATTTCAAACATTTTATCCCAGTTTTTTCCGGTTACAAAAATCGTTTTAGTTTTTGGGTTGTACGCAATTCCGTTTAATACATCAATATCCGGATGTTGCGTTACTTTTTCTTTCAATTTTGACAAATCGATTACCGCTTCAACAGCACCCGATTTTGGATCAATGATAGCTAAAGCATCCATTTGATACACATTAGCATATATTTTTCCGTCAATCCATTCTAATTCGTTAACGGCTTTAATTTTGTTGTTGGCAGTGTATACATTAATGTAATCAACCGGTTGGAATGTTTCCGGGTTTATAAGCGTAATTCTCTCAGTACCGTCACTTTGGTATAGGTTCTTTCCATCATTGGTTAAACCCCATCCTTCCATTTTTTTGAAGTATTTGAAAGTTTTCTCTTTTTTGAAAGTATCGGCATTATAAACATAACCTTCGTTGTTCAACCATGTCAGTTGGTATACTTTATTATTCAAAATCGTAATGCCTTCGCCAAAATAATCGGCGCCCAATTCAACTTTTTTAAGCACTTTTCCGGTTCTGTAGTCGGTTTTTCTTAAACTGGAAATACCACGAACACCAGAGCTGTTTCCAGCACCATTTCCAGTTCCTTCAAATAAAGTATCACGATAAAATTCCAAGCCTTGTGTATAAGCTTTTAAGTCGTGAGGGAAAGTACGAAGTACGGTATAGGTTAGTAATTTTGGTTCTATATGGGAAACCAATTCAATTCTACTTTCTGTTTTTGTTGAATCGCCTTCGAAATAAATGACTGCTTTTAAGTTTTGGTAACCAAATTTTTGGTCTTTTAAACTATAATTGAAAGTGGTATTGCCTTTGACTGATCCGATTTTTTTATCGCCGTTATAGTAAACAATAGAATCAATGGTTTTGTCTTTTTTATTCTTTACGACCAATGAAACATTGTCGTCTTGATGGTATAACAACTTAAATTGGGAGTCGTCGATTGAAAATAAATTTTTTTTATCACCGGCACAATTTGTTAAAAGCATGACTAACGAAGTGAATGCTAGTAGGTTATATTTTTTCATTATTAATTATTTTTCGAATACAATATACAAAGGAGTTTTACATTATCAAATGTGCTTGCAAAAATACAAAAAGATTGTATATTTGCACCGGCAAGTCCTACACGACCAGCTCCTGCAGACTCCTCCAGGGTGGGAACGCAGCAAAGGTATGTGGTTGTAGCGGTGCGATGTAGGTCGCTTGCCATTTTTTTCTTAAAGTAATTCAGAATTTGTAGTCCCGTTTGTTCGGGATTTTTTATTTTTAGGACAAATTATTCCTAATGCAATTATCCTGGCAGGTTGTTACCTTAGAACTTAAAGAAACGTTTTCGATATCATATGGGAATTATTCTCATAGAGAAGCCTTAATTGTAACATTAGTATACAATGGAATTGCTGGTTATGGAGAATGCACCGCTATCGATTATTATGGCGTTAAGCTTTCAGATTTTGAAAAACAGCTTTCCTCAAGTAAAACTTTAATTGAAAATTTTCAAATACTACATCCACAAGATTTTTATCGTTTTTTAAACACTATACAATTGCCAGAGTTTTTACTTTCGGCATTGGATTGTGCCTATTGGGATTTATTTGGAAAATTGGAGAACAAAAGTTTTTTGGAGTTGAATTCAATTCAGTATCAATCACTGCCAGATTCGTCAATAACCATAAGTGTTGCTGATGTTTCGGAACAAATTGAGAAGATAGAAAAATCGAATTGGACCAAATTTAAAGTGAAATGTAATGGATTTGATGAAAAAGCAATATTGAAACTTTCGCAAATGCCTCAAAATCTAGCTTTGGATTCCAACGGGAGTTTTAACAAAGAGCATTGTGTTTGGTTGCAAAATTATACCGATTCGGAACGATTTAGTTATATAGAACAGCCAATGAAGACTGGGAGTTATTCCGTATTGAATAGTGATTTGAATGCGAATTGGATGGCTGATGAAGATTGCCAAAGCGTAAGAAATTTACTTTCTTTGCAATCACATTACAGAAGCATTAATATAAAGTTGATGAAATGCGGAGGTTTAACACCGGCACTGGAATTGATTAAAGTAGCTAGAGCGTTAGATTTTAAAATTATGGTAGGTTGTATGACCGAGTCGAGTATTGGAATTTCTGCAGGAGCAGTATTGTCACCTTTAGTGGATTATGTTGATTTGGATGGCGCTAATTTAATTGCCAATGATATTGCCTCTGGAAGCAAAGTCATTAATGGAAAAATTCAATTATCAGAAAAGCCCGGATTGGGAATTTCAATTATATAAATAATAATATGAGTAAAGTAGTACTAATCACTGGTGGTTCGTCAGGAATTGGAAAGTCAATTGGAGAATTTTTACACCAGAAAGGGTTTACAGTCTATGGAACTAGCCGTAACCCAGAAAGAATCACGAATTCTGTGTTTCCGTTGCTTGCATTAGACGTTCGTAATGTTGAAACAATTCAACAAGCGGTAAATCAAATTATTGCAAAATCAGGAAGGATAGATGTGGTAATCAACAATGCGGGTGTTGGAATCACGGGACCAATTGAAGAAATTCCAACAGAAGAAATCAAAAATAACTTTGAAACGAATTTGTTCGGACCCATTGAAGTGATGAAAGCTGTTTTGCCTCAAATGCGATCGCAGAAATCGGGATTAATTATCAATATCACTTCCATTGCAGGTTATATGGGATTACCTTACAGAGGTATTTATTCTGCTTCGAAAGGTGCATTGGAATTGATAACGGAGGCTTTACGTATGGAAACCAAACAATTTGGCATACAGATCACGAATGTGGCTCCGGGTGATTTCGCCACTAATATTGCAGCGGGTCGTTATCATGCGCCGGTTATCAAAGGATCAGCCTATGAAGTTCCTTATGGAAATACTCTAAATGAAATGAATACGCATGTAGATAGTGGCAGTAATCCTGAGGAAATGGCTAGTGCTATATATAAAATCATTCAAACTCCAAATCCGAACGTGCATTATAAAGTAGGTGCTTTCATGCAGAAATTTTCTATTGTTTTGAAAAGAGCATTACCGGATAAAGTATACGAAAAAATGCTGATGAATCATTATAAATTGTAATTTTGCGTCCGCGTGAGGGATAGAAGCGGAACTCCTTTTTATTCACGGAAGTGATAAAAAGAGTAAAGCGTATAGCCCGGCCCAAAGGGACACGCCCAAATTAATTAATATTAATCGTTAAACACAACTATTTTAAATACACACAGATGAAATTTTTTATTGACACAGCCAATTTAGATCAGATTAAAGAAGCACAGGCTTTAGGAATTCTTGATGGAGTTACGACTAATCCGTCATTAATGGCAAAAGAAGGAATTACTGGTACAAATAACATTTTGAAGCATTATGTTGACATATGTAATATTGTTGATGGTGATGTTAGTGCTGAAGTAAATGCGCTTGACTTTGAAGGAATGGTTAAAGAAGGAGAGGAATTGGCAGAATTGCATGAACAAATCGTAGTGAAATTACCAATGACTAAAGAAGGTGTTAAAGCTTGTAAATATTTTTCTGATCGTGGTATCAGAACGAATGTAACTTTAGTGTTTTCGGCAGGTCAAGCTTTGTTAGCTGCAAAAGCCGGAGCTACTTATGTTTCTCCTTTCTTAGGTCGTTTGGATGATGTTTCTACAGACGGTTTGAACTTGATTCAAGAAATTCGTGACATTTATGACAACTATGGATTTGAAACTCAAATTTTGGCTGCATCCGTTCGTCACACCATGCATATTGTAAACTGTGCAAAAATTGGTGCCGATGTTATGACTGGACCATTGTCTGCCATTACAGGTTTATTAAAACACCCATTAACAGATATCGGAATTGCTCAGTTCATTGCCGATTATGAAAAAGGAAACAAGTAATTATATAGTACAAAGTATAAAAAAAGCGTTCAGTAAATGAACGCTTTTTTTTATTTTTTTAAGTGGAACTTCTACTTCAAATATCTCTCGAAGTTTGCGTCAAATAAGCTAACAAACCCGTTGTTAATGGTTCCATTAGCGTTAATTAGCATCGCACGGTGAATTTTAGTAATAACCCATTTGTCTTTTATTTCTTTAAAATCGGCTGCGTGTAATTCGTTTTCGGACAAATTGTATTCTTCTAAAGTTTTTCTCCAAGTTTCGTAAGTATCATCAATGTTTACAGCTATAAAATCCCAATCAGGATGCTTGGTTTTGAGTTCTTTAGCTCGTTTATGTGCTGAAACCATGTGTGATCTTGCCTCTGAAGTCCAGAAATAAATCACAGCATTTTTCTTTAAACTTAAATTTACTTTTTCTCCTTTAGGATTAGTTAGTTGTACTTTTTGTAATGGTTTGCCGGGAGACATGGTTTGTGTTGCCTCGGCTATTTTTTTGATTTCTTTTTGTTTTTCTTTATCAGTACATAATTTGAAATATTTGTCCAAAAATTTCTGATTGTTCATCATATTTTGGTCTTCCAACATATACATGAAGGCAATATTGTTCAATACCGCATTTTTTATTTTTGGATTGGTAAATATGGAATCTGCCACATCCAATTTTTTGATGTTATTTTCTAAAGATTTATTATTACCATCTTTACTGCAAGTTACATTATTCATCATGGATGTTAGATAACGAACAAATGGAGCGAAGTTGGTTAGTTTTTCATTATTGAAATCAATACCTTTTCTGAAAGCATAGTAATCTTTAGGTAATTTTTTGCAAACATCCTGACTGGTTCTGAATTTGTGCGCTAGCGGATAGACTTCTTTTTGAGCTAAATAAGGCATTTCCAACATGGATTTGGCATAAATATCAAAATTTTCATCCCAGTTAATGTCTTCTTTGCGTCTTTCATAAAACGCATTTTTTTCTTTGAAATCGGCGTTTATTTTATCTTCGAATTTTTTCAAATCATAATCGTAGATATCAAAAGTCGTGTTCTTATCGTTTTCATTTTTAAGAAAAAGTTCGATTAAAAAATTGTTTTTTTCATCACCTCTTCCGCAAAACGTTAATGAGTTATCAAATTCGTGAGTGTTCAAACGAATCATCAAACTGTCATTTTTGTCAAAATAAATGTATTGGTATTCCGGATCGTGTTTGAAAGTGTACATTCCCGGAGTTAAAGAATCGTATTTAGTGAAGAATCTATTGTTTTTATCTAATTCGATAGTGTCAATTACTTCATTGTCACGACATAGATAAACCAATTTTGAATTAGGGTTAATAATTTCCCCTCCAAAATAAGCTGAATAATCATTATCTTGAAAGACTCTTGCACAAGAAGTCAGAAGAAATGGACTTATTAAGGTAAACAGAAATGGTAGTTTTTTAAAATAGGCAATCATTCTAATCTAATTATGATAGAGCAAATATATTTTTATTAATAATATCAGGCTGTTAATGGACAGTTAAAGTTGCAATGGGTTGAAATCAATAAAGAAGTCCTGTTGAAAAGCAAGTTCCTAAACCAATTATAATTGCAATTACTGAATAGGTGAGTAGTTGGATTCCGAATTTTTTGTCTTCTTTTTGAAAGAAAACTTTATACAAACCGATTAAAAAAGTAAATGGACTTACAAGCAATACAATACCTGCAAACATCATTAATAATAGTATTAAAAGCTCCATAGTGACAATTTAATGCATTCCGCCTAATGAGAAATTCGCAAAACAAGTTCCAAAACCAATTACAAATGTAATGATAGAACCGATTAAGAGTTTAATTCCTGTTTTTCGGCTCTTTTCAGAAGCAATAATCATAATCAATCCAACGAGAAAAAGTGGCGCACTTAAGACTGCCAAAGCCATACCAACTTGAAGTAAGATTTCTGATTGTAGGAAGAATGTTTTCATAGGTCTAATTTAACACTTTTCTGATTTCATCTATTGTATTGTCTCTATAAAATAAGTTCATGGTTTCAAATGGCACCATTTTACCTCTTTTATCAACAATATGCACACAGGATTTCTTTACTGCACGAACATCAAAATCCTGCGCATCCATGAAATTCATGATAATGATACGGAAAAGATTTTCATAATGCAAAGAATCCGATTTTACTCTGGGTAAACAACACATTAATTCACCAAATTCTTCCTCGGCACAATCGACTGAAATTCCGGTACTGAATAAATTCAGCATATGATCTTTCAGTTTTTCGTCGTTTTCAAATACGATGGTATTTTTTGAATTGTTTAATAAATCTTCAGGATTAATTAAATGTGTCATAGGAAGCACTTCTCCATCAATTTTTAATGCATAAGCCATGCATAAAGCATCGGGATTGCAGGGTACCGGAATTAAATCTTGTGGAGTAAAAACGGGATATTGCTCGTATATTTTTCGACGGACTTCAGTTAATGTAATTCTGCCAGCGTTATCGTCATAGTTTTCATTACGTCCTGCTACTTGTGTGGGTTGGAACGTTACACCACGAACACATTTTTGTTGCACGGCATATTCTAAAATTTTGCCAATTTCATCATCGTTTTCTCCTTTTTGTAATGTAATTACCAGAGTAGTGGATAAGTTGAATTTATTTAGATTTTCAATGGCTTTTTTACGGACTTCGGTTAAATCCTCGCCTCTTAATTTTTCTAATACTTCTGGTTTAAAACTGTCAAACTGAAGATAAATTTCGAAATCGGGCATATAAGAAGCTAACTTTTCTACAAAATTCACATCTTTAGCAATACGGATTCCGTTAGTGTTCAACATCAAATGTCGGATAGGTTTGCTTTTGGCAATATCCAAAATCTCAAAAAACTGCGGATGAACAGTAGGTTCTCCACCCGATATCTGCACTACATCCGGTTCGCCTTCATTGGCTACAATTATATCAAACATTTTTTCTATTTCTTCCAATGTTCTGTGGTTTCCGTAATTCGGTCCGGAACTGGCATAACAAGTAGGACAAGCCAAGTTGCATCGATCCGTTACTTCTACAATTGATAAACAAGAATGTTGTTCATGATCTGTACACAAGCCACAATCATAAGGGCAACCATAATGAACTTTGGTATTGAATTTTAAAGGAATTTCTGATTGTTTGTTGTAGTTCCTGATTTGACGGTAATATTCTACATCATCGGCAATCATTACTTTAGAATCGCCATGGGTTTTACAATGTTTCAGCATCCAAACTTTATCATCCTGAAAAATGATTTTTGCATCTACAAGATGTAGACACTCAGGGCATAAACTTTTAGTATAATCGTAATAAATGTAGTCTCTATTTGGCATTGAAAAAGGATTTAGAAATTCGGATAAAAAATTGATGATAATAAACAAATATAAAAATCGAAATCCAATGTATAATGCTTAAATCTAAAAATAATGCTTGGTAGGGTTTAATGAACTCAACTACAAAACGATACAGAAAATAGGCAATCATAAATAGCTTGAATCGATCTCCGTTTTGCAAAGGATATTTTTTTATCATGATAAAACCAAGTGTCAGGAATGCCATTGTGATAATTTCGTACAAAGCTACTGGGTGTCTTAATGTGCCATCGCCCAAATCCATTCCGGTGAAAAAAGTGGTTTCGATACCATAAGTTGGTTCTAAAATACCCATTCCAAAACAACCAATCCGACCAATAATAAGTGCAATCAATATGGGAATAACATAAATATCACCCGAAGCGATTTTAACATGCAAAAATTTCTTGAATAATTCCACTCCAAATAAACCACCAAAAAAGCCACCTGCAACTGTTTTGTTTTGGTAAAAACTAACCCAAGTTTGGTGCATAATTGCATTAGGATTTTCAAACAGTGCAATTACCCTTGAACCAATGAGTGCACCAACCATAGCGCCTAACATAATCCATAACCTATTCATATCAGAAATAGGATCTTGGATGTCTTTTCGTAAAAAATAATAGATGCGGATACCTATAAAAAAGGCAAAGGTTTCCAGAATTAAGTGAATAGGAGCAGCGTTTGAAAAAGGTATTGTCATTTTGATTGTTTCATTGAAGTAAAACTCCACTATTTTTACTACTTTTGCAACACTTTTAAAAAAATAAATAAATGCTTACAGTTTCTAATTTATCGGTTCAATTTGGTAAACGAATTTTATTTGATGAAGTAAACGTAACTTTTACTCAGGGTAACTGTTACGGAATTATTGGTGCAAATGGTGCAGGAAAATCAACATTCTTAAAAATATTATCAGGAGATATCGATCCAACTTCTGGACGTGTTATTCTTGAACCTGGAAAACGTATGTCGGTTCTGAATCAGAATCACAATATGTTTGATGAGCATACTGTTTTGGAAACCGTTTTAATGGGTAACAAAACACTATTCGCAGTTAAAAAAGAGATGGATGATTTGTATGCAGATTATTCTGATGACAAAGTGGATCGAATAGGTGAACTACAAGTTCAGTTTGAAGAAATGAACGGATGGAATGCTGATTCTGATGCTGCGACTTTATTATCCAATCTAGGCATCGGTGCCGATTATCATTATACATTAATGAGCGAAATGGAAGGAAAATTAAAAGTTCGTGTCCTTTTGGCTCAGGCTTTATTTGGAAATCCAGACGTATTGATCATGGATGAGCCTACCAACGACTTGGATTTTGAAACCATCGGTTGGTTGGAGAATTTCTTGGCAAATTATGAAAATACGGTATTAGTGGTTTCGCACGACCGTCACTTTTTGGATGCAGTGTGTACTCACGTATCAGATATTGACTTCGGTAAAATCAACCATTATTCAGGTAACTATACATTCTGGTATGAGTCGTCTCAGTTAGCAGCGAAACAAAGAGCACAACAAAATAAAAAGGCTGAAGAGAAAAAAGCAGAATTGGAAGAGTTTATTCGTCGTTTCTCTGCGAACGTTGCAAAATCAAAACAAGCTACTTCTCGTAAAAAAATGATTGAGAAATTGAACATTGGCGAAATCAAGCCTTCAAGCCGTCGTTATCCTGCCATTATTTTTGACCAGGAACGTGAAGCAGGAGATCAGATTTTGAACGTTCAGAATTTATCCGCTTCGGTTGATGGAGAAGTATTGTTTAAAAATGTGGACTTAAATATGGCCAAAGGCGACAAGATTGTTGTTTTTTCGAGAGATTCACGTGCTACCACCGCTTTTTACGAAGTTTTAAATGGCAACTTAACACCGGATTCAGGAACTTTTGATTGGGGAATTACTACTAATCAATCGTATTTACCTGGTGATAACCATAGTTTCTTTGAAAATGATTTGACCTTAGTAGATTGGTTACGTCAATGGGCTAAAACAGAGGAAGAGCGCGATGAAGTTTATGTACGCGGTTTCTTAGGAAAAATGATTTTCTCTGGTGAGGAAGCATTAAAAACAGGTCGCGTTTTATCGGGAGGTGAAAAAGTACGTTGTATGTTGTCAAGAATGATGATGTTGCGTGCTAATGTCTTAATGTTGGATGAACCTACAAATCACTTGGATTTGGAATCGATTACCGCTTTCAATAACTCATTGAAAAATTTCAAAGGTTCTGTATTATTTACAACACATGACCACGAATTTGCTCAAACTGTTGCAAACCGAATTTTGGAAATTACACCTAATGGTGTAATTGATCGATATATGACTTTTGACGAATATCTTGAAGATGAAAAGATTCAGGAAATGAGAAAGAAAATGTACTCATAATAAAAAAAATCCCGCCTTTTAGCGGGATTTTTTTTTATTGTATTTCTTTACCTTTTTCCGTGCATTTTGCTGTAAACAAATTGGTTTCGTTTATTTTAAATGGACTTTTTATTACGTTTACCGTTTTTACCTTTTCATATTTAAATACTAGACTTACATCTTGATATAAAGCTTCTTTATCGGTTTTGTTAATTTTATGATTGAACTCGTTTTTCTTCTCGTTGAAAGTATAATCTTCTAAATTAATGTCTTTTGAACCGAGAATATTGTAAGAAGGATTTACATACAATACTTCTCTGGATATTGATTTCTCTGCAGCAGATTCTTGTATTGCTTTCAAATCAGTTAAATCTTTTGGCTTAAAATTGCTCTTCTTTAAGATTTCCTTTTCATTAACCATTTGTAACCCTTCTTTTTTAATTGTAAATACTACAGGTTTGTAATAGTTAGGTATTTCTACATAATAAGCTATAAATTCATTGAAATCATTGTCAATTTTAAAATCATAGATAACGTCTTTGGTTTCAGGCAGACCTGTGACATTGGCAGAAAATGACAATAAATCAACTTTTGTATTGAACTTATGTACATTGGGAAATTTCAAACAATTGGGAGAAGTATTGAACACGCGTTGTAATGTAATTACTTTATTGGTTTCATAGCCAACGAATGTTTCTGCTTTTTCAAAATTTTGAAACATAATTTTACATCCTTTTTTTACTTTAGGATTGTGACGACCATATAACTCAAATCGCGTTTGAGGATGAATAGGCGTAAGTGTAATTTTATCTTTCGATACAGCCCATGTTCCTGAAATTAAAGTACCATATCCGGTAATCGCAAATGTGTTGTCTTTCAGAATATAAATGCTTGTCTTTTCACCATTTGCAACTCCCTTTTCTTGATAAAGACCAACAATAGTTGCGTTTTTTTGGGCTGTAATTGATTGTGTGATTGATAAAATAATTGTAGTTACAAGTAATCTAAGCTTCATAGTTTAATTTTTTTGCAAATATACTAATTTGTAAGATTTTACTTAAATAAATACAACTAAAAAATGAGTTAGCTTAAACTTGATGCAATTTCCAATGGATTAGAAAGGATTTTATGAATGGGACATGAATTGGCTATCACTAACAGCCGTTCTTTCTGCATAGCATTAAGCGTGCCTTTTAATTCAATTCTTCTGGAAATTATTGATTTCGATTCTTCTTTACTCCATTCGAATGTAACTTCTACAATGGCTTCTTTTAAATCCCAACCTTTTCTTTCAGCATACATCTTCAAAGTTATAGAAGTACAAGCTGCTAAAGAAGAAGCTAATAATTCACGAGGTGCAAATCCTAAATCTTGACCACCTACCTCAATAGGTTCATCAGCAATGAGCGTATGTGTGGCATTTTTTATTTCTGTTTTATAGTTTTGTTGACCGATGGTTGCTGTAACTTTTTGCATAGTATTAGAATTTAGGTGGAGTTGGTAATGGAACAAATTCAGTTTCTCCGGGAACTTTGGGGAATGTTTGGTTTTCCCAATCTAATTTTGCTTTTTCAATCCGTTCTTTACTGGAAGAAACAAAATTCCAAAAAATGAATCGTTCTTCTGGAAAAGCTTCACCACCAAAAATATAGACAGCGGAATCTGCTTCCATTTCAAATTCACAAAGTTTTGTATCTTTTGCAATAAGAATTTGTTTCGAAGTATAATTGTGTTCGCCGTCATTGATACTTCCTTCCAAAATATACAACCCACTTTCTCCATATAAATACTCGCCAATACTTACCTTTTGTTTTGAACTACTCTTGATTTCCAAAAAATAAAGTGGGCTATACACTGGTACTGGTGATTTTCGACCAAATGCTTCACCTGCAATCAATTTAAAAGACAAACCATTTTGTTCCCATTGGGGAATATCTTCTTTTTCTACATGGGTAAAATTAGGTTCTATTTCTTCCAATTCCTTCGGAAGTGCAACCCAAATCTGCAATCCGTGTAATGACTTGTCTGATGTTCTCAGGTATTCTGGTGTTCTTTCAGAATGAACAATACCGCTTCCAGCTGTCATCCAATTAACCGCTCCCGGCTGAATTTCCACTTCGGTACCTAGACTGTCTCTATGCATAATGCTTCCTTCAAATAGATAGGTGAGAGTAGAAAGCCCAATATGAGGATGTGGTGGAACATCTAAATTCTGATAATCTTTCAAATAGGCCGGTCCCATATGATCAATAAATGTGAATGGACCGACCGAACGCTTTTCTCTAAATGGTAGTAATCTTCCAACCATGAAGTTACCAATATCGGCTGAACGTTCTTCAATGATTAATTGTAGGTTTGACATATCTGTTCTAGCTTAAAATTAATTTCAATTTTCAAATCCTTTAAAGTTTGGATCTACAATTTCTTTCCATTCCGGATGTCTTTTAATGTAGGCAAATACCAAAGGACAAAGCGGTACAAGTTTGTATTGGTCTTTTTTAATATAATCCAATGTTTTTTCAATTACCGCTGTTGCAGCTCCTTTTCCTTCAAGTTCTGGAGCTGCTTCGGTGTGGATCAACGTAATTACGTTTGCACTTTCTTTATAAACAATTAAAGCTTTATGCTCATCAATACTGATTTCAAATTGATGCTTCGTTTCGTTTTTTATCAAAGGAATAGGTTCGAATTCTGGTTTCATTGTTTGTTTATTAGTTTTTTTGTTGTTTACTTTAGGAATCAGTCTTCTAAATGACCAAATTTTCCCTGATTAAAATCTTCAATCGCCTGGATAATTTCTTCTCGGGTATTCATAACAAAAGGACCGTGAGGAAAAATAGGCTCATTGATAGGCTCACCACTTAAGACCAAAATGATACTATTTTCAAGTGCTTCAATCGTAAAATCTTCTCCTTCATTTTCAAACAAAACAAAATGATCGGTAAGCACAATTTCTTCATTATTGATTTTTGCACTTCCTTCAATGATCAATACAGCGGTATTGTAATGAGCCGGAAAGCTAAATTGGGCTTTTCCACCTGTATTTAGCTTCGCATTTTGCATGTGAACGGGTGTAAAAGTAAATGCCGGACCTTTAACATCATGATAATTTCCAGCAATAACTTCTATGAAACCAGCGTTCTCCGCCAATTCATAGCGACCCATTTCGGCATTCGCAATGGCTTGGTATTTTGGCTGACTCATTTTGTCTTTTGCCGGCAAATTCACCCAAAGTTGAACCATTTGAAATTCACCTCCGGTTTTACTGAACTCTTCTTCATGGTATTCTTTATGCAAAACTCCCGATGCCGCAGTCATCCATTGTACATCACCTTCACCGATAATTCCACCACCGCCGGCACTGTCATGATGTGCAACTTTCCCTTTGTAAGCAATTGTTACGGTTTCAAAACCACGATGGGGATGAACACCAACACCTTTAGGAATTTCAGAAGGAGGGAAGTTGTATTTCGAATTGTAATCTAACATGATAAACGGACTCATACGTTCCATATCCAAGCGAAAACCACTTGGGATAAAATTATGTACTCTAAATCCATCACCAACAAAATGGGGTGTTCTAGGCTCAGCTACTAATTCAATTTTTTTGGTTGCCATTGTTGTATTCTTTTAAATTGATACTTCAAAGTTACTTCGAATCTAGCTGCTTTTGCTTAATGTAGATTAAGAAAGTAATTGACCGTTTTCTAAGAAAAAACCCGAGAATTCCCGGGTTATCTATTAAAATATATTTCTATCGTCTGTAATTAATTTCAAACCGATAAATTCTCCTTTTTGAAACTGAAGGCGGTTCGCTTTTACTGCAATTGGAAAATGAACCGATGAAGATGAAATCATTTTTATTTGTTTGTCACTTGAAACACTCAGGTTAATTCTACCGTCAGAAGCGGCAGCAAAACCAGCTAGTAAATTCGCATTGATTTCATGTTCGGTATCAATTTCGACAACTAAATTTTTCGCAAATACAATCCCTGAAATGACTAAAATGTTGTTTCTGTTGGCATTGCGTAATAGATCAGGATTCGGATGCACGAAATCTGCATTATGGAAATAATTCGCTATTTCTCCTGAAGGAATTTCTTTGGTTACCGAATTATCATAGCTAATCGTAACTTTTTTTCCTCCTTTAATAAGCGAAGTAATATCCAAACTCCCCATTCCCAATGATTTTAAGATATCATCTAAAACGGTTATTCCAATATTGAAGTTGTAATCATTGACTGTTGTTTCTTGAATGGTTAACGCTTGATTTTCAATTTCATTTAATTCTACACTACTACTGAATGCATGATGTAAATTAGAATAATACAATTCGGCTTCGTCAAACGTTTTTTTTACCCAAAGCTGCAATAGTTTATGATTGCGAATCGGACCACCAATCAAATCATACCCCTGACTTTTTAAATAATTTGTAAGTTGCATTATAAATTTTAGTTTGTTTTTAGTTTTTTAAGAGATTTTATTCTAGTTCATATTCTAGTCGGACAGTAATTCTTGCCGTTTTATTTTTGCTATAAGTATCATTAATGCCGCCATAACTGTCTTCTTGCGTCGAGCCTTGCCCGGTAATTTGAAAAACACCCATACTTGCATTTTTCAATTTGCCCAAATCTCCATCGCCTTGACGAACAATTTTTTCAGCTCTCTCTTTTGCATCTTTAGTAGCATTTTCAATCAAACTGTGTTTCAAGCTTGGTAGTTCAGAGTAGGTATATTGCACAGAATTGGATGTCAATTCAATACCGGAATTTATCAATTCTGATGTTTTACTCGAAACATCTTCAATGCGCTTCATTAAATCTTGATTTTTCTTAGCCGAAAAAGTTATCGTTTGAGTAGCTTCATACCCATCAAATACTTGTTCGTACTTGGTGTTATAGGTATTGTTGGGATCTTCGGTACGAACTTCTCTGTATTTTTTTTGAAAATTTACAGCTCCAAAAGTGAATTCATTCGATTTGAATCCTTTCTTCTCAAAGAAATTGGAAACGATTTTTTGATCAGAGATAATTTTACTGTAAGCTTCCTTGATGTCATCACTTTTGGTGGCAAAACTACCAGACCATAGTATCTCATCGGAGACAAAATCTTTCGTTCCTAATCCGATAACTGAAATAGAATCGAGATTTTCATTACGGTTTTTAAAGGCTGCTCCTAAAATCCAAGCAGTTAGCACTATAGCTAAACCGATAATTAATGGTGATTTGATTTTGTCATCCATAGAACTCGTTTTTAAGTTGACTAAAATTACCACAAATTATAGTCCAAATTACGCTTTCTTAAGAAAATTTTTAACAAAGAAAAAGGGACAACAATTGTCCCTTTTTATAGTATAGTGATAATCTCGCGATTAACGTAAACTTGCTCCCAATTCTGTTTCAAAAGTTTGAGTTAATTTACTCATTACTTTATCAATTTGTGAATCCGTTAAAGTTTTTGAAGTATCCTGTAATGTGAAACTCACTGCATACGATTTTTTACCTTCCGGTAAATTTTTTCCTTGGTAAACATCGAATAAATCAATTTTCTTCAATAAATTCTTCTCGGAATTTTTTGCCAAGTCATAAATCTTTGCAAATTCAATTTTCTGATCCAGTAATAAAGCCAAATCACGACGTACTTCCGGATATTTTGGAATTTCGGTAAACTTGATTCCGTTAGCAGAAATGTGTTTTAATATGGCATTCCAATTGAAGTCAGCAAAGAATACATCTTGTTTAATGTCAAAATGTTTCAAAACAGTTTTTTTGATAGTTCCAAATTCTACTAATGTCGAACTACCCAATTCATACACCATTCCTTCAGCAAAAACATCTGTTTTCAAAGGTGTAGCCACTATAGATTTATTCAAGCCCAATCGCTCTAAAATACCTAAAACATAGCCTTTAAATAAGAAGAAATCAGAAGGTTTTTGAGGATTGGTCCAGCTTTCAGCATTTTGATTACCTGTAACGGTTAACGTCAAATGGGTGTTTTCTTGGTATCCTGATAATAATTTATGGTAGGTTTTTCCAAATTCAAACAACTTCAAGTCAGCATTACGACGGTTGATGTTGAACGAAACCGCTTCCAATGCCGAGAACAATAACGACTGACGCATTGTCGATAAATCGTTGCTTAACGGATTTAGCATAACAACATTATTACTTTCGTTAAGGCTATCGCTTAATGCAACGTAAGAAGGAGTGGTTAACGAATTGGCCATCATTTCATTGAAACCATTAGCCGTCAATAAATTCGCAACAATATTTTGTATCTTATAATCTTCTGTTCTAGCAGAATGTGCTGTAGTGGCGTTTAATTTTTGAGTAAACTCAATATTGTTATAACCATACACACGTAAAATTTCTTCGATGACATCAATTTCACGGGTTACATCCACACGGTAGGCAGGAACAACTAAGCCCAAACCAACTTTAGAAATACTATTTACTTTGATATCCAATGAAACCAAGATATTTTTGATTTCATCATCTGGAATGTTTTGACCAATTAATTTGTTTACTTTTTCAAGATTCAACAAAACTTGATGATCTTCTACTTTCTTAGGATAAACATCCACAATATCCGATGTCATTTCGCCACCTGCCACTTCTTTTATTAAGATAGCTGCACGCTTTAAAGCATATTCTGTAATGCTCGGATCAATACCTCTTTCAAAACGGAAAGATGCATCTGAATTGATTCCGTGACGTTTCGCAGTTTTTCTTACCGATACCGGATTGAAATAAGCACTTTCCAAGAATATTGAAGTCGTAGCTTCACTTACCCCAGAATTTTTGCCACCCATCACACCTGCAATACACAATGGTCCTTTTTCATCACAAATCATGATGTCTTCGGTGCTCAATGTACGTTCAACTTCATCCAAAGTAACAAACTTGGTACCTTCCTCAGCATTCTTAACGATAATTTTTCCATGTATTTTTGACGCATCAAAAGCATGTAATGGCTGTCCTAATTCATGCAATACATAATTAGTAACGTCAACCACATTATTTTTAGGTGTTAAACCAATGGCTTTCAAACGGTTTTGTAACCAAGCAGGTGAAGGGCCCACTTTAATATCCGAAATGGTAACACCACAATATCTTGGAACCAATTTATTGTCCTCAACTTTTACATCGATTTTAAGGGTTCTCTTTTCTACTTTATAAGAACTTACCGATGGTGTAATCAACTCTACATGTTCGTCTTGTTGCAACATACCGGCAC
The DNA here is from genome assembly GCF_042653365.1 of Flavobacterium sp. GCM10023249. Taxonomy (NCBI): domain Bacteria; kingdom Pseudomonadati; phylum Bacteroidota; class Flavobacteriia; order Flavobacteriales; family Flavobacteriaceae; genus Flavobacterium; species Flavobacterium sp. GCM10023249. The sequence continues at coordinate 120,171 of NZ_JBHSHZ010000016.1, forward strand.
GCAAATCACGCGCAACGCCCCAATGGCTCATCGCATCGGCACGGTTGGGTGTTAAACCAATTTCAAATACTTCGTCATTCTCAATGTTGAAAACTTTTGAAGCGGGTGTTCCAGGAGCTAAAGCTTCGTCCAAAACCATAATACCATCATGACTATCACCTAGACCAATTTCGTCTTCAGCGCAAATCATTCCATGACTTTCTTCTCCACGAATCTTCCCTTTTTTAATTTCAAAAGAGTTCCCTTCTTTATCATATAATTTAGTACCAATAGTAGCAACAGGAACTTTTTGACCAGCAGCTACATTACTAGCACCACACACAATTTGAATCGGATTACCATCTCCTAAATCTACTTTAGTGATTTTTAGCTTATCTGCATTGGGATGTTGTTCGCAAGACAATACGTGCCCCACAACAATTCCTTCAAGTCCTCCTTTGATAGATTGGTATTTTTCAATGCCTTCTACTTCTAAACCTAAGTCGGTCAACATTGCTCCGGTTTTTTCCGAATCCCAATCTGTTTTAATAAATTGCTTTAACCAGTTATATGAAATCTTCATTTTACGTGCTTATATTTTTAAGAAAGGCAAAGATAGTTATTGAATTTGGAGTATGAAAAAAGTTACTTAATTTTTAAAGGTATTTATCAACAAAAAAAGCGCTTTATTCACGCTTTTTAATTAATTCGGAAATGGTGAAGACCATTTTGGATCAATGTAAACGTTGGAACCCGACAATGTTCGAAGAAATGCAATAACTGCATTTACCTCATTTGCAGTCAAATGCAATTGCTGCCCAAAACCATTAGGTCTGAGTCTCGGATCTAGATTCGTGTTGCCAGGTGCTAAATTTATGGTGCCGTAATGCCCAATTGCAGCCTGTAAACTGGATATTCCCGCCGTATGCATGAAATTTCCATTTAAAGTGCCATCCAACTTGACCAAATCACGTAGAGAAGGGGAGCGGGTAATGGAAATATCAATACCGGTTCCAGCAATTGTTCCAATGATCCCATTATTTCTTGCCGCAGGATCTATATCAAATTCGGGAGCACCATGGCATCCTGCACATCCTAAACCACCACTGGTTCTGTTGCCCGTAGCATCAAAAACAGGAGGTGTTAAAAACAAGTTCTTTCCCGTATTTTCTTGTGGAGTAAAATTTGGAAAAGCTTGACCATCATTAGCGACTTGCGCTCTGCCAATATCGTATTTGGAATCGAAAGATTGAATACTTCTTACAAACTGTGCTAACGCAATTTGTATTTTACTTTCCGTAATCTCTTCCGTACCGTAAGTAAATCGAAACAATTCTTTGTAATAGGGAATGCTTTCTAATTTACTAATTAAATCAGTCATGTTTTGATCGCCTTCAGTACCACTAAAACCCATTTCAATATGATTTTGTATCGGCTGAGTGGTTTGCATTTCAAGTGTTAGTGCTCTTTCATCCCAGAAAAATTTCGATTCTCTTGAAAATCTTGAATTAATCAATCGCATTGAATGTCTCGGAGTTGTACCATTAACACCGGTACTCGCAGTAGCGCCATCACTGAATGCATTGGATTGTTGATGGCAACTGGCACACGAAATTGTATTGTTAGACGATAGCCGTGTGTCATAAAAAAGAACGCGACCTAATGTGGCTCCTTTATCGGTAACGGGATTTGAACCACTATTATCTTTGGTAATATAGTTAGGTATAGCTTGATTGGCGTAATTGTATAAATGATCCAAATCCAAATTGGATCCGAATGTTGCTGTTACATTGGGATAATTATCTATTGGAACCGACTCGTAGTCGCTTTCATTACTAGTCGAACAAGAACTTACAAACAAACAAAGGATTGCAATAACATAGAATTGGTGAATCGGTCGCATAGGTAGTTGGTTTTGGTTTACGCTATGACTTTGTATACTGCAAATGGTTTAATTCTAAAATCAATTTTTTTTGTTTTAAAATAATGATATATTTGGCTTGATTAAAAATAGTACAATTTAGATATGAAATTATTAGAAGGAAAAGTGGCAATTATCACTGGTGCCAGTAGAGGAATTGGTAGAGGAATTGCCGAAGTTTTTGCTAAAAACGGAGCGAATGTAGCTTTTACTTATAGTTCATCTGCTGAATCAGCAATGGCTTTAGAAAATGAATTGACTGCTTTAGGTATTAAAGCAAAAGGATACAAATCAAATGCTGCCGATTTCAACGAGGCACAAAAATTAGTCGAGGATGTATTGGCTGAATTCGGAACTGTTGACGTTTTAATCAACAACGCCGGTGTAACTAAAGACAACCTTTTAATGCGTATGTCTGAAGAAGATTTCGATGCTGTAATCGATATCAACTTGAAATCCGTTTTCAACATGACGAAAGCAGTACAAAAAACAATGTTGAAAAACCGCGCCGGTTCTATCATTAATATGAGCTCGGTTGTTGGAGTGAAAGGAAATGCAGGTCAAGCCAACTATGCCGCTTCTAAAGCAGGTATGATCGGTTTCACTAAATCAATTGCGTTGGAATTAGGTTCTCGTAACATCCGTTGCAATGCTATCGCACCAGGTTTTATCGAAACGGAAATGACAGCAAAACTTAACGAAGATGTAGTACAAGGCTGGAGAGATTCTATTCCTTTGAAAAGAGGTGGTTCACCAGAAGATATCGCCAATGCTTGTGTGTTCTTTGCTTCGGATATGAGTGCTTATGTAACTGGACAAGTATTGAATGTTGACGGAGGAATGTTAACCTAGTTAATAGCGCTGAAAATGAAAAAAATATTCGGCTTCACGGCTCTGGCATTGCTTTTAACGACTGCTTCTTTCGCTCAAGAAGTTAAAATTGACAAGGATAAAGTCTTAATCGACAATAAAGAAGTGTTGAAATATGAAAAAATTGACTTCGATCAACACTCTTTATATGACTTGGAAGGAAATGAAATTTTATTGTACAAGTTTCACAACAACGAAACGCATCAATATCTTGAAGATGACTATATTATCTTGAATTTCTTAACGCTTAAAACCAAAGTAGAATCCAAAGAAAAGCAAAGAGTGCTTGCTGGTCTTGGTTTGAATTCCAAAAAAAATGTGGAAAAACTAATAGCTTGGTTGTTGAAAGAGAAAGTTATTGATGCTAATGGTGTGTTGAATGCGGATAGGGTTGAAGTTTTCAACCAAAAATACAATGAAAACATCACGGAAAGAACGATTCGATAAATACATCTAAATATGACACTAATAACTTTATTTTTAGCGGTAATCACTGCGCTTATTGTGTCGTATTTGCAATATTTTTACAAAGCCAAAAACCATTCTAAACTGAACTGGTTTTTGGCTTCTTTGCGTTTTCTATCGGTCTTTCTAATTCTTCTGTTACTCATCAATCCGGTCATCTCTAGGAAAACCTACGAAATTCAAAAAACACCACTGCCTATTGTTGTCGATAATTCGGAATCGATTGCTTTCTTAGGTCAAGACCAAAAGGCAAAAGAGATCACGGAAGCCTTTAAAAACAATTCGAAATTGAATGACAAATACCAATTGCAGTTCTTTGCTTTTGATGAAGAGTTTAATGCCGATAAACCACTCGATTTTAAAGGGAAACGTTCCAATATTTACAAGGTTTTCGAAAACCTAAAACAGCTGTACAGAAACCAAAACCATCCCGTTGTTGTACTTACCGATGGTAATCAGACGCAAGGGAATGACTACGTTTTCAATATTCAACCCAATGCTACCGTTTTTCCAGTCGTACTCGGTGATACGATTGAACATACCGATTTAAAAATCAATCAACTGAATGCCAATAAATACGCATTCCTGAAAAACAAATTCCCCGTTGAAGCTTTTTTATACTACAACGGAAATAAACCCATCAACGCTACTTTTAGTATTCAGGAAAACGGAACAACTATCTTTAAACAGAATGTTGCTTTTTCTTCCAATAAAAAATCTCAAGAGATTGCCTTTGTATTGAATGCCGACAGGGTAGGAGTACATACTTATAAGGCGGTAATCTCTTCTCCCGAAAAAGAAAAAAATACCTTCAATAATGTCAAAAATTTTGCTGTTGAAGTTATCGATCAACGTTCCGAAATTGCTTTGGTCTCAAGTATTGTCCATCCGGATTTAGGTGCGATTAAACGCGCTATTGGATCTAATGTGCAACGTAAAATAACAATAGTTAAACCTAACGAAATCAAATCGTTAAATGATTATAACGTTTTGATATTGTACCAGCCTAATTCGGAATTCAAATCCATAATTGATCAGAATAACCAACTCAAAATTAACACTTTTGTAATCACAGGTTTGAATACGGATTTTAACTTGCTGAATCGTTTTCAAAATGATTTTGAATTTAGAATGGTAATGCAGAAAGAAGATTATTCGGCCGATTTCAATTCTGATTTTAATGCTTTTGCAATAGATAATCTAGGCTTTGAACAATTCCCACCACTGGAAAATCCTTTCGGAACTATCCGTCCAAAAGGAAATCTAAATACGCTTTTGCAAGCACGTATCAGAAATGTGGCCACAGAGAACCCGCTTCTGACTTTTACGGAAAATGGACCCAATCGAAATGCGTATCTCTTTGGTGAAAACATCTGGAAATGGCGTATGGAAAGTCATCTGCAAACGAAATCCTTTGAAAAATTTGATATTTTCCTAGACAAAACCATTCAGTTCCTGGCTTCAAATGCCAAAAAGAAAAACTTAGTGGTAAATCACGAAAGTTTTTACAATTCAGGGGAAAATATCTTGATTTCTGCGCAGTATTTCAATAAAAACTATGAGTTCGATGAAAATGCACAGCTTACTATCCAATTGAAAAATAAAAATACAAATACTTTTAAAGTCTACGATTTTTCGAAAGGTAGCAACGATTTTCAAGTGGATTTCCAAGATTTGGAAGCAGGTAATTATAGCTTTACCGTAAAAGAAAAAGGATCAAATACCCAATATGTTGGCGCCTTTCAAGTGCTGGATTTTGATGCGGAAAAACAATTTGTTAATGCCGATTTTGCACGCCTGAAACAACTGGCTTCCAATACCAATGGGCAAACCTATGGTACTTCTCAAATAGCCGATTTAATGCGCTATCTCGAAAATGCCGACAATTACAAAGCAATCCAAAAAGCGGTTACTACGCGCTCACCTCTAATCGATTGGATTTGGGGATTAATTTTGCTAGCCATTGTATTGGCTACTGAATGGTTCACCAGAAAATATAATGGGTTATTATAAGTAAAATATAGCCTTGATCAAACAAAGTAAGGCTTGATCAAACAAAGTAAGGCTTGGAAGATGCGAAGTAAGCCTTGGAACAAGCGAAGTAAGGCTTGGAAGAAGCGAAGTAAGCCTCGGAACAAACAAAGTAAGGCTTGGGAAGAGCGAAGTAGAGCTTGGAACAAACAAAGTAAGCCTTGGGAAAGACAAAGTAAGGCTTGGGAAGAGCGAAGTAGAGCTTGGGACAAACAAAGTAAGCCTTGGGAAAGACAAAGTAAGCCTTGGGAAAGACAAAGCAAGCCTTGAAATTAAAAAGTACGCTTTAGAAAATAGAAACAATGAAATCAAAAAACCTTTTAATCTTTTCGGTTCTCTTAAGTATAGGATTTTTATACGCCTACCGAAATAATACCTCCGAAAATACTACTACTACTGTCGAAGTGAATGGAAATACCGTAGCTACGCGTTTCGGTGTTCCTAATGGCTTCGAAAGAACCAATGAAGGCACCAATTCTTTCGGTGCTTTTTTACGAAATCTTCCTTTAAAAAAAGTGGGGTCATTGGTCAAATATTATGATGGCGATAACAAAGACGATGCGGCTTATATCGCCGTGGTGGATTTGCCCATTGGAAACAAAGATTTACACCAATGCGCCGATGCGGTCATGCGATTGAGAGCTGAATATCTATACAAACAAAAACAATACGATAAAATCCATTTCAACTTTACCAATGGCTTCCGAGTGGATTATACCAAATGGGCGGAAGGCTACCGAATCGCAGTCAAAGGAAACAAAACGTCTTGGGTAAAAAAGGCAAAACCAGACTATTCGGCCAAAGAATTCTGGAATTACTTGGAACAAATTTTCTTATACGCAGGTACGGCTTCTCTTGAAAAGGAACTGAAACCAGTTGCGTCGGTAGATGCAATTCAAATTGGTGATGTTTTCATTAAAGGTGGATTTCCTGGTCATGCGGTAATCGTTGTCGATGTGGCGCAAAACAAACAAGGGAAAAAGGTAATGATGCTGGCACAAAGTTATATGCCGGCTCAGGAACTACAAATCTTAAAGAATCCTAATAATGCAAGCAAGAGTCCATGGTACGATGTGAATTTTGGAGAAACACTAATTACACCGGAATGGACGTTTAAAAAGTCGCATTTAAAACGTTTTTAATGAGAATTCTGATTCTATTGTTGATCGGCTGCTTCAGTAATGCTTCGCAAGAAATTCCTTGGGGAGCACAAAAACTCTTGAAAGCCTATCCTAATGCAATTTCACACTATAAAGACAATAAACTGTTCTTTACCGATGGTTCATCGCTCGTATATGATGACGGAAAAGTAAAATCAACCAAAGAACTGTTAGAAAATCCAGACATCGAAGACCAATTCAAATGGAAATACAGTACTCCGGGTACAAATGATGCCGGACGCATTCGCAATGAGGCTTTCTTCAAAAAACTCTACGGAAATTCCAAAGAGGAGGTGGCTAAAAAACTGGTGGAAATCGTTTGGTGCCCTAAATTGGTGAACCAAAAAATTAAAGTCACAAGTGTAAATGGTATCGATAAAAAAATCCAAAAAATAAGCGCCGAACTGGAACAACATCCAGAACTAAAACCTTACATAACGAACATTGGCGGTACCTTCAATTGGCGCAAAATTGCAGGAACCAACCGCTTAAGTACGCATAGCTTCGGAATGACTATGGATATCAATACGAAGTTTTCGAACTATTGGCAATGGGATTGCAAATGCACTAATGAAGAGGTAAAACTGACCTACAAAAACCGAATTCCTAAAAAAATAATTGCTATTTTTGAAAAGCACGGATTCATTTGGGGTGGCAATTGGCACCATTATGACTCCATGCATTTTGAATACCGACCGGAATTCTTTTAAAACCAATACTAACCTATAAACCAAATTACCATGAACGAAGCACACTACCACATGCTTGTGAATCATTTCCCAATCATCGGTTTATTCTTCGGAATAGCCATTCTTGCTTACGGAATGTTCAAGCGAAATGCCTTATTAATCAATACCGCCTACATCATTTTTATCTTTTGTATGATCATGGGGAAAGTTTCAATGATGACAGGAGATAAAGCGGAACATTTTGTTGAAGATTTTCCAGGTTTCTCTCATGAGTTAATAGAAGAACACGAAGAAGCTGCAGAAGGTTTTATGAAAATAATGTATGCATTGGGATTTGCATCGGCTTTAGGTCTTTATGTAGATTATAAAAAACACAATAAAGCTCTTTTGGTTTCCTTTTTAGTCATTACAGTAGCTGTAGTAGCCATTGTTTTTTCGGGACCTGTGGGTACTTCCGGTGGAGAAATACGTCATGATGAAATTCGTGAAGGCACTGTAAAAACAGCACTTCCGACTAATGAAGCCGAGGAAAAAGAATAACCCGAAAAACGAAATAGTTTATTTTTTTTAAAATTTATTTGCGTATTCGAAATTAATTGCCATAACTTTGTGGCCAACAAAAAAAGAAAATGTTTTTAAATCAATTACATCATCATCATCATATTTCCCACGCTCGAGCGAGGTAGTGATGATATTGTGTAAAATCATATAAACTATAAACCCGTTTGAGTATATCAAGCGGGTTTTTTCTTTTCTGAAACTTTTACTTCTCTTGATATACTCATTTAATTCCAAACACAATGAGTATTTTAAAAATTGCAATTCAAAAATCAGGACGTCTCAACGAGGAAAGTATTCAAATCCTCAAAGATTCGGGCATTTCAATCAACAATGGAAATGACCAACTTAAAGCTACCGCTTCTAATTTTCCCTTGGAAGTGTATTACTTACGCAACTCGGATATCCCACAATATCTAATCGATGGAGTAGTGGATGTGGCTATCGTAGGAGATAATCTTTTAGTCGAAAAAGGGCAAAACATTCAGGTAATCGAAAAGTTGGGCTTCTCTAAATGCAAAGTGTCGGTAGCTGTCCCTAAAACGTTCAATTACCAATCCATCAAAGATCTAGATGGTTTACGTGTAGCGACTTCTTACCCCAAAACAGTTACCGATTATTTTACCTCTCAAGGTGTTACAATTGATATTCACCAAATATCGGGTTCCGTAGAAATTGCTCCTAACATCGGCCTTTCAGATGCAATTGTAGATATCGTTTCCAGCGGTAGCACTTTGTTCAAAAACAACCTAAAAGAAGTCGAAGTGATTCTGAAAAGTGAAGCAGTATTAGCAGTTTCTCCTCTAATCTCAGAGGATGTGAATCAAGTTTTGCAAAAATTATTGTTCCGCATACAATCGGTGCTTAGAGCAAAAAAATCGAAATACATTTTGATGAATGTACCCAATGAAAAAATACAGGAAGTGAGTCAGATTCTGCCTGTTTTGAAAAGTCCAACCATAATGCCTTTGGCTGAAGAAGGATGGAGTAGCCTGCACTCGGTTATTGATGAAGAAAAATTCTGGGAAGTCATCGACCAACTCAAATCGGCTGGTGCAGAAGGCATCTTAATTTGTCCCATCGAAAAAATTGTGCTATAAACTCAAACGCTATGAAAAAATACCTATATCCCGAAAAAGAACAATGGGAAGCACTTACGGCTAGACCAACTCAAAGTTACGCTGATATCGAAGATACTGTCAAAGCAATTTTCAAAGAAGTCCAAAAGAATGGTGATACAGCAATTGCAAAGTATACTTCCTTTTTTGACGGCGTAACGGTGCTAAACATGAAAGTGTCTAAGAATGAAATTACTAAAGCAGAAGCTTTGGTAAGTAATGAACTTAAAGAAGCAATCGCCTTAGCAAAAGCAAATATTGAAACTTTTCACGCTGCTCAAAAAACAACAAAAATCGAAATTGAAACAACTGAAGGTGTGCGTTGTTGGCAGGAAAAAAGAGCAATTCAAAAGGTTGGTTTGTACATCCCAGGTGGATCAGCACCACTATTTTCAACAGTTCTCATGCTTGCCATTCCAGCGAAATTAGCCGGTTGTAAAGAAATTGTATTGTGTACACCTCCAGATAAAAGAGGGAAAATCAATCCCGCAATTCTTTATGCCGCAAATCTTTGTGGGGTAACAACGATCTATAAAGTAGGCGGAATCCAAGCTATTGCAGGAATGACATTCGGCACGAAAACGATAGATAAGGTGTATAAAATTTTCGGACCCGGAAATCAGTTTGTAACCGTGGCAAAACAATGGGCAACACAATACAATGTCGCCATTGACATGCCTGCAGGTCCAAGTGAACTCTTGGTTTTCGCAGACGCATCGGCAAATCCCGCTTTTGTAGCTTCTGATTTACTTAGCCAGGCGGAACACGGTCCAGATAGTCAAGTGATTTTAACGACGACTTCAAAATCCATACTGAAATCGGTAGAATTGGAAATCGAAAAACAAATCAACGAGTTGCCAAGAAAGGCAATCGCACAAAAAGCAATCGATAATTCTAAACTTATTTTATTGAAAAACAATCAGGAGGCAATTGATTTTATCAATGACTATGCTCCGGAACATTTCATTATTTCATCTACGAATGAAGAGTTCTTTAGCAATAACATAATCAACGCAGGTTCAGTATTTATAGGTAACTATACTCCGGAAAGCGCAGGTGATTACGCTTCGGGAACCAATCACACATTGCCAACAAACGGTTATGCTAAAAATTATAGCGGTGTCAATTTGGATAGTTTCCTTAAAGCAGTGACGTTTCAAAAAATTACAGAAAAAGGAATTCAAAACATAGGCAAAGCAATCGAAACCATGGCAGAAGCCGAAGGTTTGCAAGCGCACAAAAATGCAGTCACAATTCGTTTAAAAGCTCTAAACAATGGAAATTAAGCAGTTACTCCGAAAAAACATAGCGCAAATGAAAGCGTATTCTTCGGCTCGGGATGAATATAAGGATTTTGAACAAAGTAGGATTTTCTTAGATGCTAATGAAAATCCGTACAACACAGGTGTGAATCGTTATCCAGATCCACAACAAATTTCTGTAAAGAAAAAACTAGCGGAACTGAAAGGAATTGCAGAGCGTCAAATTCTATTAGGAAATGGTAGTGATGAAGTATTGGATTTGGTATTCAGAGCCTTTTGTGAACCGAATGTTGATAATATAATTACGTTGCCACCTACTTATGGAATGTATGATGTTTTGGCCAATCTGAATGCAATTGAAAATAGGGAAGTAGTACTTACCAATCAGTTGCAACCCAATTTGGAAGGAATTCTAAGTCAAATCGATGCCAATACTAAAATCATTTTTATTTGCTCTCCTAATAATCCCACAGGAAATACTTTTTCAGAAAAGAGTATAGAAGTTGTACTGAAAGGTTTTAACGGATTGGTTGTTGTGGATGAAGCATATATCGATTTTTCTGACAAAGAAAGTTGGTTGAAAAAAATAGAGGAATATCCCAATTTGATTATTGCGCAAACGTTATCTAAAGCTTACGGTTTAGCAGGTATTCGTTTAGGAGTTTTATATGCTTCTGAAGAAATTATTACTATTCTGAATAAAATAAAACCACCATACAACGTGAATGTTTTAACTCAAAGTAAAGCTTTAGAACAATTAAATAATAATGAACAAGTAATTACTCAAGTTGCTAGAATTAAAAGGCAAAGAGAAGTTATAATTAAACAATTACTTGAGGTAAATTTTGTAAATAATGTTGTTCCATCCGATGCTAATTTTCTATTGGTTAAAGTGGATGATGCCGATCGAAGATACAACCAGTTGCTCAACAAAGGTATCGTGGTAAGAAACCGATCAACACAACCACTGTGCGATAATTGCATCAGAATAACCATTGGCACAGAAGAAGAAAATTCACAACTTATAAACGCTTTAAAATCAATTCAGAATGACTAAAAAAGTTTTATTTATCGATAGAGACGGAACCATCATACAAGAAACAATTGATGTACAAATTGATAGTTTTGAAAAAATGATTTTCTATCCTAAATGCATTTCGTACTTAAGTAAAATTGCCAAAGAATTGGACTTCGAATTGGTAATGATTACAAATCAGGATGGATTGGGTACATCTAGCTTTCCGGAGGATACGTTCTGGCCCGTGCATAATTTCATTATGAAAACCTACGAAAACGAAGGGGTTGTTTTTGACAAAGTTTTTATTGATAAAACGCTCCCGAATGAAAATGCACCTACTCGTAAACCACGTACTGGTTTATTGACGGATTATTTTTCTTCTGCCTATGATCTTGAAAATTCATTTGTAATAGGTGATCGCTTAACCGATGTAGAATTGGCTAAAAACCTTGGCGCTAAAGCTTTATTTATTAATGATAAAACCAACTTGGATACAAGTGAACTTTCGGTAAAACAAGAAGATCTTGCTCCTTACATTGCTTTGGAAACCAACGATTGGGAAAAGATTTACGAGTTTTTAAAACTAGAATCCCGTTCAGCTTCTATTCAAAGAAAAACCAATGAAACGGATATTGTTATTGATATAAATCTAGACGGAACTGGAAAAAGCGCTATAAATACAGGCATCGCTTTCTTCGATCATATGTTGGATCAAATTGCACGCCACGGACAAATTGATCTGAATGTCAAAGTCGAAGGTGACTTGGAAGTAGACGAACACCACACCATCGAAGATACTGCCATTGCTCTAGGTGAAGTTTTCGCAAAAGCATTAGGCACAAAATTAGGTATCGAACGATATGGATTTTGCTTGCCTATGGACGATTGTTTAGCGCAAGTTGCCATCGATTTCGGAGGAAGAAACTGGCTGGTTTGGAACGCTGAATTCAAACGTGAAATGATCGGTCAAATGCCTACGGAAATGTTCTACCACTTTTTCAAATCATTTACCGATGGAGCCAAATGCAATCTGAATATTAAAGCAGAAGGAACTAACGAACACCATAAAATTGAAGCTATTTTCAAAGCTTTTGCCAAAGCGATAAAAGCTGCTGTAAAACGAGATACAGAGAAAATGCTGCTACCAACAACAAAAGGAATGTTATAATGAAAATAGCAATCATAGATTACGGAGCCGGCAACATTCAAAGTGTTCTTTTTGCATTGGAACGTTTAGGATACGAAGCCGAAGTAACCAGCGACTGGAATACCATAAAGAATGCGGATAAAGTTATTTTTCCTGGTGTAGGAGAAGCCAGCAGTGCAATGGATAAACTGAAAGAAACCGGTTTGAATGTTTTGATTCCTACACTCAAACAGCCTGTATTGGGTATTTGTCTCGGAATGCAATTATTATGCAAATCAAGCGAGGAAGGAACAACCGAAGCATTAGGGATTTTCGATGTTGACATTCAACGGTTTTCAGATAATGTAAAAGTGCCACAAATGGGTTGGAATACAATATATGGCTTACAGTCTCCTTTGTTTAAAGGTATTGCAGAAAAGGAATACATGTATTTGGTACATAGTTATTATGCTCCAAAAAATGAATATACCATAGCAACAACCCACTACGGATTGGAATATGCTTCTGCAATGCAACGCGACAATTTTTACGGGGTGCAATTCCATCCCGAAAAGAGTGCAAAAGCTGGAGAAAAAATAATACAAAACTTTTTAGAATTAAGATAAGATGAGAATTATACCTGCCATAGATATTATCAACGGAAAATGTGTTCGCCTTTCAAAAGGAGATTATGCGACTCAAAAAATATATAGCGAGAATCCTCTGGAAATTGCCAAACAGTTTGAAGCACACGGAATAGAATACTTGCATTTGGTCGATTTAGACGGTGCAAAATCCAATACAATTGTCAATTATAAAATCTTGGATCAAATTGCATCAAAGACTTCTTTAAAAATTGATTTTGGTGGCGGATTAAAAAGTAATGATGATTTACGAATCGCTTTTGAAAATGGTGCAAATCAAATCACTGGCGGAAGTATTGCAGTGAAGAACCCTGATCTCTTTCAAGACTGGATTGTAGAGTATGGAGCAGGTAAAATCATTTTGGGTGCCGATGCCAATGATAGAAAAATTGCTGTTTCAGGATGGCAGGAGGATAGCAAAGAAGATGTAATTGCCTTTATCGATGGGTATTCTCAAAAAGGAATTGAGTATGTCATTTCCACCGATATTGCTAAAGACGGAATGCTTCAAGGACCAAGTTTTGACTTGTACCAAGAAATTTTAAAAACGGTTCCTACTATCAAACTGATTGCTTCTGGCGGCATTTCCTCTCTAGATGAACTACCACAATTAGCAGAATTAGGCTGCGAAGGAACAATAATAGGTAAAGCGATTTATGAAGGGTATATCTCTTTACAACAATTGGAACAATTTATAATTAATAGTTAAACACAATGCTAACCAAAAGAATAATTCCTTGTCTGGATATCAAAAATGGGAGAACCGTCAAAGGGGTCAATTTTGTTGATTTGAAAGATGCTGGCGACCCCATTGAACTGGCAAAAAAATACGCAGAGACAGGTGCCGATGAATTGGTTTTCCTAGACATTTCAGCTACGGAAGAGCGAAGAAAAACCTTGATTCCTTTAGTCCGTGAAATTGCAAGAACTATAACTATTCCATTCACAGTTGGTGGTGGTATTTCAAGTGTTGAAGATGTGAGATTGTTACTTCAAAATGGTGCCGATAAAATTTCAATCAACTCATCCGCAGTTAAAAATCCGCAATTAATCTCTGATTTAGCCCGCGAATTCGGATCGCAGTGTATTGTTGTCGCCATTGATGCCAAAAGAATTGATTCGCAATGGATAGTACACTTAGTGGGTGGAAAAGTAGCTACAGAATTGGATTTGTTTGAATGGGCCAAAGAAGTAGAAAATCGTGGTGCCGGTGAAATTTTATTCACTTCAATGGACAATGACGGTACCAAAAACGGATTTGCAAATCAGGCATTGTCTACTCTCTCGGAGATAGTAAATATTCCAATTATCGCTTCGGGCGGTGCTGGAAATAGGGAGCATTTTGCCGATGCATTTACTATTGGAAAAGCCGATGCCGCTCTGGCTGCAAGTGTTTTTCATTACAATGAAATTGATATTATTGAACTAAAGCGATTTTTACAACAACAAAATATTGAAATGCGATTATGAAACCTGATTTTACAAAAAACGAAAATAAACTCATACCTGCTATTGTTCAGGATAGTGAAACTAAAAATGTTTTGATGTTAGGGTATATGAATGAAGAATCATTCGCAAAAACATTGGAAACCAAAAAAATTACATTTTATTCTCGCTCTAAAAATCGATTATGGACAAAAGGAGAGGAGAGTGGTAATTTTCTGGAATTGAAAAGTTACCAACTCGATTGTGATCAGGATACATTTTTATTTCAAGTAAAACCAGTGGGACCAACTTGTCATAAAGGAACTGATACATGTTGGGCAGAAAAGAATGACGCAAACTATGGTTTTTTATCAAATTTGGAAGCAACTATTGCGAACCGCAAGGAAAACAGTACTTCAGATAAAAGTTATGTAGCCACTCTCTTTGAAAAAGGAATCAATAAAATTGCGCAAAAAGTAGGAGAAGAAGCCATTGAAGTAGTTATAGAAGCAAAAGATAACAATGACGATCTGTTTTTAAATGAAAGTGCCGATTTGTTATTTCACTATCTGATACTTTTACAAGCTAAAGGATTTAAATTGAAGGATGTAGTATCCATTTTGAAAGAAAGAGCAAAATAATTTTGGAAGAGCGGATAGATTATTGGTACTTTTAAAATAAAAAAATGATTTCAAAAACGGAACTTGATTTTCTCTCAGAATTGGCTCAAAACAATAACAGAGACTGGTTTAATGATCAAAAAAAACGATTTGAAAAACATCAAAATGTTATGAAAGCCTTTTTTCAGGAACTCAATAACGAACTTTCGGTAAAGGATAAACTCGAAAAAATGCAAATTCATCGCATTTATAGAGATATCCGATTTTCTAAAGACAAAACTCCCTACAAAAACAATTTTAGCGTAAGTTATGATCGAGCAAAACCATATTTAAGAGGAGGATATTATTTGCATATACAACCTGGAGCTAGCTTCATAGGTGGCGGGTTTTGGGAACCCAATGCGGAGGATTTAAAAAGAATTCGAAAGGAATTTGAATTGGATGATTCCGAAATACGGACAATTATAGCTGAAGAAAATTTCGTAAAACATTTTGGAAGTTTACAAGGAGCAGAATTGAAAACCGCACCAAAAGATTTTGACAAAGAACATCCAGCTATCGATTTGATACGTAAAAAACAATATTTGGTATACAGACGTTTTACAGACAAGGAAGTAGTAGACGTAAATTTTAAAACAGAAGTTTTAAATACGTTTGCTGCAATGCGACCTTTTTTCGATTACATGAGTGATGTACTCGGAACCAATCTCAACGGAGAGCCGATATATTAAATACCAACTATTCTACTAATAGCTGTATTTGACTTTTCAATCGTTCAATTAATAAATTCATCATTCTTTTATTAAGATTTGATGAATTTTTTATGTATTCCAAATATTCTTCAACCGTAAAAAGAGCGATGATCATTCCTTTTAATGAGTTACGGAACTTAATATCTTTTTGGATTACATTTTCAATGTAGTTGATTTTCTTTTCAGGAGTTAATCCAAAGAAAACTTTTTTCTGTTTGATTGCATAATTGATAAATACCTGAAGCAATAAATCATTTTGCAATTTTAAAATGGGTCTAATGGTTTGATTTTGAAAAGCTTCTTCTATAGATGATTGAGAGTTCACCGTTCCTAAGGCGTCGCCTCTCCAATCCAAAAGTTGTGTATCGCGCGTTTCCATCGTATTTGTTTTTCTTAAATTTACGAAAATTCTGAGTGGAATAGGGGACTTCTTTCGAAAGTTATTAGTAATTTAGTGTTGAAAACCTTACTTATGTATACCTCTAAAATTTTCGTGACGGTTGATGTTGTTTTAGTCAAAGAAACACATCCCAAACAATTGTTATTAATCAAACGCAAAAATGAACCCTTCAAAGATTGTTGGGCATTACCAGGTGGATTTGTTGATGAAAACGAAGATTTGGAAATAGCAGCCAAACGCGAATTGGAAGAAGAAACTCAAGTTAAAATTAATGAACTCCAACAAATTGGAGCCTACGGAAAACCTTTTCGAGATCCTAGAAGTCATGTGGTATCCATTGCCTATTTCGGTAGAGTTAACGAAAATACAGTAGCTAAAGCTTCAGATGACGCAAAAGAAGTCAATTGGTTTTCTATTAATGAGTTACCTAATTTAGCTTTTGATCACATCGACATTATAAACGATACCATAAATAAACACAACTTACTATGAGATTTCACACAAGAAAATGGGTTAAACCCGAAGATTTAAATCCGAATCATTCACTTTTTGGAGGAAAACTATTGGCATGGATTGACGAAGAAGCTGCTTTATATTCGATTGTGCAACTGGAAAATCCCCGTGTGGTAACCAAACACATGTCGGAAATAAATTTCATTAGTTCTGCTAAACAAGGTGATATTGTCGAAATTGGACTTGATGTAGTGAAATTCGGAAACTCTTCTTTGGTATTGAAATGTGAAGTTCGCAATATGATGACACGTGAAACTATCATTACAATTGATACAATAACGATGGTGAGTTTAGGTGCCGATGGTAAACCAGTGGCACATGGAAAAACTCAAGTGGAATTTGTTAGAGACCGAATTAAAAGTGTCGAGGAATAATCACTTAAGTTGACTTAACCGAACACCTACTAATTGGGTGTTTTTTTTAGATACACATTTCGAGAATAATAAATTCTTTAGGTAGTATTACGCTTCGCTGAAAGCATTTTTACTAGAGGGCATTTCGAAAATTTCTAGATCAAAATAGATAACAGAAGCCAATATATGATCAAAGATATCGCTCATGATATATTCGTAATTTTCAAAACGCTTGTCTTTTGAAAATACGTAAACTTCCAATGGAATTCCATGAGCTGTAGGTTGCAAATGACGACATAGTAAAAGCATATCTTTATTCAACCCTGGATAATTTTCAAGATAACGAGTTAAATATTTTCGGAACAATCCAAAATTGGTTAAATTCCTTCCATTTATGGATAATGATTTATCAATTTCATGGAGTTCATTATGTTTACGGATATCCGCTTGTTTCTTTTCAATGTAAGTACTAATCAGTTGAATCTTTTTGAAATCTTCCAGTTCTTCTTCTCGAACAAATCGGATAGAGCTGGTTTTAATCAGAACATGCCTTTTAATTCTTCTTCCATCGGAATTAATCATGCCTCGCCAGTTTCTGAAACTGTCTGAAATCAAGCTATAGGTAGGAATTGTAGTAGTTGTATTGTCGAAATTACGCACTTTTACTGTTGCTAGATTAATTTCAATAACATCACCATCGGCACCAAATTTGTCCATCGTAATCCAGTCACCAATTCGAATCATATCGTTGATAGAAACTTGCACACTGGCAACAAAACCTAAAATTGTATCTCTGAATATCAAAATAATAACAGCAGAGACAGCTCCTAATGTTTTTACCAATGTATCTGTACCAATATCCATGATTTTGGCAACAATAACAATCACTCCCAGAATCCAAAGCAAAATCATAATTACTTGTACGTAACTATCGATTGGTTTGTCGCTATATTCCGTTTTACTTTTTAAATGATCTCTAGATGCTCTTAGAATGGATTGAACAATCCAAATGACCAATAGTACAATGTAGACTGCAACAAGTCGACCGAAAATTGTTTCCCATGAGGTAAAATCTTCTAAAATGATGGGAACCGACTTATATATGTAAATCAGAGGTATTAAATGCGAAATATATTTGGCGGTTTCATTAGAAACTAATAAATCATCAAATTTAGTTTTCGATTTCTTAGCAACAATGGCCATAACCGTTACCAAAATGAATCGGAAAACCATATACATCATATAAGCAATACAGCTTAAGATTAGAATGTTAACCACTAAACTAAAATAAGATGCTATAGTCTCATTAAAGCCTAATTTCATTAATAGTTTATAGCACCAACCGAATATTTTTTCAGTAATTTTAAGCATTTCTTAAATATTTCTTCTCAATATAAAATGTACCAAAAGGTGGAATCGAAGCTAGACAAATTATTGCGTATTTTTTCCATTCCCATTTATTCATAAATTTAAGTAGTGTTGCCATAACAATATAGATAGTGAATAATACTCCATGAGCCATACCAATATAGCGAACAAAAACAGGCATATCAAAAGCATACTTCATCGGCATTGCGAAAAAGAAAAGTAAAATAGCCGAAATCCCTTCAATTAGGGCCAGAGTTTTAAAATTTTTAACTGAAATCATGGGTGTTTTTTATTGAGTTTTATAAACGAATTTTCGGTGCAAATTCTTATGCAAAGAAAAGAAATCTTTTACAAAGAGAAGCTTCACTAATCCATACAAATTAGTTAAAAATTATATAAAGTAAAATTTTATCTTAAAAAGTGCTAGAGAACAGTTTTTTAGGTGTACTTTTGCAAAAATTGATAAAAACAGATGTCAAATCAGGATTTGGAAACTATAACGGAAGGGAGAAAGGAGCTATACAGTTACCAAAAGCGTGATATCAGCGCCATATTTGATCGTATGGATGAAGTTGAACCGAATTATCATCTCTTATATCAATTACCAACAGGAGGAGGGAAGACAGTAATATTCTCTGAAATAGTGCGCAGATACCTAGAATATCACAATAAAAAAGTGATGGTTTTGACGCATAGAATTGAACTTTGCAAGCAAACTTCCAAAATGTTGGATGGATTTGGTGTTAAAAACAAAATCATCAATTCTAAAATCAAAGACTTACCAGATCAAGGCGAATATTCTTGCTTTGTTGCCATGGTAGAAACTTTGAAAAACCGTTTGAATGACGAAAAATTATTGATTGATGATATTGGTTTAGTGATCATCGATGAAGCACATTACAATTCTTTCCGTAAATTATTTTCCTTTTTCAAGAATTCCTTTATTCTTGGAGTTACCGCAACACCATTGAGTTCGAACATCAAATTGCCAATGTATGAAAACTACAAGCAATTGATTGTTGGAGATCCAATTAAAAAATTAATTGATAACGGTTATTTGGCTAAAGCAAATACGCTTAGTTATGATGTTGGTTTACAAAGTTTAAAAGTTGGAATTAACGGAGATTATACAGTGAAGTCTTCTGATGAATTGTATTCTCAATTGGATATGCAGAGCAAGTTGTTAAATGCTTATGAAGAAGTCTCAAAAGGGAAAAAAACACTGATTTTCAATAACGGAATTCATACTTCTCTGTACGTTTTAGATACATTTACTGAAGCTGGATATACTATCAAACACCTTGATAATACAACATCTGCAGAAGAACGAAAAGATATTTTGAAATGGTTTAAACATACACCGGATGCCATTCTAACGTCTGTAGGTATTTTAACGACCGGTTTCGATGAACCAACAGTGGAAACGATAATTATAAATCGTGCTACCAAATCGTTGACACTATATTTTCAAATGATTGGACGTGGTTCCAGATTATTACCGAATAAAAAAGAATTTACAATAATTGATTTAGGAAACAATGCAGCAAGATTCGGATTATGGGATGCACCTGTAGATTGGCAGCATATTTTTAAATCACCTGAATATTATTTGGAAAATCTTCGTGAAGACGCTGAAATAGAAATGCATTTTAAATACGAAATGCCAAGCGAAATCCGTCAGTTGTTTAAGAATTCTTTAGAAGTTGATTTTGATATTGATGAAGCATTTAAATTGGCTTTAAAGAAAAATCTTCGTCCCAAAACGGTTATTGATGAATCTATTGACCAACATGCGTTAATGTGCGTTGATAATTCTGATGACTTGAATGAAGCCAAAAGATTAGCGAAACATTTGGAAGAATCTGCCGCATATCGTGTGAAAATATTTTGTAGATGTTTGTCCAATTCTACCAAAAATTACAGGGATTGGCTACTAGAAGAATATAAAAAGAATCTGCAGGTTGCCATTGGCAAAAAGTTCAGAGAAAGATTATTTAGCATGGCCGATTAATTATCGGCTTTATTTTTGAACTATAATTTATATTATGTAAAATAGAAAATTTTTAATTACACTTCTTTCTTACAGATATTGTGCTTACTTTTACCCTTGTAAGACAAACGATATTATAATGAAAGATTCTATTTCTGAAAATGTTGCTAATTTTTTAAAAGATTTCAAACCTTTCAGTTTTTTGAGTTTTGAGGAACTAAAAGTGATTGCAAAAAAAATCCGTGTTCTTCATTTAGAAAAAAATAAAACCTTATTTCAAATTAGTGATAATTTACATGATGTATTTTATGTAATGAATTCTGGCGTTGTGCATTTGACAGTAATTTCAGATGCTGATGAAACACTTTTGAATAAATGTTACGTTGGTGATGTTTTCGGATTACGTCCGTTTTTTGCGAAAAATAACTATCAAATGACTGCCAAAGCCAATGAGGAAAGTATTTTGTATGCTATTCCCATTGATGTGTTTAAACCATTTGTAGCAGAAAATCCAGAGGTTTTGAATTTCTTACTGGAGAGTTTTGCATCCAACTCCAATAATCCTGCGGATAAAGTCACCAATAAATTGCTCTTGGATTCGATACAACTGACAGAATTCCAAAATGATTTATCATTTTTTCAATCTCTTTCCTACAATAAAAAACCACTTATAGTAGATCATGATCAAACCATTCGTGAAGTTGCTTTACTTATGTCGGATAATTTATTAGATAATGCGTTTATAAAAGAAGATGGAAAATTAGTGGGAATTGTGACTGATGCCGATTTTAGATTAAAAGTGGCTACAGGAAAACAAGCAATTCAATCGCATATTGACAAAATAATGACTTTTCCGGTCATAACCGTTACTGAAAATATTTCTTTAGCTGAGGCACAGCTTGTTATGCTTTCGCATAAGGTGCATCATTTGTGCGTAACCATTGACGGTACTCCGCACACCGACGTTAAAGGTGTAATTACTCAAAATGATTTGGTTCAGGCACAGGCCAATTCTCCAGGGGTTTTATTGAAAGAGATCAAACGTTCTGCGACAGCTCAGCAATTGAAATCTGTACGCTTTGCATTAGCAGATATTATTCAGCAATCGGTAACCAAGAACATCCCGCTTAATCATATTTTCAACGTTTCAGGTGAAATTACGTTGGCTATTATCAGACGTGCAATCGAAATTGCTATTTTAGAATTGGGCTCACCTCCTGTCCCATTTGGTTTCTTTAGTATTGGAAGTCAAGGAAGAAAAGAACAATTACTACTGACGGATCATGACAATTTTTTAATTTATCAGGATGTTGATATTCAAAAAGTTCGCAATGTTAAAGATTATTTTAATCAAATGACCAAGCGAGTTAATGAAATTTTAGAAAAAATTGGATTCAAACATTGTGAGTTTGGCCATAATGCCTATAATCATCATTGGTGTAAATCATTATCCGAATGGGTAAAACAATACGAAAATTGGATCAATACTCCTGGAGAATATACGAATGAGCACTGCTCTATTTTCTTTGATTTCGAATTTGTTTTTGGTGATCAAAACATGGAAAGTGAAATAACAGATACTATTTTTAATCTTAAAAATAAAATTCTCTTTTTTGATTACTTAGGTAATGATGCGATTAATAAACCTGCACCTCTAAATTTCTTCAAAAAGTTCAATGAAGAAGAAGATGGAAAATTTAACGTTAAAGCCAAAGCCATTGATCAATTGGTAGATATTGCTCGTTTGTTGGCTTTTCATCATGGTTTAAAAGGGATTAACAATACCTTTTCTAGGTATAAAGAATTGGCTATAAAAGAGAAACAAAATGCCGAAATTTACCTTAATGCGGCTGATGTTTTTCTACTTGTTTCGCGTTTAAGAGCATTAGAAGGTTTAAAAAATGACAATACTGGTATCTTTATTGATGTGGAAAATTTATCAAAAGCGGATAAAGATAAACTCAAAGAATCTTTGCATGTTTTAAAAGATTTGGAAGAAATTGTCAAAGATACTTTTCAATTAACACAATTTTCATAATATGCTGGATTGGCTTAAAAATATTGGTAAGGAATATCCTGATTTTTGGAAAAATTATACAGCTCAATTTGAGCATCATACCAACAGGAAAGTGGTTATTTATCTTGAAACAACCGGGATAAATCCAACCAAAGACAGAATCATTTCAATTGGAGCAGTTTCGGTTGAACATGGTCAAATTATGCTTGAAAATTCGTTGGAAATTGAACTTAATAAAATTGAAATTGTAAAGAGTAAAGAGTTAACCTTTCAGGAAGTTCATGCTATAGAATCTCTAATTAATTTTATAGGAAATGCTACACTCATTGGTCATCGCATTCATTATGATATTGAAATTTTGAATGAATATCTCCATAAATTACACAGTGGTCGTCTTAAGAATGATTTATTGGATATTGAAGTGATGCATGGAAAAATTATCGATCAGAATAATAGGCAATATTCTCTTTTGGAAATTTTCGAATCGTATAAGATACTCCCACCCTATATAACCACTTCGGCCAATTACGCCTTTAGTATTGCCATGACGTATTTAAAAATGCGTGGTAAATTAGGTTTATAATAGTAATAGGAGAAACATTTTATGAATATTTTGAAGAGAAAATACTGTAAACTTCAAATCAGTTGGCTTAAATCTTTTGGTGGTAGTGATGAAAAAATTTCAATTTTACAGTATTACCTAAAAAACAACAAAAAACCTGATTTACGTAATCCAAAGGAGTTTATGGAAAAAACACTTTGGTTGAAATTGTATTACTACACGGAAGATTATGGGAAATTTGCTGATAAATATGACGTTAGAAGGTATGTCGAAGAAAAAATCGGGAAAGAGTATCTTAATGAAGTCTACGGAATTTATACTAAAGTAGATGATATCAGTTTTGATGAATTACCCAATCAATTCGTGCTTAAAGGCACTCATGGTTCAGGGTATAACATCATAGTTAAAAATAAAAATGAGTTAAATCTTCAAGAAACCAAAATAAAACTGAATCAATTCCTAAAGGATAATTATTATTACAGATTTCGCGAATTGATTTATAAAAATCTTACTCCAAGAATTATAGCTGAAAAATATATATCGGAAATTGATAGAGATGCGCTGGTTGATTATAAGTTTCACTGTTTTCATGGTGAACCCAAATATGTTTTTGTTCAAAAAAATAAACAGGAAAACCTGAGAAAAAGTTTTTATGACTTAGAATGGAATAAAATAGAACCAGAAAAATATATAGCCGCTTTTTCAGAAGCACATTTTGAGAAACCATCAAATTTTGACGAAATGATTCGAGTTGCAAAAAAATTGTCGGAAGGCTTTATTTTTATGCGTGTTGATTTGTACTCGATTGGAGGCAAAATTATTTTCGGCGAGCTTACTTTTTTCTCGAATGCAGGGTTGATAAGAAGTTCAATTGAAAGATTTAATACAGAATTTGGTGAGTTAATGCAATTACCCCAAGAAACAAACTAGTTTCTTGGGTATAACTTGAGCTTATTTTTTCAATGTATATCGAAGTAACCCCCAATTAACTTCTAATCCATTCTCTTTTTTTACAATTCCCAAAATATCTCGAACACCTTCTGCAATAATAGTATCAGTAGCTTTGTCCAAACCAAAAAAGAGTTTGAAAAAACGAATCATTTCGGATTCATCAGTAAACAAAAAAGGATATTCATTATACTGACAATCAACTATTTTTTTCTGTATATGGCTGTGTTTTTCGAAATAATTTTCTTCGAAGAATAGGCCTTCATGCCCAAATGAACTGTGCTCATTTAAAAAGTTATTCAAGAAAAAATCAACATTAGTTCCTTTCTTAACATCTGCAAAAATAAAATTTCGATCCTTTTTGAGGACTCTCAAACATTCTTCTACAAATAAAGGTACATTTTTCAAATGATGCATACCACTAAGTGAGAATATGGCATCAAAAGAATCGGATTCAAAAGGAAATTTCTCCGGAGTAACTAGTGTTATATCCTCTTTTGCGAAACCTTCTGAAAAATCAGTTGAGACAACTGTAACGTGATTAGGTAAATAATTTTTTAGATAGCCTCCCCCCGATGGAATATCTAAGACCTTATTTATATTGGCAAAATCAACACCTGAAAGTAATGAGCCAAACTCATTGTTTCTTACATTAGGGTATTCCTGCATAGCAAGATGGTAATTGTTGGCTCTACTTTCAAAGAGAGTACTGTAATCATTCATTTTAAGTTTTTTAGTAAAAAAGTAGTCAATAGTTTATTTGATAATTATGCAAAAATAGAATTTTAAAAAAAGGGACCAAAATGGCCCCTTATTTTTTATAGTTTTTGAATGAAAATTCCATTTATTCTGCAATTTGAAGTTCCATCAGTTAGCTTTTTCTCAACTCCATTTTTCCAATACTTGGCTATTTCATATCCCGTTGATCGAGTGGTTTCATATCCAGTTACATAAACATCATTGTCAAAAACTTTTAATTCAGTGATACCTGCAAAATTTTCTCCATTAGTTAAATTAGTACCAACTCCATTTTTCCAATATTTCGCAATACCTATAGTAGTATTTGGTTTAGTTTCAATTCCAGCAATGTGTATATCATTTCCAGAAGCACTTATGGTAATTGCTTTAGCTCTATAATCACTTTCCAAATCTGTTCCTACTCCATTTGTCCAGTATTTAGCATAATCACCAGTTAGGCCACAAACTAATACATCTCCATTATCATTAATGTCTAATCCAAAGGCTTGCGAAAAATTGGTTTCATCTCCTTCAAGGTTAACTAAAATGCCGTTTTTCCAATATCTTGACTTAAGAACTAAGTTGGGTGTAAATTGAATAGCTGTACCTGCAATAAATATATCTTCTCCTTTTTTTACCATTGATATACTGGTTGTACTATTTCCATCATCTTCTAACAGATATTCAACTCCATTTTTCCAATAAATTGCTTTATTAATCGAAGGATTATTGCTATTAATCTTTTTATAACCCGAAACATAAACATCATTACCTTCTACAACTATAGCACTTGCTGATGTATCATAAGTTCCGTCTCCTAATAATACTTCAACTCCATTTTTCCAATACTTAGCGATTTGATTTGTTCCATCTATATTTCTTTCAAAACCGGCAACATAGACATCATTACCATACACAAAGACATCTGTTGTAAATTCATTTTTAGAGCCATCACTCAAATTCAAAACTTTTCCGTCTTTCCAATATTTTGCAATATAAACGTTAGAACTATTTCGTTCACTACCTATTATATGTATAGTCCGATCGGATTTAGTATTTGAATCATTATCACAAGAAACAAAAAGAATTAATAAGCTTAAGAATAGAATAAATTGAAATGGCTTCATTGATTTTTTTTGCAAATATAAATCAAAAATTAAATTCTACCATCCTTAATTTCATCTATAACCTCAGGATTTAAAAGGGTTGACGTATCACCGAAGTTCGAATAATCTCCTTCAGCAATCTTACGTAAAATTCTTCGCATAATTTTTCCGGAACGGGTTTTTGGTAAACCATTCACGAACTGTATTTTATCTAATTTTGCAATTGGTCCAATTTGATCTGTGATGATTTGATTAATCTCTTTGGATAAATTATCCCTGTCTCTTGTCTCGCCGGTTTCTTTTAAAATTATAAAACCATAAAGTGCATTTCCTTTAATGTCATGAGGAAAACCTACGATAGCACTTTCTGCTATGGCTGGATGTTCATTAATAGAATCTTCGATTGGTGCCGTCCCTAAATTATGTCCAGAAACAATTATGACATCATCTACCCTACCGGTAATTCTATAATAGCCAACTTCATCACGTAATGCACCGTCACCAGTGAAATATTTTCCAGGGAAAGCAGTAAAATAGGTATCTTTATACCTTTGGTGATCTCCCCAAATCGTTCTTGCAATACTCGGCCAAGGAAACTTAATACATAAACTTCCTACCACTTGATTACCTTCAATTTCATTGCGTAATTCATCCATTAATACAGGCTGAATTCCAGGTAATGGTAAAGTAGCGTAAGTTGGTTTCGTTGGGGTAACAAAAGGAATTGGCGATAACATAATTCCACCAGTTTCAGTTTGCCACCAGGTATCAACCAAGGGACAACGTTTTGCACCAACATGATCATTGTACCAATGCCATGCTTCATCATTAATTGGTTCTCCAACCGATCCAATTACTTTTAATGATTTCATGGGGAATTTTTGAACATAATCAATACTTTCTTTAGCCAAAGAACGAATCGCAGTTGGCGCTGTATAAAATTGAGTTACTTTATGTTTTTCGATCACTTCCCAAAAACGACTAAAGTCTGGATACGAAGGTATTCCCTCAAAAATAACAGTTGTAGCTCCATTCAATAACGGGCCGTATAATATATAGGAATGACCTGTGATCCATCCGATATCCGCAGTACACCAGAAAACATCATTATCTTCATAATTGAATACATTTTTAAACGTATAGCCTGTATACACCATATAACCAGCTGTGGTATGTAGCATTCCTTTTGGTTTTCCTGTAGATCCCGAAGTGTATAAAATAAATAACGGATCTTCAGCATCCATGATTTCAGCAACATTATTGTCAATTGCTTCGTCCAATAAAGGTTGCAACCAGATGTCTCTTCCTGGCTTCATTTGAATAACTTGGTTGGTTCTTTTTACCACCAAAACTCTTTCAACGGTAGGACATTTTTCAAGTGCTTCATCGACAATACTTTTCAAATCGATCGTTTTATTTCCTCTATATCCGCCATCCGATGTAATGACCATTTTACATTCACAATCATTCACTCTGGCTGTAACTGCCGACGCCGAAAACCCAGCGAATACCACTGAGTGTATTGCTCCTATTCGTGCACATGCCAAAACCGCTACCGCTAATTCAGGAATCATTGGTAAGTAAATACAAACACGATCTCCTTTTTTAATACCTTGGTCACGTAAAACATTGGCCATTTTAGAAACTCTTCTGTACAATTCATTATAAGAAATATGCAAAGCTTCTTCATTTGGATCATTCGGTTCAAAAATGATGGCCGTCTTTTCTCCTTTTCTTGCCAAATGTCTATCAATGCAATTCTTGGTAATGTTAACTTTTGCATCTATAAACCATTTAAATTGAGCTTCCTGCATGTCAACGTCAAAAACTTTTTCCCATTTTTGATACCAAGTGAAATTTTCATCAGCAACTTTATCCCAAAACTTTCGGGGTTCGCGTACCGACTTCTTGTACATTTTAAAATAATGCTCCAGATTTTCAATTTTATAATAACTCATGGTAAATGTTTTTGATATTCGGTAAAATTAAAATAAGTTGGGCATTTATCTATTTCAAATTGGATATTTTTTCACTTAATTTGTAGAAACCAACCAACCCAACTAATGCAATTCGATACTCAAAATACGGATGCTTCCACTTTATACAAACTGTTAACCGGAACTGTAATTCCGCGTCCTATTGGATGGATTTCGACAGTAGACGAGAACGGCATTAACAATTTAGCTCCTTTTTCTTTTTTTAACGCAGTCGGTGAAGATCCACCGCATGTTATGTTTTCTACTGTAAGAACGGGTGATAAAAACAAAGACACATTGAATAATGTATTGTCAAATAAGCAATTCGTGGTGAATTTAGTAACGGAAGAAGTTGTTGAAAAAATGAATACTACTTCCCAACAAGTGGCTCCTGACATAGACGAATTTGAACTTGCCGGCCTTACTCCTATTGCTTCTATTCATATTAAACCCAATCGAGTTAAAGAAAGTTTAGTACATTTTGAATGTGAAATGGTACATCATTATTTTTTAGAAGATCATACAAATGGGGGTGCCGCTGTCATTATTGGCAAAATCTTAACCATGCATATCGACGATTCCATACTAATGGAAAATGCACGAATTAATCTGGAAACCTACAAACCAGTTGCTCGTTTGGCGGGATCCAATTATTCCAAATTAGGAGAAATTTTCTCCATCAAAAGAAGCTAATCATGACAACTAAAAAGTTAGAAATTAATGTAGCAATGCAAATTCAAAAACCAATGCATGAGGTATTTGAATCCATTGTTAACCCAGAAAAAATGACCAATTATTTCATCTCACAAAGTACCGGGATGATGGAAGAAGGCAAAAATTTGATATGGAAATTCCCTGAGTTTGATTTTGAATGCCCTGTTCGCGTAGACAAAGTTGATAAGGATAAATACATTTCTTTCTATTGGGAAAATTCAGGAAAAGAACTTTTAGTCGAGATTACTTTATCTGAAAGCGTAAATAATTCAACTTTAGTTTCAATTTCCGAAAAGGAAATGGACAATGATGAAGCTGGTTTAAAATGGTTATCAGGTAACTCATTCGGATGGTCCAATTTCCTAGCATGTCTTAAAGCATACCTTGAATATGGAATTAACCTCAGAAAAGGTGCTTTCGATTTTATGAAAAAATAATTAAAGAAATCGCCATAAAAAGCGATAGCAAAAACTATATGAAAATAACTGTAATTGGTGGCGGTCCCGGCGGACTCTACTTTTCCATATTAACCAAAAAGGCAATTCCAAACTGTCAGATTGATGTTTACGAACGCAATAAAGCAGATGATAGCTTCGGTTTTGGGGTCGTATTCTCGGATGAAACTCTAGGTGAATTCTTAACTCGTGATACACAATCCTATGAATTAATACGAAGTAAATTTGCGTATTGGGACGATATTGTCGTAGCTCGTGATGGTGAAAAAGTAAGTGTTTCAGGAAACGGATTTTGTGGATGTTCACGAAAAACACTTTTACAATTATTACAGCAAAGATGTAGAGAAGAAGGTGTAAATCTTCATTTCGAGCAAAATAGAGAAGATTTGTCACAATTTAAAGATAGTGATGTAATTGTAGCTGCTGATGGGATTGGAAGTGCTATACGTACCCAATTTGCTTCAGATTTTGGAACTTCTGTAAAACTTCAAAAGAATAGATTTGTTTGGTTAGGTTCCACAAAGCCTTTAGATGCTTTTACTTATTTTTTCAGAACAACTGAATTTGGCACTTTCGTTGCGCATACTTACCAATACGAAGCTGGTATGAGTACCTGGATTTTCGAATGTTCAGAGGAAACTTGGCAAAAAGCTGGATTTGAAGTTGAAAACGAAGCTACTACTGTCCAAATAATCTCTGATATCTTTAAAGTAGAATTGGATGGGCATCCCTTAATTACCAATAAATCACACTGGCGTCAATTCCCGCATGTAACCAATCAAAAATGGTATAAAGACAATATTGTTTTATTAGGCGACGCCAAAGCAACCGCACATTTTTCAATTGGTTCAGGAACTAAATTGGCCATGGAATGTGCCATTGCACTATCAGATGCTATTGTTGAAAATCAAAATAATACAACTGCTGCATTTGAACAATATGAACATTCCAGAAGAAACCGTGTGGAAATGATTCAACATGCCGCTAATGTTTCTTTGGATTGGTTTGAGCATATGGATAGACATGTTCAGCATGATTTTCAGCAGTTTGCCTTCGGAGTCATGACAAGATCTAAGAAAGTTACATTTGAAAATTTAGCAATTCGTGATGCTTCTTTCCCGGAAAAAGTACTGGCAGAATTTAATGCAAAAATTGGAACTGACAGTAAAAACCCAGCCGCTTTTACTCCTTTTAAATTAAGAGAAATAACATTGCAAAACAGAATTGTGATGTCGCCTATGGGACAATATACCGCAGAGGATGGCATCCCAAACGACTGGCATTTTGCACATTATACAACACGCGCATTAGGTGGAGTTGGATTGATTATTGCAGAAATGACTGCCGTTTCAAATAACGGAAGAATCACTCTAGGTTGTAATGGATTGTATTCACAAAATCAAATGGTTAGCTGGAAAAAAATAAATGATTTTATTCATAAAAATACACAAACAAAAATTGGAATTCAATTAGGACATTCAGGACGAAAAGGTGCGATTAAAAAACCATGGGAAGGTAGTTCTGAACCTATTGATAAACCATGGGAATTGATTTCAGCTTCCCCTATTCCATTCAATGAAAAACTGGCCACCCCGAAAGAAATGTCTATATCCGACATGAATCAAATTGCTTCGGAATTTGTTCAAGCTACCAAA
This sequence comes from Flavobacterium sp. GCM10023249, assembly GCF_042653365.1. Lineage (NCBI taxonomy): Bacteria > Pseudomonadati > Bacteroidota > Flavobacteriia > Flavobacteriales > Flavobacteriaceae > Flavobacterium > Flavobacterium sp. GCM10023249. Next base: position 150,604 of record NZ_JBHSHZ010000016.1, read on the forward strand.
AATGCTGATGAAGCCGGATTTGATATGATTGAATTACAGGCGCATCATGGGTTTTTACTAGCCTCTTTCCTATCGCCACTAACCAATAAAAGAACGGATGAATTTGGAGGTTCTATCGAAAACCGATTAAAATTCCCAATTCGCGTTTTTACTGAAATGCGCAACGTATTTCCTAAAGACAAACCAATGTCTGTGCGTATATCTGCATGTGATTGGGCTGATAATGGTATTTCTGAAGAAGATGTTATCAGAATTTCTGAGGCATTCAAGAATGCAGGTGCAGATATTATAAGTGTTTCAACCGGGAATACGGTTGCCCATCAAAAACCACAAACTGGTAGAATGTGGCAGACTCCATTTTCAGATATGGTTAGAAATACAGTTCATATTCCAACTATTACTGCCGGATATATTCAGGATATCGACCAAATTAACACGATTATTTTAAATGGCCGTGCTGATTTAGTATCACTGGGAAGACCGTTGTTACTAGATCCATTCTTTGTGCGTAACGCTCAAGCGTACGAAAACTTCAGACCAACAGATATTCCTCAGCAATATATGGCAGGAACTACACATCTTTATCCGTTAAAAGCTTCGGAAAGAAAAATGGTGGAAGGAATGAAAAAAGCTTTGAAACCGGAAAGTCATAAAATAATTACGAAGTAAAATCATGGATAATAACAGCAAAAAAGTACTATTTAAATATTATAGCGATGTCTTAGAAGAAGAAACCGTAGAAACAATGTGGGCAGAAACCCTTGATGAAGAAAATGGAATTTATAAATTAGACAGCATTCCTTTTTATGGTCCGTTAATTGCCACTGATGACATTTTTTATGCTGAATTTGATGAAAGCGAAGGATGCTTGATGTTCAGGGAAGTAGTTGAATATTCAGGCAACTCAGTTGTACAAGTAGTAATTACTGATGAAAGTTTCAATAAAGAAATTTTAAGAGATGAACTTCGTGACTTGAAATGCTTGTCAGAAGGATTAAACGATACTTTTTTCTCTGTTGAAATACTAGAAGCAATTGATTATAAGATAATCAAAACGTTACTTGATGATTATGAAGAAAAAGGGATCATTTCTTATGCAGAACCGATTCTTTCCGTTAAACATTCTGACGATATCGCTTAAACTACAGACCAACAACCAACTAAATGAAACATTACGAAGATAATTTCGCTCACCATAATTTACCCGAATCAAGCCTACAACCGGATTACACATTTTTAGATTTACCACAATTCAGCCAACCTGAAATGCTTAACTGTGTGGAACGTTTATTGGATGTTCACATTGAAAATGGAAATGGAGATGCTGTTTGTATTCAAACATTTGATGAAAAATGGACGTATAACGATTTGTATGAAAAAGCCAATCAGATTGCTCATGTTTTAGTGAATGATTTAGGTTTAAAATCAGGAAATCGTGTATTGATCCGTTCTGCAAATAATCCAATGATGGTAGCCTGTTGGTATGCCATTTTAAAAGCGGGTGGAATTGTTGTCGCTACAATGCCTTTATTACGTTCCAAAGAATTGACAACAATTATTGATTGTGCAGAAATCACCCATGTATTGTGTGACAGTGCGTTATCCGAAGAAATGGAATTGGTAAATTCTCCTTTTCTCAAGAGAATCTGTTACTACAGAAATTCGGAATTAGAAAGTTTAATGGTATCAAAACCAACAACATTTTCGAACTTTCATACAAAATCAGATAGTGTCGCATTAATTGGTTTTACTTCGGGAACTACTGGATTACCAAAAATGACGGCGCATTATCACAAAGACATTCTAAATATCTGCGAAGCCTTTCCGCAATATTCTTTACAACCAACAAGAGATGATGTTTTCACAGGAAGTCCGCCTCTGGGATTTACTTTTGGTTTAGGCGGATTGGTTTTGTTTCCAATGTATTTTGGTGCATCAACTTTTTTGATGGAAAAACCTACGCCTGATTTACTTTTGCAAGCCATTCAAGATTATAAAGTATCAATCTGTTTTACTGCACCAACCGCATGGCGTGTTTTGGCATCAAAAGCAATGGATTTCGATATATCCAGTCTCCGCAAATGTGTATCCGCAGGTGAAACCTTACCACTAAAAGTATGGGAAGATTGGTACAATACAACAGGCTTGAAAATTATTGATGGTATTGGTGCCACAGAAATGCTCCATATTTTTATTTCTTCTAATGATACCAATATGAAGCCTGGCGCCACAGGAGTTGCAATTACTGGTTATGAAGCTAGAATTATTGACAATAAAGGTAATGAAGTTGCAAGAAACGAGCCTGGGAAATTGGCTGTAAGAGGTATTACAGGCTGTAAATATTTAAACCGAGAAGAAAAGCAGCGTGAATATGTACAAAATGGTTGGAACTTAACAGGCGATATATTCCGTCAGGATGAAGAGGGTTTCTTTTGGTTTGTTGCCCGAGGTGATGATATGATTATCTCTTCAGGTTATAACATTGCTGCTATTGAAGTAGAAAGCGTACTTTTAACACACGAAGACATTCAGGAATGTGCCGTAGTTGGTTTACCGGATGAAGAACGCGGCATGTTGGTTTGTGCTCATATTGTCTTAAAAGATAAAACAAAAGGCAACGATGAATTGGTAAAAAACATTCAGCAGTGGTTCAAAGAAGTATCGGCTCCCTACAAATACCCTCGAGTAATTAATTTTATTGATGTTTTGCCCAAAACCGAAACCGGTAAAATTCAACGATTTAAATTGAAATAATACTTAATTTTATAGACATGAAGTATTTTATAAAAACAGAAAAAATTCGTTTCCAACATATAGATTTTGCAGGAATTGTATTCTATCCTAGATTCCTGGAAATGCTAAACGGATTAGTGGAAGATTGGTTTGAGGAAGCACTTGACCGACCTTTTTCCAGAATGCATGAAACTAACGGAATTCCTACTGTTGATTTGAAAGTACAGTTCAAAAAAGCAGCTCGCTTAGGCGAAGTGATCATCAAAGAATTATGGGTTAAAGAATTGAGAAGCTCTTCCCTACTTTGCGCCTTTTTATTCAAAAACCAGCTAGGTGAAACCATTTTAGAAGGAGAAGTTACTTTGGTTAACGTAAAAATTGCTGATGACAGAAAAACAATTGCTGCGGAAGCCTTTAGTGATCAAATGAGAGCAAAAATCAGTTATTTTCTTATAACAGAATAGATAATCATGGAATTTAAAAAATTTAAAGCGGCTACAGTTCAAACGTCACCGGTTTTTCTTAATGTGGAAAAAACGATTGATAAAGCCATTTCATTTGTAAAAGATGCTGCTGCTAACGGAGCGAAACTAATCGCTTTTCCTGAAGTTTTCGTTGCCGGTTATCCGTATTGGAATTGGGTTATGACTCCCGTTCAAGGCAGTAAATGGTATGAAGAATTGTATAAAAATTCGGTAACAACCGAAGATGCTGATATGCTGCGTTTGTATCAAGCGGCTAAAGAAAATGATATTCATATCGTTATTGGAATCAACGAACGTGGTAACAGTTATGGAGAAATTTACAATACGAATCTAATCATTGACAATAAAGGCAAACTAATCGGAAGACACCGTAAACTGGTTCCAACTTGGGCAGAAAAATTAACCTGGACTTCAGGAGATGGTTCGTCATTAAAAGTTTACGATACAGAAATTGGTCCTATCGGTACATTAGCTTGTGGTGAGAATACGAACACTTTAGCTCGATTTACATTACTTTCACAAGGTGAATTGATTCATATAGCAAATTACATTTCGTTACCTGTTGCACCACCGGATTATAATATGGCGGAAGCAATTAAAATACGTGCTGCTGCGCATTCTTTTGAAGGTAAATTGTTTACCATTGTTTCCTGTTCAACTATTTCCAAAGAAATTATGGAAGCATTAAAAGAAGATGTTCCGAATATTGAAGAGTTGTTAACGCGTAAAAATTCAGCTTTTTCAGGATTCATAGGACCAAACGGAGCTGTTATAGGCGAACCGTTAATCGATGAGGAAGGAATTGTGTATGCTGAAATCGATTTACAGAAATGTATTCAGCCGAAACAAATGCATGATATTCTCGGACATTACAATCGTTTTGATATTTTCGATTTGAGAGTGAATGTCGCTCCTACCCGAAAAATTACATTCATTGATAATCATGACGATTTCTTAAAAAAATAATCATGAAAAACAAAGGAGCAGTTACAGCATTGCTAGCTATCTATAAAAATACGCTTGTTCATTTAAAGGAAAGTATTGCAACTGTCAGTAGTGAAAAACTGATTAGGATTATAGATGCAAACACCAGTGATGACAATTGCCGTTCATTGCAAACCATTCTGGCTCATGTGGTTAATTCAGGTTATAGTTACGCAATCAGTATTTATAATTCCAAAGGGAATAACGAAATACGACCTGCCAAGCTATTTCACTCGGATGTGATCTCTTTTCAACATGATTTGGACAAAATGTTTGCTTATACCGTCTTTGTTTTTGAAAGTATTTGCGATACTGATTTGGAAATTTATGAAGAAGCCAACAAAATGAAAACCAGTTGGGGGCAATATTATGATATCGAACAACTGATGGAGCATGCCATTGTTCATGTTATGCGTCATCAGAGACAAATTAATACGATACTGAAAAATTTAGATAACACTAACTCTATATAAAAACCTATGGAAGATAAATATAGTGACGATGTAATTGGTCGCGCAAGAGTAAAAGACACTCCCGAACTCGAAGCTTACTATAAAGAACTGGAAGGTTTAGGTGCTGGAGCATTATGGACAGTTGCTAACGATATTGAGCCTTGGGAACCGCGTACTTCTTCTATTCCCATGCTTTGGAAATATGAAGATTTAAGAGCTTTGGTTTTAAAATCTTCAGAGTTAGTCACACCTGAACAAGCCGGCCGTCGTGTGGTATATTTAGTCAATGACAAACGTAAAGATGTTTCAGCAGCTGTGGGTTGGTTGTATACAGGAATTCAAGTTACACGGCCAGGTGAAAGTACATCGGCTCACCGCCATAAAGCTTCTGCCCTACGTTTCATTATGGAAGGCGAAGGTGGCTATACCGTGGTAGATGGGAATAAAGTGACATTTGAAGTCAATGACTTTGTGATTACACCCAATTCAACGTGGCACGAACACGGTGTGGCTGAGAACGGTAAAACCTGTGTTTGGCAGGACGGATTGGACATTCCTTTGGTAAATGCTTTGGAAGCTAATGATTATGCTGTTTTTGATGGGAAACAACCTTTGAAGGCTCCTGTCAATCATTTGCCTTTATCCTATGGTGGAACCGGATTAATTCCTGCAGATGCTGTTTGGGATAAACCGTATTCTCCACTGTTCAAATACTCATGGAAAAACGTATATCGAGCGTTGTTAGAAGCGGCCAAAGTCAATGAAGGTTCTCCGTTTGATGGCATTATCATGCAATATTCGAATCCATTAACTGGCGGTCATGTCATGCAGACAATGGGTGCTTCCATGCAATTATTACGAGCAGGAGAACATACTAAAGCACACAAACACACCGGATCGTTTGTTTATCAGTGCGCCAAAGGGAAAGGCTATTCGATCATTGATGGTAAACGTTTCGACTGGAAGGAACGTGATATTTTCTGCGTACCTTCGTGGGCGTGGCATGAACACGTGAATTTATCCGAAACCGAAGATGCCTGCTTATTCTCTTTTAACGATTTACCAGTCATTGAGAAACTAGGTTTGTACCAGGAGAAAGAATACACTGAAAATAACGGATACCAAATTGTAAAATAAAAATATCGTAAATAAAAAATGAAATTACTTACTTATTCTATTGAAGATTCTGAACCGCGTTTGGGTTTTATACATAACAATCAAGTGATTGACATGGAAGATTTTGGTGATGTATCCAATTTTCCTTTACCCAAAACGATGTTAGAATTAATTGATATGGGTTTTGATGTGATTGCTGAAATCAACGACTTAATTGAAGAAACCAGCGAAAAGCAATTTGCCGAAATAGCTTATGATGTCAATGATGTGACCTTTTTGGCTCCTATTCCGAAACCTCGTAAGAACATTATCGGAATTGGTTTAAATTATACCGAACATGTTGCAGAAAGTGCCAGAACTTTAGACACTACAGGGAAACTACCTCAAAAACCAATTATTTTTTCAAAACCTCCAACAACGGTAACGGCTACTAATACAGATATCATTAAGAATAAGAAGCTTACACAGCAATTGGATTGGGAAGTGGAATTGGCCGTGATTATTGGAAAAAAAGGAAAATACGTAAGCAAAGAAGATGCCTTGGATTATGTATTTGGTTATACCGTAATCAATGATATTTCAGCAAGAGATTGTCGTCGTGAAGGCCAATGGATCGTTTCCAAAGGACAAGATACTTTTGCTCCTATGGGACCGATTTTAGTTACTAAAGACGAAATTGAAAATCCACACAATCTGAATTTATCTCTGAAATTAAATGGTATTGAAAAACAGAATTCAAATACCCAATTTTTATTATTCAATATCAACGATTTGATTGAAGATTTGAGTATTGTTTTTACTTTGGAACCAGGAGATATTATTGCAACCGGGACACCGGCTGGAGTTGGTGCAGGTCGCGATCCACAAGAATGGATGCACGATGGTGATGTGGTTGAGGCGACTGTGGAAGGCATCGGAACAATTGTAAACACAATTAAGGAGATATAATAATTTCAAATGGACAAAACACAAAAAGCAGTTGAAGTTTTTAATAAATGTGCCAATCAATATCAGGATCGTTTCTTGAATTTTGATTTGTACAATGATACTTTCGACTTGTTTTGTGATAGCATTGAAAAGGAAAATGCTTCCATTTTAGAATTGGCTTGTGGTCCGGGCAACATTACAAAATATTTTTTACAAAGACGAAGCGATTTTGAGGTTTTAGGAACTGATTTAGCGCCGAACATGATTGAATTGGCCAAAAAAAATAATCCTACAGCTACTTTTCAAATATTGGATTGTCGCGATTTTTTACAATTGAATCAGAAATTTGATGGCATAGTTTGTGGTTTCGGATTACCATATATTTCAAAAGAAGAAGCCATTCAATTGATAAAAGATGCTGCCGAATGTTTAAATTCATATGGTATTTTGTATCTAAGTACAATGGAAGACGATTATAGCAAATCCGGACTTAAAAAAGGAAGTACCGGGGATGAAATTTTCATTCATTACCATCAAGAAGAGTATTTATCAGAAGCTTTATTAGCAAATGATTTTAAAATCATAGCTTTAGAACGGAAAAGATTCCCTGAGCCAGACGGGTCAAACACAACAGATTTAATAGTAATTGCACGAAAATAAAATGAAAAAATACAGAATAGGTCAAATCGTACCTTCGTCAAATGTAACAATGGAAACTGAAATACCGGCAGTTTTCCGTTCACGCGAAACTATCTTACCGGAACGTTTTACCTTCCATTCGAGTCGAATGCGTATGAAAAAGGTTACCAAAGAAGAATTGGAAGCCATGGATGCTATGAGTTTAAAATGTGCCACCGAATTATCCGATGCGCATGTTGATGTTATGGGTTATGCTTGTTTGGTTGCTATTATGAGCATGGGACGAGGATATCATTGCGTTTCTGAAGTGAATTTGCATCAGGAAACCATTAAAAATGATTTCCCTACTCCAATCGTGACTTCTGCAGGAGCTTTAATCAATGGATTAAAAGTGTTAGGTGCCAAAAAAGTAGCGGTGATTACACCTTATATGCGCCCGTTAACTGATTTAGTAGTAGATTATATTGAACACCAAGGATTTGAAGTAGTTGATTCTATTGCATTGGAAATCCCAGATAATTTAGAAGTGGCAGCGCAAGATCCAATGAATTTATTGGAAATATACAAACGACTGGATTTAACTGGGGTTGATGTATTAGTAGCTTCAGCCTGTGTGCAAATGCCTTCGTTAGAAGCGATTGATTTGATTCAAAAGGAAATCGGTATTCCGGTAACATCGGCAGCAGTTTGTACTACTTACGAAATGATGAAGAAATTAGGAATTGAAGCCAAAGCGCCAATTGGAGGTGAATTGCTAAGTGGAAAATACTAAAGAATAATGCCTCAATCGAGGCATCATTCTTTTATGAAACTTTGTATTTTATTCACATAATAATCAATTTTCAATTGCATCCGATTAAAAAAAAGATTGCGATCTCTTTTCCCTGACGATTGTAATAATTTAGAATTGTAACATTGATGTTTGAAAAAACCTTCGGCTTCTATACAGGTTTCTTTATCTTCTGTAATAAAATAACCGACCATATTATAGGGAACAAATAAGGATTTTTCGTGTTCAGACATTAATAAAACCGTATTGTTCAATATCAATAATTCATTGTAATACAATTGAAAACTATTGTCGTTACGGTTCGTTTTGGTTTCCACTAAAGTTACCACATTACGTACCTCTTCTAATAAAGCTAGAGCGGTTTCATAGGAAATCAACCCTGCTTCAAAGAAGTAGAAAATCTGTTGCAATGAACTATTAATCGTTGTGTCATTCCAAACTTCGGTAACCTTTACTTTTTCATAAACCGCTTTCAATTGGGAAGTACTTTTCAGTAACTGTGCATCTAATATAAAATGATCAAAAGGAGTTTGCTTTTCTTCCTTACTCAACAATTGCAACCAAACATAGAGTTTGAATTTGGACAAAAGACTTCCTCCAATTGTGTAAAATAAAGGAATGTCTTTGGCCGAATAATATAAATTCGCCTCTTCATTTAAGAATTTTTTCAAAAAAAATGAAGATTGCTCAAAATAGTTTTTAAAATCACTAACTGATTTAATACTATGTGTTTTCTCGACGATTACTTTCTTTTCATCAGCAAAAAGACCATCCATTGCAATTGAATAATGCCGACATAAATTTACTGTTTCTTCAATCGAAAATTTACTTTTCAGAGCTACCCTTCTATGGGAAGCATCATAACTGATATTTAATACGCTGGCAACCTCATCAATTATAGATTGCTGTGGTTTGAGTTGCTTTCGGATAGCCGTTAGTAATAGTTCTTGTGGGTTCATTTTGCGATTTTCACAAATATATTAAAAATATTAATTTTTTATCACAATAAAAATTGCAAATAGCATAATATTTTTGAACTGCAAAACAAAATTTAAAAACTATGAAAAAGTTACTTTTATTCGCATTGCTGACTCTTTTTTCAATCGATAACAATGCGCAAGACACGTTAATTCCGGTAGCAACCAACACTACAAGAAATGTTACCGATTATTTTAAATGGAAATCGGATAATGTTGATCGAAATGATAGCATTAAAATTTTTAGTTTGTCTCCTATTTCAAGAAGAGTAAATCGGGTGAATGGCTTTACGATGGGTTTTGGTCATTATGAAAACAAGAACATAAAGTATCAGAAAGTAAACGGCTTAAATTTGGAGACTAGCCCAAATGGTCTTATGTTATTAAGTGTAGGACTTACTATTCCATTTGAAGGATTGGTTGCAGGAATTAATGACAACGTAATAAGCAATTCTTCCTTTATGGATGATTATGCTGCAACTTATATTGAAATTAATGGACTAAACATTAGTTCGGGGGGTTTTTTAGGTGGCGCTAAAATTAATGGATTGAATATCAGTGTAATCACTGCAATGAATCAGTTGAATGGTTTATCATTAAATGCTTCGGTTATTGATACCCAAAAGTACAATGGTGTTTCAATTGCAGGAATTGCAAACATTACCGATTATGGCAACGGAATTCAAATAGCGCCATCAAATGTTTCTAGAAATCACAATGGCATTCAAATTGGTCTATTTAATCATTCCAAAAACCTAAGAGGTATCCAACTGGGATTATGGAATACCAACGGAAAAAGAAAATTACCCCTTATCAATTGGCAATTTAAAGCGTAAGTAATAAAAAAACAGGGAAATACATTACAGTGGTATTTCTCTGTTTTTTAACTTTCTATACCATTGAATTAATTGAAATATAGCGAGTAATAGAAATACAAAAGGCAATAATGACAGAATTGTACTTAAATTTAGGGCATTATAAGTAGCTACTTTTTGAACGCCCAATATAAAACATAACATTCCGGAGAATGTCCCCAAAAGAGTTCCGATGAGATACAAACCTTTCCAAAATTTTTCTGTAACAATGTAATTTCCATTCGTTAATAACAAATTCCAACTCAACCAAAACGGAATTTGAGCGAAATTGAAGGCGCTTAAAAACAGTCCTGTTACAAAAACAGGAAAATGAAATAGTCCGTTTTTAATATTCGTGTCCTCTGCAATTTTCACATCCGAGGAATAGAAATAGTAAGCCATAAAAAACAAAAAAAAGGCCGAAAACAGATTTATTCTAGATTTCCATTTTGGATTTAAAGTCAATCGTTCTGCTAATTGTAAAGTTCCCCATATCACAATAGCTTCAACCACTAATACACCTAAAAGATAATAGAACAATTGTTCTGTATTGGATTGAATATAAATTTGAAAGCCAATAAGATTCAGGTATCCCAAAGGAATCGAACCTATGCCACTAACTGCAAAACCAATTACTATATTTTTCAGAGCTTTCCACATTAGAAATTTAGGATTTTGGCATTTTGCTCCAAATGCATTTTGTATTGCTTCATTCCTTCTTTATGATTCAAAAAAGGAATGCCCATTTTATTGTTGGCCATGCTAATTTCAAACATATAGGAAATATGTCGGTACAGTTCTTTCCATGCGAAAAAAAGCGAATGTTTAGGATCGTAAATATGAGTAGGTTCGCTCGCTGCACCATTCAATTCGACCATTAAAAAGTTACGCCCTGCTTCCAATTCCTCGATAGATTGATACATCAAATCCATTCTTCCGAAATAGAATCCATCTATTTGCAGACACATTTCATTAATAACTTCTTCTAACTTAGGAGTAATCAAATGACTGGCATCTATAAATTTGGCGCCACGACAATGGTTGCCATATGGAACTAGGTTTCGTTTTACATCTTTATCTAAAACTTCATTTAAACCCTCTTTATGTTCTTTATATAAGGTGTTTAACTGTAATTCATATCTTGGATTTTGTTTCAGTAATTGTTCGATAGTTGATTTTCCGTCTCCGGTTACAATGAGATATTCTTTTGCAACAATTCCTGTGATTTTTCCTTTGGTTTGTTCTGGATAGCGTACATAAAAAATACCGATTTCATTTTCATATGGAATTAAATCCTGAATCAGATAATCAAAATTGGCTTTGTCATGGTAGACTTTCAATTCATGTAGCGTATTAATTTTCTTTACGGCAGAACCTCTTAGACCAATATCGGGTTTAGCAATTAATGGAAATTTTATGCCTGCAGTCTTGATAAGTTGCTCAATCTGATCAAATGCACAACCTTCAATAACTAATTCCGTTTTGGGATAATATTGTTGGGGTATCAAATCGTAGATTTCTTTTTTACTATCCATAATAAAACCACCGTTTCTCATTCCAGGATTAGAGGCATTGAAAAAGAAAAGGGTTCTGGCTTTTACAGCATAAAACGCCCACAAAAAATAGATTGGAATATAGACAACTTTAAAAGGCCAATATTCCCAGTTTGTCAACTTATGGAAAAATAATCGCATAAATATTGATTAAATTACAATGAATGAATTCGTGAATTTTTCGTCTTGTTCCAAATCATAATGATGAAGACTTACTTTGTTTTTATCAATAACAGATTGAGTGATACTAAGTGTTTTTAATACATCATCTCTATTGATTACCAAACCATTCTGAATATCGTTTTCTTGAGTATAGCGATGAAAATGATACATATTCTCCTCGTTTACACTATCATGTGTACACATGAATTCTGAAAACCAGTTGGCTCGAGATTCTCTAATTTCTTTGGGATATAAAGTAGCTGAAGACCAAATATGATTTTTATTTTCGTCCAGCTGCAGCGTTTCTTTTTCTTGGCCATCCCATCGGAGTTGGAACAAATTGAGATTTTCAAAAACAACCAAAGTAAAGGGTTCGATACTATCCAGTTCTATTCGTTGCCATTCTTTCAAAATAGAATCGGAACCAATCAAGTCCAAAACCACCAATCCTCTACTCTTTTTATAACTTTCCTTACGAGTATGTTTTTCGCGCGCCCCATTCAGTAATACAATAATATTTGCATTTTCATCTACGGCATACCAAGTACCACCCGCTTTAGCGTCTTTTGGAAAAAAAACATTTTTATGATTGATACGATAATTTTTAGGTTCAATCGCTTTTGGTCGTGCCATTTTCTCATCCCTATTGGAAGTGATTATGAACTGATCATTTGAAGTTACAAAAGTTACTGTGCACATTGTTTTTTATAGGCTATAGTGGATTGGGCAACTCCGAAGTTTTCATCTATCGCAACATTCTCAATATCTAATAAAGCAACTTTAATCAATGCCTGATGATGAATGCAATGCTCCAAATTGTAAACAATTTCTCTAAAATAATTGGTGTCAATTTCTATTGATTCACAATCAATATACTGATGCAGTTGCAACTTTTTATTTTCTTTAGGATACTCGGCTATAATTTGATCCAAGGCAGACAAAGCTGTTGTTTTATAATTTTCAATGGCTTTGTTTCGCTCCCGATGATCATAATTCAAGATTCCTGATTCGTAGGCATTCAACAAACACTGAAACAATTCTATAATATGTCTGGTATGTTGGCCAATCGATGCATTACTTAAATTGGCTATAGGTTTAACATAATCTGAATCTGACAACTGAACCAATAAACATTGTAATTCTTCTAGTGTCTTTTTAACCGAACTGAAATCCATATATTTTATCTTAAAAAGTGACAATCTTTCCTAAATCGATACATTAAAACACTACTACAAACCATAGTGATTACTGCCAAAACAAACAGTGTTCCTCCATCATTATTAATTTCGATACCCAAAATAAAACAATGCGAAAGTATAGCTACGAACATAGTTCCCATTGCTATAAACGCACCTAATAATCGGGTGCTGGTTATGAAAAGTAGTATTGAAGCAATCAATTCTACAATTCCTGAACCAATTCTACCGTAAGGTTCTGCACCTAAGGTAGTAAAAATATAAACCGATTCCGGTTTTGCAGTAAATTTGAAATAAAGCGTTTGCAATAAAATGATAGCAACCACTAATTTCAGCACAGTGTCTAAAGAAATCTTTTTCATGGTTGCTCTATCTTTTTCCAGTTCGCATCTGCTTTCACTTTCAGATTTTTTTCATCTTTATTCCAACTCTTTAATGTATTGTTGAAATAAGCATTGTAAAACAAATACAATTTACCATTGACAATTTTAAAAGTTTCCGGATTGACTTCCACTTTTTTACCATAATCACCCATTGCAAAAGCACACCATCCACCGTATTGTGGTTCATAGGCCATCGGGTTTTTAGCAAATAATGCAGCATTTTCTTTGGTACTGAAATAATAGATTACTCCTTCATGTGTATTGCTGATTTCTTTACTACCTTTTACAGCTTTATTGGATTTAAAATAAGCCACCGGATCATAACCACTTAAAGCTACTTTTTTTTCCAGATTATAATTAGCTACTCTTTTTGGTGTGCTTTGGGAAAAGCTCACCATCGAAACGCTAAAAAAGAAACAGATCAATAAATTTTTCATTGCGATTGATTTTAAATTAACACTGTAAAATTAGTTCGCTCCGAAATCGTGTTTTGTCATTTACCCGACAACTGCGCTATATTTTTTATAATTTTTGAAAATCGGGAATTAAAATTTCTTTTCTATTGTATTGAATTAAGCCACTTTCTTCCAATTCATTTAACAACACTGTGGCGGTTTGCCTTGAAGTACAAATAATTTGAGCAATATCGTTTTGAGTCAGGTAATTTTCAATACTCACTTGGTTATCTGTAAAAACCCCTTCTTTGTCTGCCCATTCCTTAATAAATGTCAATAATCGAGTTTTGGCATCCTTGGAAATCAGGTTGGCATAATTATTTTTCAAACGCTTCATTTTCCATCCAACAAACTTCGTATACGACAATGCAAGGTTGGGATGTTTTAGCATTAAGTGTTCAAAATCTGACAGCAAAAAACTACAAATAGCTACTTCATCGGTGAGCGCTTTCGCATATTCATTGACCTGGATATCACTTTCAAGAGTCAGTTCACCGAATAAATCCCCTTTTTGAATAATATCCTTAATACTTTCATTGCCTTCTTCATCAACAGAGACAATCTTAATGGCGCCTTTTTTTAGTAAAAAGATTCTTGGTACTTCTGAATTGGAAAAATAGATTATTTCGCCCTTTTTTGCTTTCTTAAAACCAACAATAATGCACAATTGTTTAATTTGAGCAAAACTGAGCGTTCGAAATAATTTATGGTCACGTAAATACCAATACTTTAGTTCTTCATACATATATTGAAGTTTAATACTTTATAAATATACGAAACCATCCTGAAATTGGATGGTTTGATTAATGATTTAAGAAATTTCTTAACTTATTATTAATTCTGTTGTGCAATTGCGTAAAGATGATTGTATTGTTCGCAATGGATGAGTACATAAGGATAAGCAGACAAATCAATTCCTTTGGGAATGGAATATTCCGTAGCCGATGTTAAATCTCCCAAACTAATAAAAGATTCGGGACTTGAAGAAGTAGATAGATACACCTTTAAATCTGGACCTTCTGAAATACTAAAGTTTTCCAAAACGACTTTTCGATCGCTATTTTCCTTATAAATCTTAGCAAAACCAGTAACTGTAATTCCTGATGTCGCTTCGAATTCACCATCTGACAATACAACCGGTTGTATTAGTGATAAATCGCTATCGGCTTCACAAGAAATCAGGCAGAATGCTGATATGATTAAAAATACTATCTTTTTCATGATTAAATTTTTGTATAAAATTAGATAGGATAGCGGTATTCTTTTGTCGGCTAGTTTACATTTGGCCGTAAATAATTAAAAAGCCGCAAAAAAGTTTTGCGGCTTTCAATTATTGGGTAAGAATCCAATTTAAAATTTTGGCGATATTTTTGGCATCATCCACCCCCCTATGATGGGTTCCTTCCAAGGGAATATTCAAAATATGCAAAGCACCATTCATACCTGTTGGTTTTTCTAAACCGTATACTTCAGCGAAGGTAGTCTTAACGTTGATATGATGAGAGCCCATTGGATAAGGAATTCCGAATGATTTACACTGCCTTTTCAGCATATTCAGATCGTATTGTCCATAACTTGCCCAAGTATATTCATCCGGACGGTATTCATTAACCAATTTTTCGATAGCTTCTTCAAATGAAATCCCTTTCTCATCTAATAATTCCTGAGTGATTGTAGTCAATTCAGTACAAAACGGACTGATTGTGGAACGTTGTGGTTGTACCAAAATTCCCTTATTTTGCGAAATCTCACCGCTAACAGTATCTAAAACTGCCAGACCGATTTCAATAATTTCATTTTCCTGACCTTGAGGAATGGAACCTTGCCAACAGGAAGCCTCAAGATCGATAATAATAATTTTATCTGTTGTTTTCATTATAATTTCATTAATGAAGGAGACTTTCCTTCTATTTTACAAATATCTCTTTCAATTGACCGATGATATTCCCACTTCCGGAAATTGTAATTTCACCAATTCTATCGGCTATTTTTTCTACATATTCCATTTCCTTCAGTTTCCAAAGCATATCATTTTCTTCCATCAATTTTGCGGTGTTTAACAAACTTCTTGTGGCAGCAGTTTCTTCTCTTCTCATGATACTGTTGGCTTGTGCTTTTTTCTCTGCAACCAACACCTGATTCATGATTTCTTTCATGTCTCCTGGCAATATAACATCTCTAATACCCGCATCAGAAGCTTTTACACCCAAAGCTGCAATTTTTTCAGCAACTTCAGACAAAATATTTTCAGAAAGACTGTCTTTTTTCAGCAACAATTCATCCAATGTAATGCTTCCTAAAAACGATCTCAAGGCCAATTGCATCAATACATACAATTGTTTTTCAAAATCTTTGTTTTCCAACAATGCTTTTTCCACATGGATTACTTGGTATTTCACAAAAAAATTGATTCTCAAAGTTGCTTTATCTTTAGTCAATAATTCTTGTCCTGAAATTTCCAATTGCTGTTGTCTCAAATCCACTGTTTTTACTTCTATTGAAGTCATATTGTTCCAGAAATAATAGGTTCCAGATGCAATTTCTTTTTCAAATTTGCCATCTACAAACAATACTCCTTTTTCGAAATCCTGCACTTTAAATTGTCTTGTAAAACTTCTAAGTTGGCTAGATTCCAATAGATAGTTAGAAATAGCTTCCGTAATGTATACTTTGGTCAAATCGATTACTGTAAATGTATTCCCATTTACTCCTTTCCAGAAAGCGTGTGTACCTATATTCAAGATAGATTTGAAATTACCATTCACGAACTGCAATGCAATTTGACCATCGGCTACTTCTATCACGTCCAACATCGATCGTAGTGTTTCATTTTGAAGTAAAAGGTTCAAATCGGTTGATGGTATAAAGGCTTGATTCATTTCAAAATATTCGACTTCTCTGAATCCATAAATCCAATGAGTTCCTTCTTCCAAAAGGGTTGTCAATTTTCTATTTTTAAATACCAATCCCACTTGGTATCCTTTTATTCTAATTCTTTGAATCATTATTTTTGTTTTTAGTTATTAATAATAAAAAACCTCCGGATTGCAATCCTCTCAAAAGGACGGAAAGATGTATGTCTACTAAAGCATCATAATGGTTTTGTACTGTTTTTTGTGTTCCACTCTTTTGAAATCAATCAAGCACAAGAGCAAAATAACGGTTCAGTAAACAAAGTCATCTTTCAGGTCAGTTGCAGAGTGCAGCATCAAACAAGTTGAACCCTACCGACTCCAAACCGAAGATTTTAAATTGCTTCTCTTTTTAATGAGGGAGAAAACTCAGGCTACATAAAAGTGTAGTGCTTTAACCAGACTAAGCTATACCGCCTAAGCGATAGCAGGATTCGAACCTGCGTAACATTCTATTGTTCTAACCAACTGAACTATCCCGACAATGCCAGGAGCGGGATTCGAACCCACGACCCACAGAAATGGTGGCTGTTTTCTGGAAAATAGTCGAAACCTTCAAATCAAGTTGCATAGTAAATCATGATACGCTTTGCGCAACGTTCACTACAATAGTGCTATACAGAAACACCCAACAAGACTTGTTTGATATTGTTATAATTGAATTGTTTTTACTTCGTAAGTATCTGTAAAGTCTTTAATAAGAACATTTTCAATAGTAACTGAAATATAATGTGGCATATAACAATCTGAAAATTCAGTAGCCACTTCATGTCCGTTACAACATGTTTTATTCATACCATCTGAACCGGAACTTCCACAGCAACCTGAAAATCTGTACTTATCCTTATGATTTTTAAAGTGGTAATCACCCCTTGCAATTATTAATTCTTTATCCTTAGAATATGGATTAGAGTAGATTGAAAATTTATTCTTATCAATCATAGTGGCTCTGTCCTCAAATCGCAATGCAACACTATCTACTTCATAAAGTAAATCTGTTAATAGTACACCACACTTTTTACAATACATTTTAATTGTTCTCATGTTCTTTCTTATTGCTGAACAAAGATTCAGAAACCAGTGCGCAATTATTCTGCGCACTGTTTAAAAATTATTCTAATCCTAATCGTTTCTGATGTTCTTTATCTCGTAGATCAATCGCTCCGAACGGACTGCCTTTAAAGAATCCAATGTTTTGAAAACCGTTCTCTTCGGTAATCAGCGATTCTTTTTTGGTAATGGCTCCCGTGTATTTGGAACCATAGTTACCGGTTATTTTTTTTGTAGCAGGATCTACATCACCCCATTCAGGAGTTTTACCGTTATAAATTGGCTCCACAAAATAGGTGATTCCAGTAATACGGGATTTCATTAGAAATCTACCCGTTTCGTCTGTGTTCATTAAAAATCGTTTTAAAATATCGGTTCTCATACTATTATTTTTTTACATTAATTGTTTACTATTTTACTATATAGTTTTCCTATTATTTAGTACTAATTGCGGCTCATACGGGAATCGAACCCGTGGCACCCGAGAGACAGTCGGGCATGTTACCATTACAACAATAAGCCTGTTCCTTTCTAAAGAACTTCTTGTGATTCCGACAGGATTCGAACCTGTAACCAACTGCTTAGAAGGCAGTCACTCTATCCAATTGAGTTACGGAACCAGTAAATAATGAGCATAAAAAAAGCACCTCGTTAAAGGTGCTTCATACATTACAATGGGATATTGCTATCCTACTGCCTATATGGGTACACCTGTTTTAATTCAACTGCTAAGTCGAATCTCAGTCTGAAATCGCAATCATTTGATACGAATGTATTTTTCATACTTTTTTGTGTTTTATAATGTGATGCTACTGCTTTCATTTTATTTTTTTATACTATTCCTGCCCAATGTTTGAGGAGTTGATTGTAATTCAATTCGTAATAATTTCGGTGCAAAGATAAAGTCAAAAAAAAATAAATTCCAACTATTTTTTACAATTTATTTTTCTGATTTACAGTATTTTACGGTCGTTTATATGCATAAGAAATCCTGTCCGTATACTTACAGATAATTTGTTTTTTTCAAATGGCTGTCTCTCATCTGATTACTATCCAAAACCGATTACTTTCTATTTTGTTTATACATGAAACATTTTCTATTTTTTTTTGTATTTTATTACTTTGTGCGATTCTTTTTTAATTCATTTCAGCATTTTAGCCATAAAAAAAGCGTCCTTTTTTAGAGGACGCTTACTGTTTTTTATGTGGATAAACCGATTTATTTCAAATCTGATACCTATCAAAACGAACAAACGTCACCTGTTGCACAGGAAATTGATCTCCTGAACGTAAGTCTAAACTTCTGTTTAGTAAAGCCATATGTTTGTTTTGTGTTTTCATTTCGGTAGCAAATGTAGGATAATTTTTTAATTTAGGCTGTGAGACAATGCAATTTTTAGCCTGAATGTTATTTAGAAGCTAACAGCGCTTCTTCTTCGGGAGTGATATCAACTACTGCGTAAGTGGGTGTTCTGGCAATTGCTAATTTATCCAAAACGTTTACCAAATTACCATAAGTGGATTGTTTTGATGATTTAATTATAACGGTTAAGCCACTTTTATCACCATTTAATTTTTGAAGCATTTCATTTTTGAATAGTAATTCTTTTGTCAAATCGTTATTATTATAACTGAATTTATTTGGCCCTTCTAATGGAGCATTAAAATCTCCAAAATAACTTACTATTTTGTTATCATTACCCAATAATAAAGTCATAGTGCGATTATCGGTCAAACCCCAATAGCAGTGAGTCGAATGATCAATTTCATCTTCCTTATCCGGCATCCCCAATTCCATTGCATTATTTCGTGCTAAAAAGGAAGTCAACATAAAAAAGACAATTAGTAAGAAGGATACACTTACCATTGCGGTTAAATCTATTCGAGGATGTAATTTTTTGGTTTTTGGAGTTATGGATTTTCTGCCAAACTCATTTCTTGCTTCGCTCATACTATTTGGTTTATTGGTTCGTAAGAAATAAGCAGCAAGAATTGTACCGAAATGTTAAGAAAATCTAAAATAATCATACAATACAAAATGATTTACAATTACTACTTCTCTCCTATCTTCTTTTTTTACCCTTCAAGCTTTTTATTTTTAGAAGCAATAGGTAACATTACTAAAGTATTCGATGTCTTCCAGGTACCACTACATTTTCTCCATAACCATTCAAAAGGACCGTAGCTATGCGATTGCAACCACCAATAACTAAATAGAATTTGAAGTACATAAACTATTATCGCCAATACAAAGTAAAAGTACAAAGGCATATGATGAAACAAGCGCAAACCTACACCTTGAAACACCAACAAACTGAGTATATTTTGCACTAGATAATTCGTAAAAGTCATTTTTCCTACCCATGAAAATGCGTTGAATACAAATTGGCATTTCTGATGGCTATACAATACGACTATTCCGGAAGCTGTAAATAGCATAGTGGTGAGAACTATCCAATAATTGGACGCAAAATATTTCAAATAACTCCATTGTAATGAACTGGAAAGTATTAGGATGGCCCACAAAACAAGTGTGAGTACTAATGAACTAATCATTGTTTTTCGAAAAAGTGACTTTTTATCCTGTAGGTTTTCAAAAAAATGACTCTTTTGTAACGCCAAACCTATCAGCATACAAGTAAACATAACCCAATGTGCCGTAACCGAATAGTGTAAATTGAGTACTTCAAAATAATACGAACTTAAAAAATTGTACTGCAATACGTCGAACCAATGATGACTGAATCGCAATGGCGCTATACTATTGCTCAATGCAGTTACATAGGAGTTGTCAATACTATTGATTTTTGCGGCTAAAAAAGGAATAATCAAGACAAAGGCAGCTATAGTAATCCCTAATTTACGGACAGAGAAATGAAGGAAAAATAGAAAAAGTAAGCCCAAAAAGGCATAATCTCTCAAGATATCGCCATCAAAAAGCAAACTGTTGAAAAAGGCGAAAACCAATAAAACCAGTAATCTTCTGATAAGGAACAAATAGGATTTTTGTTGCATTCTAGTGTAAATAACCCCAAATCCGAATCCAAACAATACGAAAAGTAAAGTCCATCCTTTGGCTGAAAAAAAATAGCTTTCAACAATTTGTATTAACGATGACCAAAAACCTTTGCCATTGATTTCGCCTTCCGGACTATAAGCATAATACAAATAATTGGAAATAACGACCACTAAAAGTGCCCAACCTCTCAATACATCAATAATTGCTAAGCGTTTTGGTGTTTGCATACTTGTTTTTTAAGGGTAAAAACTGATTTAAATCAATTTTATTCTATGAAATGATTAATTTGATTTTTGTGTATTGTTTATCAGCAAAACACTCATTCCGAAATACACGGCAGAAATGACCAATTGCGTCAACAAGAAAAACAACACAATATTGAATGACAGTAGTACTTTTAGTCGGTACAGTATCATAGTGTAATAAAGCAAAAGAGCTACACTTGAAATCATCCCCAAAACGGTATTCATTTTTTGAAAAAGAACCACCAAATTTCCAACTAACAATAAAGACAAAGAATACGTAAAAAGGATGGCAAAATAGTGAGGCTGAATGAGCATTTCACTCAAATAAAATGTTCTGAAAGTCTGTGCGTCCAGGTTACCTAAAATTAAATCGTAAATTTTACAGTTCAACGTAATATAAGGTGTGAAGGCTTCTTTAACTGATAAATAGGTAATTGAAGCCAAAAAAATAAGTAGAAAAACACCGAACGTATTCAGAAGGACTTTGAATAATAACGGATTATTCTCCTCCTCTATTCCTTTGGGCTTGACATAAGATGTTAATGGAATCCATCCCAAAGCATAGGAAATTCCTTTTCGTTTAACAGACATCAGGGGCTTCCAGATGCTTGCCAAATACGAAACTTCGACAATATCTACCTGATTCCGCTTTAGAAAAAAAACATAACAGGCGTTGGAAAAAAACAAAAATGTACAAAAGAAAAAACTCAAATAAATGGTAAACCATTCCAGATTAGTAAAACTCATAATTCATTCAGTTTGATAGATAGTTGTATTAAATTCCTTTTTTTCGATAAAGTAATAAAGATCCTGTAAATCACGCTTGGAGAAAATAGGAAAAGAAGGCATTAAAGCCCACCCTTGTTTGGAAAGTTGTAAGGCGATAGGATCGTTCATTTGTTTCATTTTAAAGTTATCTGTGGTATAACGAAACAACCAATCCATACTTCTTTTTTTGGTAATCCCAGCCAATGCAGGTGCTGTCATTACCTGTTTCATATTGATGGCATGACAGGAAGCGCAATTCCTTTTGAAAAGGGTTTCGCCTCTTTTGTACTGTGGATCTTGTTTTTGTACTAGTGATGGTATACAGTAATCTGATTCCGAAGTGCGATAAGCAGAAAATAATCCAAAACAACAAAACAATAGAAAAATTCGAGTCATATACTCTAAGAAAAATGAAAAGTAATTTTATTTTGTGTTCAACACGATTTGTTCCTCGGGTGTAATATCTACTAAAGCATAGGTGGGTACTTTGGTAACAGCCATTTCATCCAATATCTCCACCATTTTTTTATAGTCTACATTCTTAGCCATCTTTATCAAAACTACTCTATTGTCCTTTCCCTCTTTAGTAATAGAAGACTTCAGTCGAAGCAGTTCCTTGCGAATTCCATTTTCGCCATATTCAAATTCTTTAGGTTTTTCTATTGGAAACTCAAATGTACCGATATAGCGAATCACTTTAGTATTATCCACTAACAATGTAATAGTACGTTCAGGAGCAACTTTCACATCATCCGTTTTTTCCTTATTGATTGTTCCAAGATCCATCGATTGCGGTTTCGACAACATCGTTGTTATAGCGAAAAAAGATAAGACAAAGAACAACCCTCCAACTACTAAAGCTACATAAAGTATAACTTTAGATGTGCTAGAAGTGGTTTTGCGCTTTTGATTGGTATTAAGATGCTCTTCCATTGATCACTACTTGTTTTTGAGTCCCGAATATACAAAATACTTATGGTTTGTATTCGTCTGTAGAAAATATATTCTAGTGTTTTTGTCAAAAAAGAATTATCCTGAATTGGATAAAACTATTTTAATTCAAACCTATTGCAAAAAAAACACCTGAAAGATTGCTGAAATCCATCAAGTGTTGTGTAGTGTACTCCGAACTAATTTCAGTAGTTCAAAGTTGTTCCCTCTATTTTTAAACGCTTAGGCTTGATCCGCTTCTGGCTTCTGTATTTTGGGACTTGCTGCATCTGTTGATGCAGTCTCTGCATTTGTTTTCATAAATGCTGGGGGCGTATTGGTTAAATGTCCGTTTTCATCCACGTAAACGATCATACTTTCCAACCCTTTTCCTTTATTATTATTCGCTTTTCGGTCTTCTCTTTTTTGACTTTTTAGCTTTTTCTTTACGATTTTTTTCTTTCTATTTTCTTTCTTAAAAAATGAATCTGCCATACTTTTTATATTAAATTTCCACATCCCTGTATCTACTGTTTTTTTTATACTTCTGAAACTTTAAGCTTTACTCCTATTAGTTTCTCTATGTTTCTTAGGTCTGATTTCTCATCAACGCTACAAAACGTCACTGCAGTTCCGCTTTTACCTCCTCGACCGGTACGACCAATACGGTGTACATAGGTTTCGGGGACATCGGGTAAATCAAAATTGACCACATGCGGTAACTCATCAATGTCAATCCCACGTGAAGCAATGTCGGTAGCAACCAATACTCTCAACGAATTCAGTTTAAAATCTTCCAATGCTTTCTGACGTGCATTTTGCGATTTATTTCCATGAATGGCTGCAGCAGTAATTCCTTTTTTGGTTAGTTTTTCCACCAATCTGTTTGCACCATGTTTAGTACGGATAAAGACTAGAGATCGCGAAATTGCGCTGTCGTCCAAAATTGTGGCTAACAATTGTTCTTTATCGTTTTTCTCTACAAAGTAGACCGATTGTGCCACAGATTCTGCAGTAGAAGAAACCGGATTAACACTTACATATTGAGGATTGGTAAGTATCTTGGCCGCTAAACTTTTAATACTATCGGGCATAGTGGCCGAGAAAAACAAAGTTTGTCGTTTGACAGGTAAAAGGTTCACGATTTTTTTCACATCATGAACAAATCCCATATCCAACATACGATCGGCTTCGTCTAGTACAAAAATTTCCAAATGGGAAAGATCAATTTCTTTTTGACTGATTAAATCCAATAGCCTTCCCGGTGTTGCAATTAATATATCAGTTCCCTTACGTAAGGCTTTAATTTGATGAAAAGGGGAAACGCCTCCAAAAATTAAAGTATGTTTTAGCTCTAAATGTCTCCCATAACAATTGAAATTATCACTGATTTGAATCGCCAACTCTCTAGTTGGAGTTAGTATAAGCGTTCGGATGGCATTGGGTTTCTTCTGTGGATTTTGCACCAATTGCTGTAGAATTGGAATAGCAAAAGCTGCCGTTTTTCCTGTTCCTGTTTGTGCACAACCCATTACATCATTTCCCTTTAAAACAAAAGGGATCGCTTGTTGCTGAATGGGTGTTGGTGTTGTATAATTTTCCTGTTCTAGTGCCTTAAGAATCGGATCTATTATATTTAAATTTTTAAAAGTCATAGTGTAAAAATTATAAGTCGTAATCGACTTGAGTTACTTCAAGAAACCGTTGCTCATTTGTAGCGTTAGTGGTTTCATTGAATGGCACAAAGTGGTGCCTATTGAGGTAGTTGCAATACAAAAACAAGTCAAGCGAATTACCAGGGAAAGCCGAAACTGGAATTCGTTGCTCAATTTTTTGCGAATACAACAAAAAAATTGTGATTAGTGGTGTACTTGGGTACAGAGTCAGTGCGCTGATACCTTTTATTGAATATACAAAATGGAGGAAAACAGTATTGTTTTCGTGGAGAGGTGCTTCTGATACCTAAAGGAATGGTAGCACAGTTGTGGTACTGAAGCTAAAAAGCTCAGTTTTCCAACATAAATAGTCATAAAGGGAATTGTTATTAATTACTAATAAGGCAACTGAAACGCCAAAACTGAAGAGAACTAAATAACAAATTGCAGATCAGGACGAGCACTGGCAGAAAACCAATCGATGGCAAATATAGTCATAAAATAGTAATTTAGAGCACTTTTCGGGATAAAGTTGGGATTACCAGATTATTAGACTGTTCGATTCTTTGACTTTCAGGAACTTTAGCCGCTCAACCACTACCTAGACTCCACCAACCGAACTAGTTCCGAATCCATACTCCCACGTTGGAATAATTCATGTTTCAACCTTTCATGCTTTAGCGTAAGGATGTCCAGCTCCATTTGTAATTTAGTTTGAGGCAAATGACTATTCTTCTTTAGGGTATGCATGGCTTGACTTTTTAATGTGTCTACATGTTCCATATCCATATTCCAATTGTCAGAAGGATGGCTTTCTAAATAATCAGCAAATTGGATAATCGAAATGGCTTTCTCGTATTTAGTCTTAATTCTTCTGAGTTTGTTTTCAATCAGCATCTGTCTCTTTTTATTCTCAAAAATCTCATTCTCTAAAAACTTTTTGATTTTCTGACTTTCCACTTGCGTCTCCGGAAAAATAGGACGTTTTGCTTCTAAATTCAGTAACTCTGTACAAATTGAACTCAACTTTGTAATGGCTTGACCTGGCAGATTTCGCTTTCCAATTTCAAACATGGCCAACTGGCTCTTATGCACTTTCAGTAACAGGCAAAGATCATTTTGGGTTATTCCTAATAATTCTCTTAACGGATGTTTTTCTATCATTGGTATGACTATTTACTGTGATTATTTTTTTTTAAAGAAACTAAAATCACTGTTTTTGTGATTTATTTTTTAAAATGTAAGAATAATCACAAAAACGATACCACACCGAAAAGCATTGGATGAGAATCACTACTACTAAACCAGCAAAAAAATTCTTACAATAAATTATGATTGCACATTTGCAATTTCATTCCAAAATAGTACATTAGTAGCACAATTCTTACAAATGAATTGTATTCAATAACAAACTAAAAAAAAAAATCATGTTAAAAAACATTTTAAAACTGAACGGAGCGCAAAAGCTTTCGAATGAAATGCAAAAATCAATTCAAGGAAAAGGAGACGATCTAATGGCTTGTATTTGTCCTGACGGCCAATTGGTAGTAACACACGGAGACAGCTGTCAGCAAATTATAGCTCAATTTTGTGCTATGGACGCCTAAGAAGCGACTCTTACATAAAAAATCCCCAAGGAATGAGGCTTTGGGGATTTTTTTTGATCTTTACTCAAATAAATATTTTTAAAATGAGGCTATTTTACTACTTCTAAGTACATTTGAACCGAATACTCTTAATTTTTACTGATCACGAAATTTCGAAAAGCGTATGATTAAAAAGCTTTTGCTTTACTTTTTTCTTCTTGCTGTTTGTACAATTGCTATTGGACAAATTAAAATCCCGGAAAGACCGGCTCGTATTCCTTTCGTTATAGACAGTACGAACACGCTCGACATATACGAACGAACTATTTTAGGAAGTAAATTAGAATATTACTGCCGAAATACCACTACAGAAATTGTAGTGATGCTAGTTTCCTCAACCCATGGAAACAATATAGAAACTTATGCCAAGGAAATTGGCCAAAAATGGGGCATCGGGAAAAAAGGAAAAGATAATGGTATTGTCATGTTAATTGCGATAGATGATCGAAAAATGAGCATTCAAAACGGTCGTGGGATAGAACTTATAGTAAGCAATACCAAAACAAAACAGATTATTGATGAGCAAATCACACCCTATTTTAAAACCAACGCTTATTTTTTAGGAATCAATAATGGGCTCACAGCCCTATTTGGTATTTTGAAAGATGAATTTACCAATGAAGGGAATTCAGATGCACTTGCGCATTTTATTGTAGAAAGTCGGTCCACTTCAGGAACCAATCAAGTAGAAGATTATACAATCGGTGAAGGACTATCCAAAGAAGACAATACAGGAGTTATTGTGCTACTTTTAGTCTGTTTGGTAGCATTCATTTTTATCGTTGTTTCGCTTATAAGAGCGGCGACAGGCAGAGGACTGATTGGTTACAGAGGAACTACGATTGGCGGTAATGGTGTACAAAATAATTTTTACAACAAAACCAGAGTAAACAATACAATTAATTTTTTCTCCAATCGAGCTAGCGGTTATGGGAGTTTCAATAGTAATTCAGGAAGTAGTTCCGGTAGTTTTAGTAGTTCCGGTAGCTCCAATAGTTCAAGCAGTTCAGGAAGTGGCGGCACTTTTAACGGCGGCGGTGCTTCCGGTAGCTGGTAAATTATAGACAATAAAAAAAATCCCCAAAGTAGGAAACTTTGGGGATTTTTTTTATTGTTTAACTAAGGAATAACTCCAATAATTCAAATACTGATCATTAATTGAATCGGTGTTATTCTTTGATTATTTTTATTGGTGTTTTTTCATCTCCCGAAGTTACTGTTCCTAAATAAATTCCTTTACTCAATTGAGAAACATCTAAACTAAATTGCAAAGAATTAGGCTTTATATCTATGAGTTTTTGACCATTAATTGTATAAATTTCAATAAAATTGATACTTTTTTCAGATGAAAAATTAATAGTGTAATTTACAGGATTAGGATACATTTTAAAATTATTTGTAGTGTAGTTATCAGTTGAAAGCGTCGGTTCATCTAATAATGCAATACGATTTCTACCGACTCCATTATAGGAAGTAAATAAACCTCCAATCAAAATTTTGTTATCAGATGTCAATTCAATTTCCGAAATCCTATTATCAGCGCCTGAACCTGTAACAAAACTATTATCCAATGATCCATCTGAATTTAAACGAACTATATTTTTAACCGGAGTACCATTATAATTTGTAAAAGAACCACCAATTAGTAATTTTCCATTAGATAACAATTTAATTTTAAAAACTCCAGGATTGTCAAAGCCAGTTCCAATAACAAAACTTGTATCTAAAGATCCGTCAGTATTTAAACGGGCTAAACCATTCATAGGGAAATTGTTATACGATGTAAACGGACCAGCAATTAAGATTTTCCCATCTGGTTGGATTATAATTTCATCAATTGAAGTAGTATTACCACCATTGCCAGAGTTGAAAGAAGTATCCAATGTACCATCAGTATTCAAACGGGCAATATTGTTTCGAGACACACCATTATAAGCTGTAAAATCACCTCCAATAATAATTTTCCCATCTTGTTGAATATCCATTCCATAAATAGAATTAACACCATTAGCTCCAGTACCACTAGAATTAAAATTAGTATCTAATGATCCGTCAGAATTTAAACGAATTATACCATTAAATGGATAAGCTCCATACGATTCAAAACCACCACCAGCAACTATTTTACCATCCGATTGAATTTTGAATACATTAACTCTGTCTAGAGCATCAAATCCAGCACTGAATCCAGCATCTAAAGATCCGTCTGAATTTAAACGGGCAATAGCATTTCTTTGTGTTCCTCTGTATTTATTGAACATTCCACTAATAATTATTTTCCCATCGGATTGCAATTGTAAATCAAGAACATTTCCATCTGCTCCAGTATCAGTATTAAAACCGCTATCTAAAGTACCGTCACTACTAATTCTGGCCAGTCTATAATTTAAAACTCCGTTATAACCAACGAATCCTCCACCAATGATAATTTTTCCATCCGTTTGTTTTTGCATGACAGTTACACCTCCATTGGCTCCTGTACCTAGATTATAAGGAGTATTGGGAGTACCATCATCATTTAATCGTACAATGTAATTTCTACCTTTTTTATTGTAATTCGTAAAACTGCCCACAACAACAATAGTTCCATCAAGTTGCGGTTCAACAGAATAAAAAATACTTAAAGCAGCATATCCTACAGTAAATGAAGGATCTACAGAACCATCAGTATTCAAACGAAAAACACCAGACTCCTGGTTAGTTGGAGCCAAATCACGATTACCAATAAGAATTTTACCATTTTGAAGAAGTGATACAAATTGAATCCCTTCACTTAAAGAGGTAAAATTATGGGCACTGAAATTGAAGCTATTATCCAAATCACCGTTTGAATTTAATCTTACTATCCTATTTTTATTAGTCCCATTGTATACTGAAAACATTCCTGCTACAATAATCTTACCATCCAATTGTACAGCAATTGAATAAGCTGTTGCATCAAATCCAGATCCAATTGTAAATGCTGAATCAATACTTCCGTTTGTATTCAAGCGTACGATTCTATTATGTGGCAAGCTATTATAAGTAGTAAAACTACCAGCAAGTAACACCATTCCATCAGATTGTATTTTAATAGAATGTATATTGGCATTTGCTCCAGTCCCTACATTAAAAGTAGAATCTAACGTTCCGTCGGCATTTAATCGGGCAATTCTGTTTTGTGATAAACTATTATAAGTAGTGAAATTACCACCCATCAAAATTTTGCCATTGGATTGTATTGCCAAAGTATTGACCGTATTATTGGTACCTGTTCCTACTATAAAAGTAGAATCCAAAGATCCATCAATATTAAGACGTGCTACTCTGTTTACTGAAGTTCCATTGAATGTTGTAAAACTTCCCCCAATCAAAATTTTACTATCAGCAAGTAAAACTACAGTTTGAATGGCATTATTTGCCCCAGTACCGGGATCAAATGTTGTATCTAATGATAAATCGGAATTAAGTCTTGCTATCCTATTTCTGGAAATTCCCATATACGTTGTGAAATTTCCACAAACAATAATTTTTCCATCCGGTTGTGTCACACTAGAATAGATAACAGTATTTGAAGTGTTACCATTTCCAAATCCGGAATCAGATAAATTAAAAGTCACGTCTAAAGTCCCAGCTTGTGAAAGAGCTGTCAAGGAATAGATGAGTAAAAAAAGTAGTGTAATTTTTTTCATAGTAAAATTTGGGTTTTGGGAACAAAAGTATTGTTTTTCAATCAAAATTTAATTGCTAAATAGTTAATCCATTTCAAAATAAGCTTTGGGGATTTTTAGTATTGTTTCTTTTTATGACTTTGTTTGTATCGAATCACATCTTTAACGATGGTGGTATTGTTGCCGTTAAAAGTGACTAATTCCGAAACTATCTGCGGATTGGTCTTTATTTTTTGGGCTACAATTTCATAGGCGATTTCTTTTGTAACCTGCTCCAATTCATGGTGTTTTTTAAATTCGCCTTTGATTACTTGTAAATAAACAGTATTCGTATTTGTATTGATTTTCTCAGCATAAATACGCTCTATTTCGGTGGAAAGTTCTTCAATGGCATCGAAAGTGGAAAAATAAAAGCTCATACAATTGGCAGCGTCTTTTTGTTCGTCCCATCCTTTAAGTACGGTTTGTCGTGCCTCATCCATCAATACCATTTTTTCTTTGTAAAGCAATGCCGCTTTGATATACTTAGCACCTGAAAGGTATTGGTCTACGACCAACTGGTACTTTTTATTGGCCTCTTCCCTATTACCCATCTTAACCCATACATCACCGGCTTTTTCGTGTTCGTTCAGTTCAGTATACAATGCTAATGCTTCTTTGAAGGCATAGCCTTTTTCATAACACTCAGCCGCTTTGAATTTGTTGTTGTTGTATTTCAACTGCATTACAGCAGCCTCATGATACAATCCGTCCTCTTCGAGTATCGTGGCCGCCCTATACGTATTTTTCAATAATTTGTAGTAAATATGGGCTGCCATTTTATAATCTCCTTTGGCCAAATAGTCTTCAGCAACCTTTTCATAGCGTTGGTGCAACGCATCAAAACGATGGTTATCGATTAAAGCATTGCCGTTGCCATAGGTTCTTCTAGTGTTGAAATTATGGGAATCGAAAAGGTGGGCATACAACAAACCACCTAAAATTACCAAAGTAAGAAAACCAATCGAAATGCCCAATCCCTCCCCAAAATTGTTAGCATTACAGCTGCGTAATGACATAATAAAAAGAATTACGAACACAAAACGAACAGCGCCATAATTGGACATTACCCAAGAAATTTTCTCCGCAATACCACCCATGTCTAGTTTAAAACCGTCGACATTCCAACCGCGGTTAAAAATAAAACGACCGTCATTTCCTCCTCTGGACGAACCAATTGCATCCAATGGTATTCCCAATTGCAATGCTTTCTCAGGATGTTTCTCCAAATACGCCAACAGTTTGTCAATTTCTTTGGTATTACCTGCCATGATTTTTTTAATATTAAAAGGCAGGTTTTCCAAGGCTTCTTCTTCAGTTAGCGGATTTTCTAAGGCCTTTTGCAAAGCTTCCTGATCAATACTGATTTGCAATGAAGTAATCTGTTTAGGAATTTTAACCGACTGCAATGGTGCTGTAATGATGCATTCTTTTATTTCTGGTAATTGCAGCAATTTAGACCAATCGATCGCTTCTTCGAGTTCGCACAATCCGATTTCGGGATGCATCAGGTGAAAATGCGGTGAAAAAACAGTGGAAAATTCTTCTGCGCTCATTTCAGGTACTAATACGGTTCGCTCCGGAATGAATACTTTATTTTCAACCATCTGGAAATACGAATTTTTACCTAGGTCGATTCCGTTTTGTTCTTCTTCCATCATTACCAATACACCAAATAACTGATTGGCAATTGTACCCGCCACAGGAAACACTTGTAGTTGTTCCAAAGCAAAACCCATGCGATCTATTTCACTTATCCAATGTTCCAGCGAAGCACTACGGATAAAAATACCACGTTTCGGAAAGTGTGATTTGGTATGTATTTTTAATTTAAGTTGCATGCGTTATAATGGTATAAATGAATGGTCTATAATAATTTTGAATGAATACTTCGGGAGATAAATCCAACTGAATTCCTTCTTCTTTAAAATACGGATTTCCGGTAAAATCTTTTTCACTGGCCATTGCGGTTTGACAATTCATCACAAAAGGAATATAAAAAACAGGAATCTCTTCATTACTGCTTTTGAATACCAATACACCATTCTGATTCGTAATTGTACTTCCGTCTTTCGATTCGGCACCAATAGTTTCGGTAAAACAAACGGCACCGGTTTTTTCAATTGCTTCTTTTATGGCTTTTGCCTTGACTTCCGAAATATTCGAAAGGATAAGTCCAGAACCTTCGTTCGCAATTTCATTTGCCTTTTGCAAACTAAGTCCAGCTTCTTCCTTAATGGCTTTGATCATCGGAAGCATCTTGAAACTCGGTCGCTTCAGATACAAATTGACTTTCATTTCAAATTTAGTATCATGATTAGCAATCATACTCAAAGTAGGATATCCATTTTTATGAAAATGCAACGTATTCGTATCGAAAATAAAAGAATTAAAATAGAATACATTGTCATACAATTGTATTCTATCCAAACGCCTGACGATATTGTATCGTGGCTTGCTTCTTTGGTATTCCATTACAAATTGCGATAAACTGTCCTCATACTCGTTATAAGCTTCTTTTGTCTTGAATGTCTTGTCTTGCATTAAATTCAAATTTCCATCAATTTCCCAAATCGATTGGTCATCTTTGCAATACAAACGTTCTCTGTGATTAAAGAAGAAAAGATTCTGATTGGATAATTTAGTATCGAACACTTTCTTCTTCTCAATAATATTTCCGCTTTGCAGGTCAATCAGGGCAAGTTCCAAAGGCTCTTCATAATTGTAGATCAAAAGTTGATCTCTACCTTTGGCGTCTGTTACCATTGCAAATCTTCCGTTTACAAAAAGTAAATCCGAAGCAACTTTCGTCAATCCTTTTTTAAACTTTTCTTCTGAAAAACGGTATAGACCTCGATTAAAATAGGCATAGTAAATTCCGTTGTTGTGAAAAACAGCCTGGTAATTTCGATCGATACTGTATAGCAACGGTATTGGATGCAAAGGATTAAGTGCAAGTACCGTGCTTTTACTAGCCGATTTTTGTTGTTTTCGTGCCCACAATTCTTCCAAAGGCAAAATCATTTGTTGCAGCAGTTTGCGGCCTTTGTTTTGACTCTTATAAATGCGAATCATTCCATCGGCTTGTGCCATAAATACATATTTAATCGTATCGCCATAACTATTCATTGCGCGTTGCATCGGCAGTTGCTTTAGACTTTCTTCGGTCGTAAACAAGAATAGTTCTCTATGTTTGATTTCTTTTTCATGATCCGTAATAAAAGATTCCAAACCAGCACCACAATCCAACACACCATTCAATTTCCCCAAACCGTCAATTACTTGAGCGATAGAATTAATGTATACTTTTGTATAGTCTTCCCCAAGGGCAAACACTTCACAATCAATGTCAGTTTTTGGGTGCTTGGCTACGGCCAGTGCTGATGCAAAAGAAAGATTCTTAGGATTTCCCCAATTTCTCAGTGTCGTATCAATTAATAAAACCCGTTTAAAATCATCCGGTTGCGGCGGAATTTCTCGTTGGATATACAAGGCTTCATGATTTGCAATTCGCGACAGAAAGACATCATCATCATTTGCAAACTCCGAAATGAGCAACTTGTCAAAATCGCCCTTATTGGTTAGATCGGATATCCCGCCCAAAGGCTGCATGCTGGGTGTATTGTGATGTAAAGGAATAGTTAGACCCGACCAAATTCGTTTGATTAGACTTCCTACCGGAAAGGTTTGTTCGTTCTGCACTAATTGGTCGATGAATTCTTCGGAGGAAAGCGTTGAAGTTTCCTCTAAAATTTCCTCGTTCCATTTTTCGTTCAATTCCTCCTGCGGCAGATTTTCCATCGCATTGATAATCGATTGCGTTAATGGAAAAGTCGTTTTTAACAACGAGATTGTTCTAAAATCTTTGATGAAGTTCCCTTGATTGAAAGGTATTGGCGTATTCTCTTTAAAAAAGTGTTGTTCGTAATTTTTAAACTGAGCCAGCATTTTTTTCGCTGAATCTCCTGATATACGGTTATGACACTCATTAAATATAGTTTGAAACAAAAGGATGCGTTTCTCTCCTACTTTATATTCGTTGGGAAGCGCTTGTAATTGTTTTAAAAAACCAATAATCGTTCTACTTTTTAAATATTTGAAATTCTTTAGATTGTATTCTTCAACCTTTCTATTTAAAAACGTTTCTATTTGAGCAATACCATTTTCACTTTCCGGATTGGTAGCGATAATGGCTAAAAGTAAAGAACCAAGAGGCGGAATCGTATCTACGGATAACAAGTCCAGGATTTCCAAAATATAATCCGAATACGCGATGGTATCTTGAGTGACAGGAATCTCATAAATGTAATTCCATTCACCGAAGTCATCGATATACAACTCTGCTTTCCAGAAATAGTCATCGTAGGATTGAAAATATTTTTTAAAGTCCATTATTATGAAAGTGTCAGTCGGTAAGAACTGATTGATAATTGTTTAAAACTGTTTTTAGGAAGTACCGAATACGTACTATCGGTATGAAAGACAATCCAGTTTTCCTGATTTGGATTTAACTTTTGCTGTAATGTTCGCGTAAGCACCGGATAATTGAAATCCATTCCCGAAGGCAATAAGAAACCTTGTGAAAGCCATACTGTTTCTCCTTGCAATGGCAACAGTGGTGTTCCCAGGATGAGTACAGCCTCATCCATCATGGTCCATTGCAAAGGCTTCAAACGAAAATCAGGGGCTGTATTCATATACTTTTCAAACACCTCTCGCGTTACAAAGAGACCGAATGCTTCTCTTGATTCATCCGATACTTTTAAACGAATGGCCAGCTCTTGTTGAACACCAAAATAATTAAAGTTGAACGAAGGAAGCTCTACCGGCAACACATTCTGAATGGGTCTCCATAGCAAAGCCGACGGTAATTTCCCTGAAGGCAAAACACTACCGACAGGAAATAACAAATTGTCTTTCAATTCATACATCGAATGAAAAGGAATTTGAAGAATTTCAGCAGCATGAATTTGTTCCGGCTGGAAATCCTTAATCCATATCAATTCTTCATGAACCGTAGCTTTAAGATTGTCCCAATGCCGAATGCCGGCCAGATAGTCTTTGTGTTCTTTAGGTAGAGATAAATAGTACATTTTAAACCGTTTGAAGGATTTGTTGCCATAAGGCTTCTATTTCCTTCTGAATGTATTGTTTTTGATCATTGTTTTTAACCCAGTCGCATCGGGTTTGCACATAACGCAACTTGTCTTTAATCACATTTTGCTCTTCAAAAGAAAGCGATTCATCTTGCCATTTGGCTGCGAGATACTGTACTTCTTTCATTACTTCTTCGGCATTAGGCGCTTTATTGTACAACGCCTGAGGATGTGCCTTTCCTGAATCGTCTTTTTCAATAATTTGGTTGATGATTCCTTCCAAAATTTCAATTTGTTCTTCGGTATCCCAAATGTATTTCAATACCCATAAATCCGATACAACAGCAGTAGTTCTTCCACACATCAATGCACTGGCAGCAATCAAGTTTTGCAATTTAACCGCACGACGGTCGGACACCTTAATCCCGGTATTTCTTAAGCTATGAACGATATCCACATACTGGTTTCGAATGGGTGAAAGATCTACATTTCGGCATTCTAATTGCAATGCCCGAATTTCATCAGCAGTGATTGTTGGTTTTTTGGTAGTCGCATTACCTTCCAATTTCCAACCCGCCAATAACACTTGGTGCAATAAATCCGGATTTACATAATCGCATTGGATACGAATCAGAAAACGATCCAACAACGCATTCAAGGCTTCATCTTCCGGTAGTACATTACTAGCACCCACAAACATTAGTGCCGGTAATTTTTTGGTTTCTTTACCTCTACGGAAAATTTTCTCGTTCAATGCCATCAATAAACTGTTCAAAATAGCCGAATTGGCATTGAAAATTTCATCCAAGAATACCATCGATGCTTCCGGCATCATTCCTTCGGTATTCGTGATCAACTCCCCTTCTTTTAATTTACGGATATCGAACGGACCGAAAATTTCATTCGGTTCGGTAAAGCGGGTTAATAAGTATTCAAAGTTTTTTCCTCCTTCAATTCCATTGGACAAGGCACGAACGATAGCACTTTTGGCGGTTCCCGGAGGTCCCAACAAAAAAGCATTTTCTTTGGCCAATAATCCAATACCTAGTAAGTCGATGATTTCATCTTTACCCACAAAGGTTTCCTTTATGTCTTGTAGTACTGCGTTTAGTTTTTCTGTGCGATTCATGCTTGTATTTTCATTACTATTATATCTTCCGGTTGAACCATAGGCTTACCAGAATTTCCACCAACTTTTTTTCACTCGTTTTGCCTCTACCGGTTGTTCACCACTAAACGGTAATTTCATTTTTCCGGAATCTATAAGGTATTGTATTCTTTTGTAACAATCGGTGATGTCAAAATGAATTTCTTTACCCGATTGTGTTGTAATTTTATCTAAAAACTTCCCGCTGTCGTTTACCAAAGACTGATGACCGAATCCTTCTTCCAAATGCATTAGAAAATCACTTTCGTCTGAAATACGAGTCACCACATAGGGCGATGCTAAAGAACCGTCACCCGTTAGTTCCAGATTGTCTATAATACGAAATGCGAATATGCTTTCAGATCGAGCATCGTCCTCTCTACCCAGTTTTTTCAAGGCAAAACTCTTGTACAAATGCGCCTTCGGACATAAAAGCACATTGATGTTATGGTAATCGACCGCTTCTTCAAATTTACCCTCGTCGAGTAACGCTTCTATAGTATCCAAATCATCCGAATACGGATCATACTCTTCATGGTTGATTACAAAATCTCTTGATTTCAGAAAAGCTTCCCTTGAAGGTTCTTGAATAAATTGAAAAAAATCGTGTTCCATTTATATTTTTTTGTTTACGTTAAAACTCTTTCCAATACACTTTTTGATAATCCCCAAAACTGTGCAACAACGCGGCTTTGATTCTCGGAATAGCAGCCAATCGACTATCTTTTCTTTCTACGATCCGATCCAAATACAATTGTTTGAGACAATCATCTGTAAAAACTATGGTCGAATCGATTGCGTTCGTTGTTGTACCAATCATCGAATAATGAAACTGATGCAGGTAATCGGAAAAGATATTCACTACCGGATCATCAGCATCTACCAATTTCATTTCATGATAAATCTGCGGAAGAAAACGAAGACAGATATCGGCCGAAAGTACAGCAGAAGCATCGATAGTACCTTCATATTTTGGCAAAATCGGTTTCAATTCCTCCAATTTGTGTTCGCGATATAGAAACAGCTGAGCTGCAAAATAAACTGTTTTAGCAGCCCATAAAGCCGCTTTGCTATTAAATGGCGGAGCTGTGTAAGGATAATTCAATGCCTCTTTTTCGTATTCCGTTTCCAAAAATAACATTGCATCGGCTTCCTCCTGCTTGGGTATTTCGATAAGCTTATCATACAAAATGATCTGCTCTTCGGTACGCAAATGGTATATCGTATCTAAAAATGCTTTTGTAGTATTCATTGCTTATTCTTCCTTTGTTTTGGTATCCATCAGTTTCAATAGGTACGGCAATCGGAATTCGCCATGCATACTCTGAACCTGTTCGGCTACCCATTCTTTGTCCATGCCAATCGCCGATACATACAACGGGTTTTTACTTTCTCCTCGAAACACTTCGACAACCGTTTCCTTATTGGCTTGAAATTGGGTTTTGGCCACGCCAACTACCGGAATTCTCTCTCCCAAAGCGGCATACAAGTGACCACCCAATCCGTATCCTCCTTTATTGTCGACATAAATATAACCGTCAACAATGAACAACGTTACCTGTTCCAAATCAATTTTTTTCAATGCTTCGGTAATGCAAGGCAATTCTCTTTTGTAAAATGCACCGGGGATGTATTCTTCAACATGATCGATATTCACTTCTATCACCTCTATTGGTATTTCACTTTGCCAGTTTTCAAACAATAACAATACTGTTTTGGCATAACTTTCCTTATAATGAACATCGACGGCTACAAGCATATTTGGGGGACATTGGTGAACAAATATAAAATTATATTCAGATACTATAAAATAATAGTATTCCTATATTTGCAAAACGGGAAAGGATGATCGCTTAATTGGA
Source organism: Flavobacterium sp. GCM10023249 (assembly GCF_042653365.1). Lineage (NCBI taxonomy): Bacteria > Pseudomonadati > Bacteroidota > Flavobacteriia > Flavobacteriales > Flavobacteriaceae > Flavobacterium > Flavobacterium sp. GCM10023249. Next base: position 188,329 of record NZ_JBHSHZ010000016.1, read on the forward strand.
AAAAGTGCCACGGAGTCCGTGGAGATATGGGTTCGAGTCCGATTCGCCTTTCCTTTACCATTACTTTTTTTTCATTCCACTTTTATCAATTAAGGCACTATAAACGGTTCTAAAAAACCTATTAATTCTGTTCCTTCTCTATTCCAGCGTATTCCATTACCGTTGGGGATTCTGATTTCATACACCCAACCGTGTTTGTAGTGATAAAACACATTCCACCAACTGGCATTATCAATGATGTGTGCCACCAACTCACGTACTTGCTTTTCCTTTTTATAGTTATTCCCTTTCATAGTTCCCCAGAAATCGGTATGCCCTCGTCCCAAGTGTTTTTCCCAAGCCCGTCTGGCCACTGTAATTTCGTTATTGTACGCTACTGCACAACTTTTGATGAGCGTTTCCCGTGAAGGAGGCAACGCAGAGACATCGGTAGCACTCGATTCGGTGAACCGTTGCCCCATTATAGCCAACCAATGAATAAAAGGCATTTCCATTAGCAATTTTGCATAATCTCTACTGAAATCGTCTACGTCGTGCTGTTGGGCATATAACTTTCGAAACTGTGCAATCGTCTCCGACAAATCAATATGAATTTCCTCTGTATACAATGGCAATCGGTTTTTCGGCTGTCCTTTAATTAACATTGATAAAAGATTGAATTGAAACAGTGTAAAACACTTTAATTCAATACAATAACCGTATTCGTCTAACCATTCTTCCGTGAAGTGTTGTACAATTGCATTGACCAATTCCGGGGTTTCGATTGTCTTCATAATTCCACTTCAAAAATAGTTGCCGGTAGTTGTTTTTCCACAATTAAATAGCCGATGGCATTAAACCAATTTTTACAATTCCGAAGTATATACGCATCAGAAGTCACGGTGATTTTTCCACTTTTGATAATTGCTTCATCGGCATTGTTTTCCAAAAGCACTTCCCACTTCATGTTTTCAGAAGCCGCCCATTCTTCGATCATTTTTTTGATCCGTCCACTATTGGATACCGGTTTATCGAATATCCAAAGGATACTCTTTATTTTATTTTCTTGGTAAAAACGAGACACAGCCTCGAGTGCCAAAGAAGTTTGACTGACCTTCTTATAGGTTCCGTGCACGCTGGACAAATCGCGATAACAGCCATCAAGTCCTTTGAACAGGTACGCCTGCGAAAACAAACTCTCCAACAAAATCAACACATTGAATCCGTCAAGAACTAAATCTTGTCCAGCTAGCTTATCTACCGTCAATTCTTTCTCTTTTACACTATCCAATTGTTCCTGTGAGGCACCCATGCATTGCAACGCACGATTTTGACGTTGTGTCAAGCGATAGCGAGTACCCACCACTTGTAGTGCATTTTTTTCGGAATACTTTCTTGAAAGCAAATAATGTAAATCGCGCAAAGCATCGGTAAAAACAGCTTTCACCGTTTCGCCAAACAATTGATCGTCTTTCGCTTCTTTCCCTCTGTTGGTCTGTTTGCCCATACTCACAAATATACTAATCTCTTTGATGGTACAAAGTTGAAAAGTCACTGCGCAATTATTTTACGTACTAATCAATTCTTTATTTTACTTCTTGAAATTTTGGGCTATTTTGAGTTCTTCTTGTAACTGATTACGCTGCCATTTTAGGGTTTCTAATTGGAGTATCACTTTCTTTTGTGCTGCAGGTCCGTTTTGATTGAGCTTACTCATAGCGAGAATGTTTAAGAACTTCGCATTTTCAACGGATGCTTTATTGTTCTCCAACACATTGGTCTCAAAATATTCGCTTAAATGAAAATTAGCAATAGCTTTTTCGTATTTAGCCTTCATATCTTCTATTTTCTTTTGACATTTGAAGAGAAGCGATTCATTTTTTTTGAGTTCTTGCTCTAACAGTGCAATGATTTTGGTATTTTCATCTTTCAAAATTGGATGTATGAATTTCCCCTTTTGTTTTTCCAATAGATGTATGTTCATTAATGTCATGCCTAAACTAACCTTTGAAGGCAAATCACGCTTCTTGGTTTCGTACATTGCTATCAAGCTGATCGGAATATTAAATAGAATGGCCAACTCTTCCTGAGTCAATCCTAAAGCTTCTCGTAAATGATTGTTTCTGTGTTTGATTTTTCCCATGATGATTGCTCAACAAAAACCGTGACATTCTGTAAGAAATGTTTTATTTTTTTTAAATGTGTGATAATTTTTTTGTGATAAAATATATTATCACACATTTTTTATCACAGTTTTGTGATATTTTTTTCGTGATATTTTAAAATATCACAAGAATTTTATCACGAAAGTATTTATGCAGTCGTTGTAAAATAAGACTATTTCTTTCTGGTAACGATTTCCCAGTTTTCGATTTGATTCGGATTGGTAATTTTATCGATGTTGATCAGGATGCGCATCTCTCTGAAACGATCTACATTTTGATCAACCAATACTCTGAACTTATAACCGTTTTTGAGTTCGATGTAGTCTTCGGTTAAAGGATGCTCTTTACAATAGTTGGTTACGAAAGTCAGTTCTTTATTAAATAGTGTATTTTTTGAGAGGAAAGTTAGCAATTGTAAAGCAGCTGCTTTCTTGAACTTTTCATCTTCCCATTTTCCTTCCTCAACTTTGAATGTCGATTCAAATGTCAGTAGCAGGTTGTCACAGCCGCTTAATTCTGCCGTAATCAGTGTATCGTTTTGGGTATACGATTCTGAAAAAACTTCGGTGTAATTATGGCCTTCAATGGTTCTTTTTCGTTTAATTCCTTTTGGAATTGCTTTGAAAATGGATTTCGATTTCAATTGAGCCAATTTGCAATTGGTCAAATACGAGGCTTCATACATGTTGTTGTTTTGGTAGACAAACGTTGGTTTGGTCGAATCCAATTCCTCCGCATTGTATACTCTGAAATTCTGTGAAACCTTCACTTCCAACTTGTTGTTTTTAAACTCATAATCGTCAATGACATTATACGAGAAAGGCGCATAACCATAAAGTGTATGCTCTTCTTTTGGATTCAGTCGGTCTTTCATAATGTAAAAAAGAAGTTGCTGATTGGAGTTAGCATTGCCTCCTAACATCCCTTCCGAAGTTCGGTCCACAATATAGTCCATAATGCCATCTTGGTTAAGATCGGTTCGTTGTACTATTGAGAACGCTACCGTGTACGGATCACCATCATTGGGATAATGCACCGAAAAGGGCATTTTTTTGATTTGCAATTCTTCGTATTGCTGTTCGTCTATGTCATCCCTAATTAGCTTTTCAAGAAAATCATAGCCTTCGGAAAAGTCGGCAGCTACTTCTTTTGTTTCAGTCTTCTGAACCGTAGCTGTGGATTTGCGGGATTTCTGAACAGGAGAAGTTACATCATTCTTGCAAGAGATGAATGACAATAGGGCATACAACACTAGTTTTCTCATTGCTTATTGGTGGTTTTTACTTCAATTGTAAAAATAGAATTTAAAATGATATCTCATATGAAATGTAAATGAATAAGTGTTAATTTTTGCAGCGCCTGAAAAAGTAAAAAAAGTTTTCATTACCTTTAATTGACTGATTATTAGTTAGTTGTTTTTAAATACAAACTAAAACCTTTACTTTATGAAAGAAAGAATTTTAAACCTAGAAAATGTTCAACTCCTCACAAGAGAAGAGCAAAAAAGAATTAATGGCAGTGGTGATGACGAATACATTGTTTGTCCTTGCCCGAACGGTTCATAGGTAATTGTTCTCTCAACAATCACCTGTGTAGAAGCAGAGGCGCTGTATTGTCCTACTGATATGTGATGCCTCTGAAAAGTAGTGTTGAAGTTAACCCTTTTTGAATTGCTTTCAGCACTTTTGAACTTGAAATGTCCCCAATCTATATAGATAAGTAAAACATTGCCTAACTATGCAATTGTAGCAAAGATGACTACTTCCCATTTTTGCTACAAACATAGTCAAAGCACCTACAAAGCAATCGTAAAGTACTTTGTCAAATAACCCATTAGAAAACTACTTTCCTACTCTCCTATTTTTTAGTCTTCTTTGCTTCCATCATCGGCCATACGAACCATTTTTGGTGTGAACTTTGCCACAAGATCTACCAATTCCTTTTGGGATGCCATCACTAGATTGATGTCTTTGTAGGCCATAGGTGCTTCATCGAGTCCCGCACCAATGAGTGTAACGCCGTGGTCTTTCAATATCGTTTGCATATCGTGATGTCTAATATTCTGAATGGCTTTGGTTCTACTCATTTGACGACCGGCTCCATGAGATGCCGAGTTGATGGCTTGCTCCTCACCTTTACCTCTGACTAAAAATCCAGGTGCGGTCATGCTCCCCGGAATTATCCCCATCACGCCTTTACCCGCCGGTGTTGCTCCCTTACGGTGTACGATCACTTCTTCCCCATTCCAAATTTCCTTCCAAGCGAAGTTATGATGGTTTTCCACTTTAGCCAATACGGTTGCTCCCAAGGCTCTTTCCATTTTGTTATGAATGATTTCATGACAGGCTGAGGCATAATCACCCGCCAAATTCATGGCAATCCAGTATTCCTGACCTAATTCTGAATTCAAATCCAGGTAGGCTAAATTTTGTGCTTCGTGTGGGAGTTTACATAGCTGCTTGGCCATTTTAGTATAATGTCCGGCAATAGTTGCTCCGAAACCACGCGAACCCGAATGCGTCAGTAAGGCTACATATTTTCCTTTTGGAATGTTCAATGCAGCATCATCTTCAGCAAACTCCATGATACCGAATTCCACGAAATGGTTTCCACCGCCTGAAGTTCCCAATTGCGACCAAGCTTTGTCTTTCAACTCTTTAATGAAAGTATGGTTGGCAAACTCTTTACGTTCCAATACCTCATGATCCGCACGATATTGACCGTGGTATCCATGACCTGCACCGAACTTCGTATGTGCCACCAATTCCCGTTTGAATTTCGCTTCCTGCTCATAATAAAAAGCTTCCGGAATATCATAAACAGACAAGGCCATTCGGCAACCGATATCCACACCCACACCATACGGGATGATGGCATTGTTAGTCGCTATAACTCCACCAATAGGCAATCCGTACCCTTGATGCGCGTCGGGCATTAAAGCGCCGGCCACAGTCACCGGTAATTTCATGGCGATTTCCATTTGCTTTTTGGCGCCGTCTTCGATATGTTCAGCCCCGAAAAGTACATATGCATTCGGATTTTGATTTAAACTGATGAAGTCTTCCGGTTTTTCATTGGCTTTTTCAATTAGTGCTGAAGCCAACTTCGCAAAGATTTTATCATCCAGATAATTTTCCGGAGTTTCCAATACATTTTTATAGAGCGTTATCATTTGCTCACGGGTAAACCCCAGTCTTTTTTTATTGATGTTCAAAGCGATTCCCAACGGAGCACCTTGTTGGTATCCTATGGCTAATAAATCGTTACCGTTGATTGGTGTGTTCATACTGTTAAAATTATTCATTTTTGAGCTTCGACCGAAGTTTTTCACTTCAAAATACAAAGCCGTTTTATTTGATTGTACAAAGTTGAAACACTGTTGCGCAATTATTTTACGTACTACAGTTTTTTTAAAAATACTTTAGGAAATCATAGCAATAGCTCAACTCCTGAAATTTATCTTTGTTGTTTGAATTCATGATAAAATCTTCAATAAACGCTATAAACTCGTGTTTATTCAATCGTATCCAGTCCAATACTAAATCGGATAATTCTCTGGAAACAAATGCTCCTGAGATACGCGTTCCCTTTTCATTTATATCATAAAGCAAAAGAGTACAAATCATTCCCATGCCATGCTCATTTATATTAGTTTTCCAAATATCCAACAGCGGTGCTATCGGAATCTGAGCGGTATAAAACATATTCAACAGGTCAATCATTCCTTCTCCATCCGGTATTGAAGGTATGGCCAGGCATTTGGTTATGAAAGCCGAAGCAAATTCTTCTATCACTTCTTTTTCTTCCTTTTTCTGCCAAAACAATTCGTTATTAAAATTCAGATTTTTCAGACTCAGGGAAATATCTAATCCGGAAGAAAACTGAAAATGCTGTAACAAATCCAGATATCTGGGCAAAAAGTATTTGAATTCCTCCATATTATAGTTCGTTGCCTGCGCATGATCATTGTATTCGTTAATCAATTCCAGAGTAATTTCCTTTAGCGGTAGCGTAATCAGTTTTCGGGCATCTTCTGCACTTACACAACATTTTGTACAAACATTAGTAATACTTTCCGGTCTTGGATAATCAAATACGGCGTAGGCTTTCGAAACAATATTGGCTAGTGACATAAACAATGCTTTCAGTTTGATACTACAAAGTTGATAACCTGCTACGCAATTATTTTACGTAGTGGAAATACATCTTGATTGGTTCAACAAAAGCGGCACCGAAAGTAGATATAATAAAAAAGCGCCCTTTATAGTGGCGCTTTTCAAATAAAGAAATTCAATATTATTGAGAACAAGTCAATCCGTAAGTCAATACAGGAATATTCGAATTGTCAGTATGTGAGAATTTTGTACTATAAGGAGCATTCAAATCTAACATATAAAGCACAGAACTGGCAAATCGTTGTTTCAATCTCCCCTTTCCAGTTCGGTTTTTTGGGTTTGGAGTAATAAACGATTCAATGTTTAAAGTTGTACAAGTATTTCCAACAACTTTAGAAATCGGACCATAAGTATATACCGTTTTTGTATTGGGAACTCTACATCTGAACTTATTCACAAAAACGGTCCCCCCACCAAGTATACTGGCTCTTTTTTTAATTTTTTGAACCAATCTTACTTTTTTGCTGTTGATTGTGGTATGAATTCCATCATTACTTGGACTCTTCCATGTAGCGGATTCGCGCTTACACGGATCTCCAATCCCCAGAGTCGTCGATGTTTCAAATTTAATCGTACATAAAGGTGTATTGGTGGTAATATAGGCATTAACAGGATACTCTTTTAAATAACATGGTACGTCATAATCGTGATTCACAACTGCTGAATTCGTTGTTACCTGTGTTGTTCCATCACCGAAAGACCATGTAATAGTATAATTATTGGTTACACCTAAATAATCCAATCCTTCAATACTAAACTGATAGAGCCCAGTGGTAAAGTTCAACATTTTAGGAGAAAGCGATAACGGGCATTTAATATCGAAAGTCTGAAAATAAGTGTCACTACAGCTATTGGAGCTAATTGGATTAACAATGGAAGTCAAGTAAGCTTCTACCTTTGGTACTTCGTTTAACGTAGCATAGTTACTGAAATTGATTTCTACTTCAAACCACTGACCAACATATAAATCTACCCAAGAGCCTGTGTATCCATCACTGTTTACAATGGTTACAGATTGGTATTGACCTGAATTTGGAATTGTGAAGGTATTAATTGGGTTTAATCCAATGGGTGCAGCTGTTGTAGCGCTAATCTTATATCTTACCGTTTTATTCACAGGATTATAAGCTGTCATTTCGTGAGACATCACCGCTTCAAGTCCACAAGAGTTTTTTTGAAGATTAGCCGGAGTTTCCTTTCTGTTGTCTACTTTTATACCTTGTTCCGATAGTGATGCAAAATCGTAACGTGGATCCAACCCTACAACAAGATCTTCAATATCGTAATTAACTTTGTAGTTTCTGATAGTTGTATTACTAGCATAGGGTGATTGGATCAATTGAGAATAATCCAACAATTTGTAATAGTTGGCACATGAATAAGGAGCTCTGTGGATTACCGTTCCATCAGACCAAATGTAAATGTAACCTGCGATGATCACCATTCCGTCTTTGTTCAGTATTGTTTCCAAAACACTATCACTGGTGTAATTGAAGGGATCAAAAGAGGGATCATTCGGTATAATTCCCTCTGTCATTTCATAGTCCTTTTTTCGCAATGAATAGAAATTGTTGTGTGCAATTTCATAGTTCTCAAATACGATTTCTTCTTCAGCACCAGCTATAAAAGCATCGTATAATGTTTTATGTTCCAACTGGATCGCATCCAAAGAAGGGAAATTTTGTACCACGGGATGACATGGAATTGAAATTGGACCAGTTTTCGATAAATTGGCCTCGTTAGCTTCTTTTGTGTCGTATTCGCTACAGCCAACAATACAAATCAGCAGAAGTCCTACAACAATGGACAGGGTCAAAAAGACTTTTTTCATATAGGTAAAGTTTTAAAGTTTGTGTCGCAAATGTATTTTCATTGCAAGCTATAAACCCCTTTAAAAACTAGCTTTGTGACGAACCCCCTATATAATAGTGACGAATTTTGTATTTATTTACTTACAGTATTTTTTCAAATGTGATCCAACAGGACTTTTTGGGATAAGATTCTTTTGCAATTATTTATTTACAAGCAATAATGCACTTAACTCCATTGAAATTATTTTAGAAAAATTAAAAAAGAATTTTATCCAATTCGGCAATGTAGGTTTCACCTACTGGTATTTCATGATTTAGAATATAAACCGCTTTTTTACTTTTTTGTTCAATTTTATCCAGACGAACAATATAAGAACGGTGTATCCTTAAAAATTCCAAAGGATCATGAACTTGTGACACAAAATCACTTATTTTGCTACGCACAGTATAAGTTTTCAATGGGGTAACAATATCGACATAATTGCCTGAAGACTGTACGAATAAGATATCGGAGGTTTTAATTCTAATTTCTTTTCCTGATTCTCTAAAAGAAAAATAGTTGTCTTTCATTTTGATTTTTTTCAGCAATAATCGTAGTAACTCCCTAACAATATCTTGATTATAAGAAAGTACTCGTATTTTAAAGAAAAAATAAATAACAGTCACTACTAGAATCAGTATAAATCCAATAAACCAGAATGTTTCCCAGAATGGTTTACAAATATGAATCGGAATTACAATACTTTCATTGGAATAACTTCTGTTGTCGTCCATTACTTTAACCACCATTTTGTAATCACCTGGAGGAATATAGGAATATGAAATTTTTCGTTCCTTGGTATTTTTCCAGCTTTTGTCCAATCCTTCTAATTTGTACCGGTATTCGATCTTTTCACTACCACTAAAAGAAACGGCTTCTACACCAAAATCAAGTTGATTTTCATCATAATCCAACTTTAGTGGCTGTCCGTTTCTAATGGTATAAAACGTATTATTGACTTTTAGCTCTTTTAGCCTCAAAAAATAATGTTTTTGAAGCTGCATTCGTTCAAACTGTTGTTTTGATAATGAGCTTAAACCTTTGGTAGTTGCAATGTAAATAGAATCCTTAATTATCTCGACATCCTTGATTTGGTTGCTCAACAATCCGTTTGCTGTAGTTATATAATCAACAGTGTATTTTGTGGGACTGCTGAAGCGTATTCTACTTAAACCATAATTAGTACAAGCCCAAAGCGTTTTGGGATCTTCACGATATACTTCGGTAACAATATCATCCGATAACCCTTTACTTTTATCGATTGCATACACCTGATCTTTGGCCAAATCATAAACAAGCACCCCTTTTCCCAATGTTGCTATGTAAAGCGTTTTATTGGCTTCCGAGTAATCCAAATCATCAATGCGGTACTGAAGTAATGGCTTTTTCATTTGGATTATTTTACCCTTTTCCTTTATTTTCAATCCGTCTATAGTTCCAAAATAAAACCGACTACCAATTTTCGATATGTCATGAATCCTGAAGTCCATAATTCCCTCATCATATTTGTCCTTTTCCCAAATGGAATAATAACCAAATTGAGACATGCTTAAAACAGAAGGATTATCATCAGACATCTTCGTTACCTGTATTGTGGTTTTACTCACTAATTGATCATTAAAAAAAAGTCGGCTGCCGTTACAAGAAACCACTGCGTCTTTACCTTCGAAAAACTGAACATTAGCGGGGAAACTCTGTAAAGCTTTCCGTATCCGAATAATGGGTTTATTCAATTCCTTTCGGTACAAATCACCATTATAAGTTCCTATATATAAAGTATTACGCTTGTCTTTCGTTAACGATTGAATCACGTTATTTTGCAAATTAAAATTCCTGATGGGATTGGGAGGCAAATAATATACCCCATAGTCGGTTGTAGTAACCCATACTCCTCCGTAGCAGTCTTTTGTTACATTAGAAACAGTGGCATGAGGCAAGTAGAAAGTGGTACATTTTCCTTTAAAATCATAAATTTTTAAGCCATTGTTCCGGAAACCTACCCAGAAATGCTTGGAGTCGTATTTTCCGCCGGCAACAGGCAAATCTGAACCAATGTTGATGTCTAAAAATGTACCATTTTTGCTTAAAACACGAACCATACTATCGGCAATTAGTAGCCGAGTTTCAGGCTTAATATTCATTAGTTTTCTTTGTATACCGGATCCATCAGGAAGTTTAAAATCCGATCTATTGATGGAAGTGTATAAGATTTCACAGTTTTCGTCTACTTTTAGACTATGAATATAAGAAGGAGCATTGTTACTTCTCCCCTTTTTTTCCTGCTTTCCATTCGATTGAACATACTCTGTCAATTTTCCTTTTGCATCAATACTAATCAGCCTATTTGCACCATTAGACAAATACACTTTCTTGTTATTATCCACTACTATCGATTTGATAAAAAAGGTAATTTTGTTATTTTTCCTGATATAAGCTTCAATTACATTGTTGAATAGATAAGGAATGAAGCGATTACTTCCGTTTTCAAAATAAAAAATCTTCTTATTAAACGTTGCACACCAAATCTGACCGTTCTTCTGCGGAAAGAAATCAAATATCGTAATATCGGTTAAGCCGTCTTTAGGAGCATACTTTTTAAACTCATAACCGTTGTATTGGCACAATCCTCTATCAGTAGCCAACCAAATCGAGCCTTTTTTATCTTGCAACACATCGTACACTTCATTGCTAGGAAGTCCTTCTTCTGTTGTAAAGTGTTTGAAATCTTGAGAAAATACTTTTACGAAACAAAACAAGGTAAGAATCGGCAGAAAATAATTGGATTTCATACTCTTATATAGCTTGAAAAAAAACTTTAGTATTAGGTTGCACAAATAAATCGCTTCAAAAATAACAATAAAATTCGTACATATTTTAAAGTTTAAACCAACGAAATTTCAGCATACCATTGCTTAATTTTAAACAGTGAAATAAGTTTAGTAATTTTGATAAAAAGGAATCATGAATTTAGAGGAATTGTTTTTGAACTTGCTCGCCAAAATTGGTTTTTCAGATGCTGAATCTGCAGCAAAGTGGAAAGAATTGCACAAAGCTTATTCCGCAAAATCTCGCTATTATCATAACCTGAAACACTTACAGGAAATGATAGCATGTTTTAAAAACTATCGCGATTTACTGCAACATCCTGACGAAGTCTTGTATGCCATTTTCTATCACGATTACATCTATAAAACCACCAAAAAAAATAACGAATTGCGTAGTGCCCAATATGCGATTAGTATTCTACCTACTGATTCATCGTTGGATAAAAACCGTGTTTTCAATTTAATTCTCTCTACAAAAGACCATCAATGCAGTAATAATGACGATGAAAAATGGCTCATCGATTTCGATTTGAGAATATTGGCCAAAGAGTGGGACGATTATCTGTTGTACGCACAACAAATCAGAAGGGAATATCGTATTTACCCAGATTTCATGTACAAACCCGGTAGAAAAAAAGCATTAGCTCACTTCTTAACCAATCCATTCATTTTTCAAACCGAAACCTTTCAGAGTTTATACGAAACAAAAGCACGGGAAAACATTCAGCATGAAATCGCCTATTTAAGCAACTAAAAGCTCACTAATTCTAATAATCCAAGAAGTCCAAAATATAACAAATGGCTCAAAACAAAAACGCACTTATTCGTTATAAAACCATTGATAAATGTTTACAGAACAAATACCGTCGGTGGACATTGCAAGATTTGATGAACGCCTGTAGTGATGCATTGTTCGAATACGAAGGAAAAGAAAGTTCGGTTAGTAAACGTACTATTCAATTGGACATACAAATGATGCGAAGCGAAAAATTAGGCTACAACGCACCTATAGAAGTCTACGATAAAAAATTCTATCATTATGCAGAGGAAGACTTTTCCATTACGGATATTCCCTTAACCGATACCGACATCAATGTGTTGACCGAGACAGTTTCCATGCTCAAACAGTTCAAAGACTTTTCATTGTTTAGTGATGTATCTGATATTTTACAACGATTGGAAGATAAGATTTATGCCGAGAAATCACATACCCAACCTGTCATCCATTTGGATAAGAATGACAATTTGAAAGGTTTGCATTTTTTGGATGAAATTTACCAAGCTATTATTAAAAAAGTAGTTCTGGTAATTACCTATAAGTCATTCAAATCCAAGAAAGAACAAACATTTAATTTCTGTCCATTTATTTTAAAAGAATTCAATAATCGTTGGTTTTTAGTTGGAAAAAAAAGGCCCAATTTACCTGTTTCCAATTTAGCATTGGACCGAATTATGGCTATCGATTATGACTTTAGCTTACCTTATATTCAGGACAATTTCAATCCCGAACAATATTATAAAAACGTAGTGGGTGTTACCGTAAATGAAGGATTGCGACCTGTACGTATCGAACTTTGGATTGACCACATTAATGCACCTTATGTTATTACCAAACCCATACACCATTCACAAAGATTGATTGCAACACACGAGGACGGCAGTGTAACCATTCATATTTTTGTTATCGTCAATTTTGAATTGGAGAGAATCCTATTGGGTTTTGGAAGTGGTTTGGAAGTTATTAAACCGGACTATTTTAGGAAACGCATCAAAAAAATCATTACCGATACAATAGCGAATTATGAAGATAAAACAACTTTGGAAGTGATTGAAAAACAAGACACACAAAAATAAAAGGAATCCTGTTCGAAACACTAATGCTTTCTGAGCAAATCTATACAATAATACTTTTTATTACATTTGCGGCTCCCCTTAATAAAAGTGTTCTGCTAAACGATTTATTTAAGTTTTTTAAAATTAAATGTATTTCAAGAACAGGAAATTACACTACAGGATTTCGTTATTTTCATTAATTATATGTTCCCTATGTTTTAAACCCCATTCCGTAATTTTATGAATTAAGTGCTCCATTTTTCTTCCATATGGAGTGATTTCGTATTCTACAGTGATAGGTTTAGTGTTCATTACTGTTCTAGTAATGAGTTTGTTTATTTCTAATTCTTCCAAATCTTTAGATAGTTTTTTAGCCCCAATGCCATTTGTTGTCTTTTTTAACTCCATGAATCGCATTTTGCCATGAACAATTAGAGTAGCAATTATTTGGATCTTCCATTTACCTGATAATATTTCCATAGTATCTGAAATGGCTCTGATTTCTTGATTACACTGTTGTGTTAGTATAATTTCTCTTTTCATTTTAGTTAGTTAAGTTAGTTTCCTTCAAGAAACTAGTTTACTATAGGAAACTCATATCAAAAATATGCTATTTGTATTTAACTTCGCCAAATAACGAGTAAAAGATTACAAAAAAATGAAAGCGAGATTATTTTTCTGGATTGTAGCAGGGGCTTGTGTTATGATTCTTAGATGTTCGCTAATTAAAAATGAAACTTCAAAAGCTATGGGAAATACTACTAATACAAAAAAAGCAGATTATGAAAACAGTTTTACGTGCGATGTGAATACTGGAATGTGTACAATATCTCCCAACTCCAATGATGAGATTGACTCTACATTATCAAATAGTAAAAGTGGGAAATTGATTTATGTAGGAGACCCAATATGCTCTACTTGTTTGGCATTTTCCTCAGAAATTAAGGAGTTGAAAAAAGAGTTTGATGGAGAATTAGACTTTCAATTGGTATTAGGCGGGCTTAGACCTTATGGAACAGAGCCAATTAGTAACATGAGAGATTATTTACTACCACATTTTGACAACCTGGCTAAAATGACTGGGCTTCCTATCAATAATAAGGTACTGTATGATAATTCATTTATCCTTGATACCGAACCTCCTTCCAGAGCAGTAGTCGTAATCAGAGCGCTTGCTCCTGAAGTGGAAAATGAATTTTATGAGAGAGTGCAAAAAGCCTTTTATTTAGATAATAGCAATACAAATTATGTTGAAGCATACTTAGATTTTGTGGAGGAATTTGGAATTAAGAAGGAAGTATTTAAAGAAAAATTTGAGTCTAATGAAATAAAAGAGTTAGTGAAATCAGATTTTGAATTTGCTCGAAAAATGGGGGTTAGATCATTTCCTACGGTGTTGCTTGAGTCAAATGGGCAATTTTCGATTATAACCCAAGGGTTTTCAAAAAGTGAGCAAATGATCAATAAAGTTAGGAGTCAGTTATATTCGAAAACAAGCGAAAACTAATATAAAAAGATTAAAATTAAATTCAAAAACAAACTGCAATGACTAAACCAAAATTAGATTTACCAATTCAATGTTTTAATATAGATCATTATACTTTGATTGTACCTAATGCCAAAGTTGTTTCTGACTTTCATCAAAATGTACTAGGGTACAAATTAATAAACACAATTTTAGTTAATGCAGGTTCAGCCTCTGAAGGGAAGCATGATATGCTGAACTATGTTCTTGGTTGGCCAAATAATGAAAAAGGTGTTATGGTGGTAACTGAAGGCTTAACTAAGGAGTCTATTTTTCATAAGTTTTATGAGAAGTTTGGACAAGGTATACACCATGTAGCTTTTGAAGTAGATGATATTGAAGATATTTTCGAACTATTAGTTACTAAAGGAATAGAAATGACTTCAGATAAAATATTAAGAGATCCGTTATCAGGATTGAGACAATTTTTTATTTCGAATAAATATGCAGGAGTTTTCATTGAGTTGATAGAAAGAAAAAGTGAAACAGAAGATAAAACTTCTGAGAAACAAGGTTTTTTTACACATGATAATATGTCAGGATTAGCCAATACAATGAAGTCCTATTTAGATGATCCTAACTTGAAAAACGATGATGATATTAAATCTTTAGACAAAACAAATTATTTTGAAGTTATAGAGAGTATTGATGTCGATAGAATTGATAATATTCAAATTAACGTTGCCGAAGTTCAAAGTGCAAGAAAGTTCCTAAATAGTATTTTGGGGTTTAGTATAGAAGGTGAAAAAATGATCAACCCTAATGAAAAGGATAAGTTTTTGAGCTTAAGTGAAATTCAGGAATCTCATAACGGAGTTATTCCGGTAGAATTAGCACTAAAAACATTCAATTTTGAGAAAAGCAAAAACATTCTTGAATCCTTGAATTTAGATTTTACAATCGAAGGAGAAGCCATAAGGTTAGAGAAAGAATATGCTGGTTATCCATTAACCTTATTGCATGACTAATATTTTTAGCGTAGAGGTTTTAGCTGAAAAGGCAAGACTAATAGCATTTTTAAAAAATCCTGTTAATCTTAAATATTGGACTGTACATACCAATTTGGTTGTAATTGATGATAGCTGCTATGAAATTACTAGTTCTACTGGAGTAAAAACAAAAATAAGTGTAACCCATACGAATCATAATTTAGATGATTCCCTTGATTTTACATGGATTTTAGAAGGGGAAATTAAAAAGCAATTTCAGTTTTTAATAACAAATGGAATCAATGGTAAAATGAGTGTTCAGGTATTTATTCCTTCCACAACTTTAAATAAAAAGCTATTAGATCTTCAACGTTTATTAAGCGTTGAGTTTAAAATATTGGAACAGCTTCTAAATGTTGGAAAATACGAACTGACGGAATCTGAGAAAATGATAATGAAAGAATACCAAAATAAATATGTTAATGACAGAGCAAGTGTTACCTAAATTCGAAGGCAAATTTAGTAACGAAGAAGAAGCCTTAGCAAAGGTAAAAACAGATTTTGGACAAATAATTACAGTAAATTCTGTCGGGTGTTTGAACCCTAAATCAACAGAAGATGTACAAAAGATAATAAATTATTGCAATAGTAACGATATTCCAGTTAACACAAGAGGGATGTCTCATTCCGCAAGTGGTCAGTGTTTAGTAGATCAAGGTATTGTCATCAATATCAAGACGATGAATCAGATTCTTTCCATAGATTTTGATGGAAAAACGGGTTCTGTTGTTGTTGAAGGCGGTATTACTTGGGAAAAATTGGTAAGAGAAACGTTAAAACTAAATGCAACCCCACCCACGCTTACAGATTGGCAAAAATTGACAGTGGGAGGAACCATTTCAACTGGAGGATTGGGCTTTATGAGTCATGATTCAGGAATCCAGGCAGATAATGTTCTTGAGTTAGAAGTTGTTACAGGCGATGGTGAAATTAGAATATGTTCGCGTACTGAGAATAGTGATCTTTTTAACCTTGTAAGGTCTGGATTAGGGCAGTTTGGAGTAATTACCAAGGTAAAAATGAAATTAATTCGTGCTCCAAAAATAATGCACGTTACAAAATTACTTATTGATACTACTAAGGAGTTTCATGATTTAAATACGCAACTACTAAAAGAACCTGATTTTGAATGCATACATGCTTTTTTAATTCCCAATACAAAGGTTGAATTTGAAAAGAAAATGAGACAAACCGTTGTTGCAGAAAAATCCGATTACTTTGCTGAAAAGTGCAAAAAAGAAGAGCAGTTTACCTTTTTTGTAGAATTGGTACAGTACGAATATGAAGATCAATTTTTTTTAAAAAAAGAAATTCCTTTGCATGGTTTAAAACATAGTTATCAAGAAGATTTTTTTAGCTATGTAACCAAAGAGCCACCCTTAATAATTACTGAAAAGGAGAAAGGGAAAACAGCGCATCCAGAGTTAGCTACTTTTATCCCGTTTTCACAATTTTCTGGTTTTATGAATGAATTTCAATCGATGCATAAAGCTGAAGATATGAGCGATGGCCCTGTGCTTTTTATTCCAATGAAATCGTCAAGCATTCAAACTCCTTTATTTGTAAAGCCTGAGGAAGATTTTTACTTTATTGGAATATTAAGAAATGCCTATCCAAACACAAAAGAACGTATAAATTATTTAAGTGAACTAAACAATCAATTGTATCAGATTGCTTTAAAATATGGAGGAAACAGATATCCTTGTGACAGTATTAATAAACCTGGAAACCCAGAAGAATGGGCGGTACACTTTGGAAACCAATGGACTGAGATGACAGCTGGTAAAATAAAGTTCGACCCTAATAATACCTTTCGCTCCATGTTAAATATATTCCATAAATAGAATAGTTCAATTTATAGTATGATTTTTTTAGATAAAAATGAATTCCCGTCTGATCTACCAAAAAGTATCAAGGAAGAAGTAATTAGTGAGTTATTAACTTCTAACTGGAACAGATATCCTGTTGCAGAGTCTCAAGAACTTATAGCTTTACTTGCTCAATTGAATAATGTTCCTAATGACTCGTTGATTCTGGGTAATGGATCTTCCGGGTTAATTATGAGATTCTTAGGGGAGCTTTCAAAGCACTATAATAGAATTGTTACACCAAATCCAAGTTTCGAACTATTTGATATTTGTCCAAAATTGTTCAATCTAAACCATATTAATTGGGATTTTAATCATGAATTAGAATACGATTATGCGGGGTTTCCTAGAGGTAAGAATTCAATTTATGTGTTTTGTACACCAAACAATCCAACAGGAACTTTAATTGATCCAATATTTGTAGAAACAGAAATAGCTAACGATCCCTCTAGTGTTTTTTTAATTGATGAGGCCTATGCCGAATTTGCGAATGATTCCTACGCACATTTGACTCAAAAATATAACAATGTCATTGTTTTAAAAACATTCTCGAAAGCTTTAGGAGCAGCAGCCATTAGATTAGGGTATGCCATGTGTTCAGATGCTATCAAGTACTTATTGAAAAAAGATGATCTTCCCTTCAAGTTCTCACCTTTTACTATCATTTCTGCCAAAGTCTTACTAAATAATTTTGAGAAAGTTATTCAACCTAGAATTGAAAAAATTATTGAAGCTCGTGAAAAAATGTATCATACTTTAAATGAAATGCTTTTGGATGGGGAGGTTAAGGTTTCTAAATCTCATGGAAATTTTATTCCAATTCGGTTTTATAATGAGAGTTTAAAGAATGAATTTATACGGCGATGTACTGATTCAGAGATAACAATTGGTAAAGTTAGAAATTCACCTGATTTTTTTCGAATAACAATCGGGTCAGAAAAAGAAAATACTAAAATCATTCGAGTTATAGAAGGTTTAATTTTAAAGCCTATTTGTATAGACGATGCAGTACAGTAGTTGATTACTTAGCATTCTATCAATATACAAGCCAATCCAAAATGAGATAGCATCTGTTAAATATAAGTGTGTTAATGATATAATCTCCTTTACATATTAAAACAAAAAGCCGGAACTATTACTCCGGCTTTTTTATAAACTATAAAATATTAGTATTTTAATAATTCTAATAATTCTGTTTCAAAACGTTGTTTCGGCAAATATTGGTCTTCCAATGATTTCATGAACGGAATGGCACTTTCTAAACTTCCTACTCTGCGAACAGGAGCATCTAAGTGTTCGAAGCAATTTTCCATAATCATCGCAGAAATATCGCTCGCTACACCGCCAAACAAAGTGTCCTCTTGAAGAATGATTACTTTATTGGTTTTCTTCACTGAAGCGTAAATAGCTTCCGTATCCAATGGCTGTAAGGTTCTTAAATCCAATAGATCTGCTGATATTTCAGGATTTTTGGCCAATGTTTCCAAGGCCCAATGTACTCCAGCTCCGAAAGAGATAATCGTTACATCATTTCCTTCTTTTAATACCGAAGCTTTTCCGAAAGGAAGTGTGTAATAATCTTTGGGCACATCTTGGTATACACTTCTGTACAATTGTTTGTGCTCAAAAAACATCACCGGATTAGGATCGTTAATAGCAGTATTTAATAATCCTTTCGCATCATATGGAAACGCAGGGTAAACCACTTTTAATCCCGGTGTTTTGGTAAACCAAGCTTCATTGGTTTGTGAGTGGAAAGGTCCAGCTTGTGTTCCACCACCGCAAGGCATACGCACTACCACGTCGGAGTTTTCCTGCCAACGGTAGTGTTGTTTCGCTAAAAGATTGACAATTGGATTAAAACCAGTTGAAACGAAATCCGCAAACTGCATTTCAACTACAGCTTTAAAGCCATTGATAGACAAACCGTTGGCAGCCGATACAATAGCACTTTCACAGATTGGTGTATTGCGCACACGTTCTTTTCCAAACTGCGCTACGAAACCATCAGTTATTTTGAATGCACCACCATATTCTGCAATGTCTTGCCCCATGATTACCAAGTTGTCATGGCGCTCCATTGACTGGCGTAAACCATTAGAAATAGCATCAATCACACGGATATTTTCCAATTCATCAAAATGATCAATTTGTTCGTATTCCCACGGACGGTAAACGTCATTTAATTCTTCATCCAAATCGGCAACAATTTCAGGTTCTTCCTGAACTTTAGCCCAATCGGTATCGATTTCTTTCTTGATTTCAGTACGAATTGCTTCATCTTCCTCTTCCGAAAGTACAGCAGTCAGTTTTAAATATTTTCTATAATTCTCTACCGGATCTTTTTCCGCCCACATATCCATTAATTCCTGCGGAACATATTTGGTACCACTCGCCTCTTCGTGACCTCTCATTCGGAATGTCATGAATTCTAGAAGAACAGGTCTCGGGTTATCTACCATTGAAGCTTTCAATTCGGCAATCAAATTGTACACTTCTAAAATATTATTACCATCTACTACATGGCTTTCCATGCCGTAGCCCACACCTCGGTCAGCCAGTTGCTTACATCTGTATTGCTCATTAGTAGGTGTTGATAATCCGTAACCATTGTTTTCAATCACAAATAGCACCGGTAAATCCCAAACCGAAGCAATATTCAACGCTTCATGAAAATCACCTTCTGAAGTTGCTCCCTCACCTGTAAATACCGCAGTTACTTTGCCGTTTTTACGAAGTTTGTTCGCCAAAGCAATACCATCGGCAATACCCATTTGAGGTCCCAAATGTGAAATCATACCAATAATCTTGTATTCTTGTGTGCCAAAGTGAAAGCTTCGGTCTCGACCTTTGGTAAAACCGTTTCTTTTCCCTTGCCATTGTGAGAACAAACGGTGTAATGGAATATCACGTGTTGTAAATACACCTAAATTACGGTGCATCGGTAAAATATACTCATCTTTATCTAAAACCGAAGTAATACCTACAGATATTGCTTCCTGACCAATTCCGGAGAACCATTTGGATACCTTACCCTGACGGATAAGAATTAACATTTTCTCTTCTATCAATCTCGGTTTCAGTAACTTTTTATATAAATCTAAAAGCTGCTCGTTGGTTAAGTTCTTTCTTTCGAAGTCCATTCTTTGTATGGTTTTTAAATCGCTCCCAAAATTAAAAAAAAATAACAGATAACACGGGTTTTGTGATATTTTTTGCCATTGTTAATAACTTTTAAAATAGATATAATTTATTTATATTTACATTTGTCAAATCAAGGTTTTATCCTGAAAAAAGTTATTAACAAAAACTAAGTACAATGCAAAACATTCCAAGTGTTGACTTACGTGATTTCCTATCGGATGACCCGGTACGTAAACAAAAATTTGTAAATGAAATCGGAAAAGCCTACGAAGAAATTGGTTTCGTAGCACTAAAAGGTCACTTTTTAGATGACAAATTGGTTGAGGATTTATACGGCGAAGTTCGTAATTTCTTTAACTTACCTCTAGAAGTGAAAGAGAAATACGAAATACCTGGTATTGGAGGACAAAGAGGTTATGTTTCTTTTGGTAAAGAACATGCTAAAGGTCGTTCAGCAGGTGACTTAAAAGAGTTTTGGCACTTTGGCCAATACGTGAGTGAAGGCTCAAAATATGCAGAAGAATATCCTGCCAATGTTGAAGTTTCCGAATTACCAAAATTTAATCAGGTAGGTAAAGAAGCTTACCAGATGTTGGAAAAAACCGGTGTATATGTATTAAGAGCTTTGGCTATTTACATTGGATTAGACGAGTTCTATTTTGATCAATACATCAAAGACGGAAACAGCATCCTAAGACCAATCCACTACCCTCCTATTACTGACGAACCTAAAGACGGTGCCGTACGTGCTGCTGCTCATGGTGACATCAACTTGATCACTTTATTAATGGGTGCGCAAGGAAAAGGGTTACAAGTACAAAATCACGACGGACAATGGATTGACGCCATTGCTGAGCCGGATGAATTAGTAATTAACGTGGGCGACATGTTATCTCGTCACACCAATAATAAATTAAAATCAACTATTCATCAAGTAGTAAACCCTCCAAGAGAATTGTGGGGAACTTCACGTTTTTCCATTCCGTTTTTCATGCACCCAGTTGGTGACATGTCTTTAAACTGTTTGGACAAATGTATCGATGAAAACAACCCAAAATTGTATGAAGATATCACTGCAGGTGAATTCTTGTATGAGCGTTTGGTTGATTTAGGATTGATCAAGAAATAATAAATTCCAATAATTTAAAATTCCAAATTCCAACTTGTTTGGGGTTTGGGATTTTTCTTTTTTTGTAATTTTACACTACTATGGATTTACAAGACCAATTAAAAAATTTATTCCCTGACCATATTCCTTCCAATGAACCGGATGAAGTTGAAGAAACTGAACACGAATTGTATGTTCAAAAGGAACCGATGATTTGTAAGTACGAAAAAAGAAAAGGGAAACCCATCACCATAATTGAAGGATACGAAGGTGAAGACGAAGACTTTAAACTATTAGCCAAAGAAATCAAAACCAAGTTGAGTGTTGGTGGCAGTTTTAAAGACGGGAGCATCATTATTCAGGGAGATTACCGTGATAAAATTATGACTATTTTAAAAGAAAAAGGATTTAAAGTAAAACGCGTAGGCGGATAAAACATACAATAATGAGTGAAATTAAATCATCAGAATTAATTCTGAACCCAGACGGAAGTGTATACCACTTAAACCTTAAACCGGAACATATTGCACATGATATTATCTTTGTTGGTGACCAACATCGTGTAGAGAAAATTACCCAATTCTTCGACTCTATTGAGTTTTCAACACAAAAAAGAGAATTCAAAACCCAAACAGGAACGTTAAAAGGGAAACGAATCACTGTAATGTCTACAGGAATTGGACCTGACAATATTGATATTGTAATGAACGAATTGGATGCCTTGGTTAACATTGACCTTGAGACACGCCAACCCAAAGAAAATTTAACTAAACTAAACATTATTCGTATTGGAACTTCGGGTTCTTTGCAAGCAGATATTCCTTGTGATAGTTTTGTAATGTCAAAATACGGATTGGGTCTGGACAATATGTTGCGTTCATATTTAATTGACGACATTTCTGAAAAAGACATCGAAACTGCTTTTGTAGAACAAACCAATTGGGATTTACGTAAAGGAAGACCTTATGTAGTTGCTTGCTCTGAAAAATTGGAGAAATTTATCGAAAGTGAGGAAATCCACAAAGGTTTCACAGGAACGGCAGGAGGTTTTTACGGACCACAAGGTCGTGTATTACGTTTGAATATTCAAGATCCAGAACTGAACAGTAAAATGGACGCCTTCAATTACAACGGCACTCAAATGACCAACTTGGAAATGGAAACTGCTGCTATTTATGGACTTGGAAAGCTTTTAGGTCACGAAACCTTATCATTAAATGCAATTATCGCCAATAGAGCAACTGGTACTTTTAGTGCCGACCCATACAAAGCGGTTGACGCTCTTATTGCGTATACATTGAAGAAATTATCGGAATAAATGAATTATAAGTATACTCCATTCAATATAACATCAGGAATTATAGGTGTATTTTCAATATTGTATTGTATTCCTATGCTCCAAATGGCAGCTGAAGGTTTTGACTGGAGTTTACTTTATTTTTTAATATACCCCACTATAGCAGTACTTTTATGGTTTTCAGATTATTACTTCCAAAAAAAGGAAGTGAAATATTGGAAATTAATAGCCGTAGAAATGCTTATTGTTGTATTAATGTTGGCTTATTTTAGGAATAGTACACCAACCGATTTTTAAATGGATTTACTATTTGAAACCGACCGACTATTACTCCGCCCGTTGAAAATTACGGATGCCGATGATATCTTTGAAATGAATAATAATCCCAATGTCAATCGATATTTGAGAAATCCGATAGAAACATTATCGGAAACCAAAGCATTGATCGATAAAACTCGGAATGAATATTCAAAAAACGGTATTGGTAGATATGCCGTCATTTTAAAGGAAAACAACAAATTAATAGGGCTCTCCGGTTTAAGATTTAGAGATATTGAAGAAAATGGACATTCTAACTTCTATGATTTAGGGTACCGATTCTCAGAAAATTACTGGCGAAAAGGTTATGCTAAAGAAGCCGCATTATTTTGGATTCACTACGGATGGAATGAAATGAAATTGAAAACAATATATGCCTATGCTGAAAGCGAAAATACTGCATCCAACAGTTTGCTTAAAGTCATTGGTTTTACTTTTGAGAACAAGTATATTGCAAAAGATATTGAATACAATTGGTATCTTTTGAAAAATAAATTGTAATGAATATCAAATTAGAAACGGAACGTCTTATTTTAAGACCTATAGAACTAACTGATGCTGAAGGCATGTTTTTATTGGACAGTAATCCGAATGTACATCAATACTTGGGAAACCATCCTGTTAAAACATTAGAAGAAAGCATCGGTTACATTGAAAACCTTCAAAACCAATACAAAAATAATGGTATCGCCCGCTTTGCTGTTATACTTAAAGAAACCGGAGAATTTATTGGGTGGTCCGGTATAAAATTCATCACTGAAGAAGAAAACAACCATATCAACTTTTATGAAATCGGGTATCGTTTTCGTGAAGAATTTTGGGGAAAGGGATATGCTTACGAATCAGCCAAAGCCTGGTACGACTTCGCATTCAACGAACTCAAAGTAGATGTTTTATATGCTTCAGCACATATTGACAATTTGGGTTCAAGAAGAATTTTAGAAAAAATTGGATTGAATCTCAAAAACGAATTTATCTGGAATAATGAAGTACCATGTGTTTGGTACGCCTCCAATTAATTAATAGATTTACTAAAATACGTTTGGAATGAAAACAGTGAGAATTGCCGGAGTACCGGAACATTTTAACCTACCTTGGCATTTGTGCATAGAAAATGGTGAATTTGATCAAGTTGGTATCGATTTACAATGGACAGATGTACCCGAAGGAACCGGTAAAATGTGTCAAATGCTTCGTAACAATGAAACAGATATTGCCGTTATTCTTACTGAAGGTATCATCAAAGATATTACAGCGGGAAATGATTCTTCAATTGTTCAAGTGTACGTACAATCCCCTTTAATTTGGGGAATTCATGTTGATGCAAACTCCAATTATTCGCAATTATCTGATTTAGAAAAAACTACATCTGCCATATCAAGAATTGGTTCAGGTAGTCATTTAATGAGTTATGTGAATGCTCAACAACAAAATTGGAATACATCTGAATTACAGTTTGAGATTGTGAATACAATTGATGGCGCAGTGGAAGCATTAAAAAACAACAAGGCAGATTATTTCATGTGGGAACGCTTTATGACCAAACCACTGGTAGACAATGGTACTTTCAGAAGAATTGCTGACTGCCCTACTCCATGGCCTTGTTTTGTGATTGCAGTACGTAACGAGTTTTTACAAAACAACTCAGCTACAATAGAATTAATTTTGGAAATCATTAACAATACCACAGCCGAATTTAAAATCATACCGAGTATCGACAGAACTTTAGCTTCGCGTTATCATCAAGAACTAACAGATATTCAAGAATGGTTGAAGCTAACTCGTTGGTCACAAAAACAATTGGATAAAAACACATTTAATAAAGTACAGGAGCAATTGTTAGCGTTAAATTTAATTGAAAATAAAATGCCTTATGAATCGGTAGTTAAATAATTCGTTATTTTTACCTTTTTAAAAGCAATGACAACAACCACATTCCAAAATTTATACGCCAAATATAAAGATCGTCTTTCGGTACCAAGACCTTGGGATACGGTTGTTATCTTTTTGTTGAACATTCTGTTAGCAATTCCAACTTTCATAATTGCACATCAGAATTTACAAGAATTGGATCTAAAGATACCAATTGACCGCATTGTACTTTTCATTGCAATTCTTATTGTATACCAACTTTTACTCCGTAAAATCAAAAAATACCTAATTATCGGCGTTTTTATCTACTCCTTAATATTGTTGTACGGAACTTTATTTGGTGGCTATAGTTTTTACAGGGTATACGATGATTACCGTTCGATGATGTACACCATGGGTGATAACCCTTATCCACAGGATATTATCATTAGCAAATTACTTCCCTTTCCGAATAAATATAAGGTTATTAATGCTATCGATTTTCAAAATCCAAAAGTCCGAAACTTTGCTTTACACGCCACAACAAAACACTTCACCGATAGTAAAGGAAAAAAAGGCTATCGTGATTATAGAACTATTATTCAATGTTTTGCCGTTTTCAAAGAAATTAAAACCCATTGGAATTATGTTAACGATCCATTGGGTAACAATTATATCGCTTCGGCATCTGAATCTTTACAGCATTTTTCCGGCGATTGTGACGACCATGCTATTTTGATGGCTGCAGGAATTAAGGCTGTAGGCGGTGTTCCTCGTTTGATTCATACCGATGCTCATATCTATCCTGAAATGCTAATAGGAACCAAAAGAGATTTGGAGAATGTAGTATATTTGATTCACGATGTTCTATTCAAAGAAGAAAGCAAGGGAAAAGAAATCCATTACCATATTGACGAACACGGTCAGATTTGGCTAAATCTGGATTATACAGCTTATTATCCTGGAGGAAAATTTATGAGTGAAGCCATTTTAGGACAGTTGACACTGAATAATTAATTTAAAAAACTCTAAACCATTAATTTTCAACACCTAATTCCGCTTTATTTACTTCAAAAAGGGTAAACTCAACTTCTTTTCCGGAAGCATCTAAACATTTTCCGGATGTTAATTTTCCAGCATCATAGATTTCCAATCGAATTAAAATACCATTTTGATCGTACCCTTTAAGCTCTCCCTGTAATTGATTCATTTTGAAAAAAGCTTCTAATTTTAATTTACCATTCGGATAATACATAATGCATTTCCCATCCAAAATAAAATAATCCATATCAAAACATTCAACTTTAGAAAGCAACTTTCCTTCTATATTTTTTCCGAGTATATAGCCGTTATTAAAAATTTGATTGGTCGTATAATAATAAAACTTTCTACTGGCTTTTAGACTATCTGTCTTTTTGCCTATTTCATCAAGGAATACTTTCTTAATCAATTTTTCCTTAATATCCTTCTCATAAAAATACTCATACTTTTGTTTTATGGATTTATCAAAAAATTCCTTTTCCAATAACAGTTTATTGGTATCGAAATAGTATTTATTTTTTACGTTAACCTTTTTACCGGTTTTGAACTCAACTAAAACCGTTTCATTTTTCTGCCATTCATATTTACTCATTATTGAAAAGCGATCTGATTCGACACCATTTCGAAATTGGACATGAGTTACTTCTCGTTCCAGCCAATTCGGTTCGTAAGTTTTTATTGTTTTTTTAAACAATTGATTACTGAGGAAATCCGTCTTTTCTACTACTGTTGAGTTGAATAAATAGTTCGTTTCGCTGACTTTCTGCTGCTTCGAGTCGAATCTTTCTTCTTTGCTTAATTTTCCGGATACTGCATCGTAACTATATACCGTGTATCTGTCAATATTTCCATTTTCAAATGAATTGAATTGTATACATCTTTTATCATTATAGCTATATTCACCAATTTTAGTAACCGGAACATTCGTTCTGTAATTAACCTTTTTCAAAAGCAAAGGTTGACCTAGCTCATTAAAGGTTGTGATTTTAAAGTAGGAAATATCAGCAGTCCCATAAGTCATACTTACATTTTCCTTAATAGTTCGTATCTTTAGTTTGGCATATAAGGAATCTGATTGATACGGACTTTCAATAAATTGTTGGGTATAACTTACCGATGTAATCACCAAAAAAAGTAGTGCATAAATATTTTTTTTAATTTTCATTTTCAATTTATTTCTAAATAAGTTATTCATCACTAAAGCATTACCACTCAATCCCGATTTTCCCTTTTTCTTCCAAATAAAAATTGGTTTGTTTAAAATGATCATTCCCAAACCAAAAACCCCGATTCGCACTCAGTGGTGAAGGATGGCCGCTCTCCAAAACCAAATGCTTTTCACGATCAATTTTGGAGCCTTTTTTTTGAGCAAAACTTCCCCAAAGTAAAAACACAACATTTTTAGTAGTATCGGAAAGGTAGTGAATGACACTGTCAGTGAATACATTCCATTTCAAATGTTTGTGACTATTAGCCATATCTTTGCGAACAGTCAATGAAGCATTCAACAACAAAACACCTTGCTTTGCCCAATGTTCCAAATTACCCGATGTAGGAAAAAAAACGCGATCATATTCACTATTGATTTCTGTAAAAATATTTTTCAATGACGGCGGAATTGCCACTCCATCATTGACAGAAAAACACAAACCGTTTGCCTCTCCTACTCCATGATAAGGATCTTGTCCAATTATTACTACTTTCAAATCCTCTAATTCAAACTGGTTAAATGCATTAAAAATCAATGCTTTCGGCGGAAAACAAATAGTATTCTGGTATTCTGCATCAACCTCTAACATCAATTCTTTAAAATAAGTTTTCTGCATTTCGGTTTCGAAAAAAGAGTACCAAGAAGAGTGTACATTAATCTGCATTTTCTGTGAATTTTAAGCAAATATATTACTTTGAATCTTTGTAACTTTGCTTACTTTATCACTTTCTGTTAAAAAATGATTTCAATACATACTAAAACCCTACAAGACTTACAATTTCAAACTGTTCTGGAAACCATTGCAGAACTTTGCATCACCGATATCGGGAATGAAAAAGCACAGCATATTGCCCCCATAAGAGACAAAGAGGAGTTAATGCAATCTCTTTTACAAACCTCAGAATATAGAGCTTCGTTTGACAACAATAACGCTTTACCTAATCACGGTTTTGAACCCATTACAAATGAAATTAAATTCTTAGCCATTGAAGATAGTTTTTTAGAATTGGCAAGTTTTCGAAAAATCCACTCCATATCTGAAAACACGAATCTTTTATTGCAGTTTTTAAAGAAATTTCAGGATTATTATCCTGCTTTACATTTGAAATCAAGTGCGATAGAAATCACAAAAGATATTACTAAATGTATCGATGCAGTTCTCGATAAATATGGCGAAATCAAAGACGATGCGACTCCTGATTTACTGGAAATTCGTCGTAATATGAATGCGATTCGCGGCAAAGTAAATCAAAGTTTCGGATTGGCTTTGAGTCAATATAATTCTTTAGGCTATTTGGATGAAATCAGAGAAACCGTCGTAGAAAACCGACGCGTTCTTGCCGTTTTAGCAATGTACAGAAGAAAAGTGAAAGGTTCTATTTTAGGAAGTTCTAAAACCGGAAGCATTGCCTACATCGAACCCGAAGCAACATTACGCTACTCAAGAGAATTGGCTAATTTAGAATACGAAGAACGTGAAGAAATCATCAAAATTCTAAAGAATTTGACCAATTCAATTCGTCCGTTTTTATCCCTATTGATTCAATATCAAGAGTTTTTAAGCGATATTGATGTGATTTCCGCGAAGGCAAAATACGCCAGAAAAATAAATGGATTATTGCCAACTATCACGGAAGAACGCAAAATATATTTCCGAGAGGCGTACCATCCTATTTTGTATTTGACCAATAAAATCAAAAAGGAAATTACCTATCCACAAACCTTTGATTTTAATCCTGAGAACAGAATTGTAGTGATTTCCGGACCGAATGCTGGTGGAAAAACCATATCTATGAAAACGGTTGGATTATTGCAATTAATGCTTCAGTCGGGTATGTTAATTCCTGTACATGAACGAAGTGAAACCTGTTTGTTTGATCGGATCATGACAGATATTGGCGACAACCAATCCATTGAAAATCATCTAAGTACATATAGTTACCGATTGAAAAACATGAACTACTTTCTCAAGAAGTGCAATGATAAAACGTTGTTTTTAATTGATGAATTTGGTACTGGATCCGATCCCGAATTGGGTGGTGCTTTAGCAGAAGTTTTTCTTGAAGAGTTTTATCATCGTGAAGCTTTCGGGATTATTACAACACACTATTCCAACCTGAAAATGCTGGCAAACGAATTGCCCTTTGCAACGAATGCGAATATGCTTTTCGACGAAAAATCATTGGAACCTATGTACAAATTAGTTCTTGGTCAGGCTGGAAGTTCCTTTACTTTTGAGGTAGCGCAAAAGAATGGAATACCTTATGGTTTAATCAACAGAGCCAAAAAGAAAATTGAAGGTGGTAAAGTACGTTTTGACAAAACCATTGCCAATCTTCAAAAGGAACGTTCTAAATTGGAAAAAACTTCTCAAAATTTAAAAGAAGAAGAAACCAAGGCTAGAGAAGAAAGCAAAAAGATGGAAAACATCAATGCTAAAATCCAAGACAAGTTAGAACGCTACCAAGAATTGTTTGATGCTAATCAGCGTTTGGTCTATATGGGTCAGAAAATCGATGATATCTCCGAGAAATATTTCAATAATAAAAATAAGAAAGAATTAATCGGTGAATTTTTAAAAATGGTTGAAATTGAAAATTCGAAGCGAAAAAAATTGACTGTAAAAGAGAAGAAAGAGAAAGAAGTCATTGTTAAAAAAGTCATCGAAGAAGTTCAAGTTAAAGTTGAAGAAATTCGCAAGGAAAAGAAAGAGAAGAAACTAAAAGCTAAAATTGAAGAAGAAAATAAACCTAAAGTAATACTTAAGGTTGGCGATCGAGTGCGTATGATTGATGGGAAATCAATCGGTACGATTGATACAATTGAAAAAAATAAAGCTACAGTGAATTATGGTATCTTTACTTCAAAAGTAAGTTTAGACCAATTGGAATATATACAGCCTAAGTAATATGGAAGGAATACCACAAGATAAAAAAATAATTCTTTTTGATGGTGTATGCAATTTGTGCAATACCTCCGTTCAATATGTTATCAAACATGACAAAAATGATTTGTACCGATTTGTAGCATTACAATCTGAACTTGGACAAAAAATAATCAAACATTTAGGTATTTCCCAGAGAAATATAGATAGTATTGTATTGTATGAACCCGGAAGAGCTTATTATTACAAATCGGCTGCAGCGATTAGAATAGCTGGTACACTTGGTGGATTTGTCAGTTTACTTTCAATATTCAAGTATTTCCCTTCCAAAATCAGTGATATTGTATATGATTATATTGCTAAAAACAGATACAAGTGGTATGGTAAAAAAGAATCTTGTATGAATCCCACACCCGAATTAAAGGCTAAATTTTTATAACAAAAAAGCGACCAATTGGTCGCTTTTTTATTTTGTATATCTGGTCATTATTCTTTTTCCCATTTACCTACAACTGAAGTCGCTAAAGCATTTCCTAAAACATTTGTTGCACTTCTGAACATATCACAGAAGTGGTCAATAGGTAAAATTAATGCGATTCCTTCCACCGGAATATCGAACATTCCACAGGTTGCAGCAACCACAACCAAACTCGCTCTTGGTACACCGGCAATTCCTTTACTGGTTAGCATTAACACCAAAAGCATCGTCATTTGCGTTCCAAGATCTAAAGGAATTCCGTAGGCTTGCGCAATAAAAATACTGGCAAAAGTCATGTACATCATACTTCCGTCTAGATTAAACGAATAACCTAAAGGTAACATGAACGATACAATTTTGTCTTTTACTCCGAAACGTTCTAATTCCTCAGTTAATTTAGGAAAAACCGCTTCACTGCTTGTAGTACCAAATGCAATAAATAATGGACTAATTATATGCTTCAATAACACCATCATTCTGTTTTTCAAAAACAAAAACCCAATTAAAAGCAAAACGATCCAAAGTGAAGATATTCCTACCAAGAATGAACCAAAATATTTGGCATATGTAAACAGTAATTCTTCCAAATCACGAATAGCAAAAACCCCGGCAATCGCTCCGAAAACACCAATAGGAGCAAATTTCATCACATAGTTTACCATTTTTAAAATGATATGTGAAGTTTTATCCAATGCATTAATAACCGATTTAGAGTGATCTCCTATAGATGCAGCTGCCAATCCGAAGAAAATAGAGAAAATTACAATTTGTAATATCTCATTAGTCGCCATTGCCTCAACCACACTTTTGGGGATAATATGCTCCACAAAATTCTGAGCAGAAAAATGCTGAGTTTTTTCAGTCACTTCTGAAGCGGCTGATAAATCAACATCCGATAAATTCAATCCAGTTCCTGGTTCTAAAAGATTAACCCAGAACATTCCTATCAATAATGAAATAAACGAAGCGGTAAAAAACCATCCCAATGCTTTACCACCGATTCGCCCCACAGATTTGATGTCACCCAATTTGGCAATACCCACAACCAAAGTGGTAAATACTAGCGGAGCAATAATCATTTGTACCAAACGAATAAATATTGTCGCAAGCATTTTAATATACCCACTAAATTCTTTTGCTGTTTCTGGCAGATAATTATTATGAACAAATATTCCTAACACTGCTCCCAAAAGCATTGCTACTAAAATTTGTACAGTTAAATTCGAAAAAATGTTTTTTTTCTTTTCCGGTAAATTGGCTTTATGATTCATTATTTTGTTTGGTAAATTTTGTTTAGTAAGTAAAAATCGGTCATAACCATAGCTGCCATTGCTTCCACGATAGGCACTGCTCTGGGCACAACACAAGGATCGTGTCTTCCTTTTCCTTGTTGTTCTATCAGTTCTCCTTTATTGTTTAAGACTTCCTGCTTTTGCAAAAGTGTTGCAACCGGTTTAAAAGCCACCCGGAAGTAAATATCCATTCCATTGCTGATCCCGCCTTGAATTCCACCTGAAAGGTTAGTTTTAGTGGTTCCGTCTTCATTAAAAGAATCATTATGATCGCTACCTTTCATTTTGGCACTACAAAAACCACCACCGTATTCAAAACCTTTTACAGCATTAATGGAAAGCATTGCCTTTCCCAATTCGGCATGCAGTTTATCAAAAACCGGCTCACCCAATCCAATCGGCACATTTTGAATGACACACGTAACGGTTCCGCCAACAGTATCACCTTGTTTTTTGATCTCCTTAATATATTGCTCCATTTTATCGGCAGCTGCTAAATCAGGACAACGCACCGGATTCGCTTCAATATTTGAAAAATCTAAATCCTGATACGGTTTGTCGATAAAAATCTCACCCACGGAGGAAACAAAAGCTGTTATTTTTATATTCGGAATTACCTGTTTGGCAATAGCTCCAGCTACTACTCTACTGGCCGTTTCACGTGCAGAACTACGTCCACCACCACGGTAATCGCGAATTCCGTATTTTTGTTCGTAGACATAATCGGCATGACTGGGGCGATAGGTATCTTTAATATGGGAATAATCGTCTGATTTCTGATTGGTATTGGGAACAATGAAACCGATTGGAGTACCGGTAGTTTTTCCTTCAAAGATTCCTGATAAAAATTGTACTTCGTCTTCTTCTTTACGTTGTGTAACGATAGTTGACTGACCTGGTTTACGTCTTTGCATTTCTGTTTGAATTGCAGTAAAGTCCAAGTCGATACCCGGAGGACAACCATCGATAATTCCACCCAAAGCTTCCCCGTGAGATTCGCCAAAAGTGGTTATCTTGAATATAGTCCCGAATGAATTTCCAGCCATTTTATTTGTTTGAAAACAAAAATAAGATTTCTAATCAATCTTTTAAAGTTTAAAGTTGGAAAACTTAACCAATTTGTAACATTCTAAAAATATAACAAATCTCTAAAATTTTGTAAAACCATCCCTGTAAAATGCTATACCTTTGATTATCAACATGAAATATATGTAATTGCATTTATTTTCTCTAAATATCATAAAAACAGTTGCTTTTTACGGTATAAAATTTTGATTCGGGAACAATATTTGTAAATTTACTTTCGTTAATGAAAACTAAACAAAAAAAATCATGAGAAAATTATTTTTATCTGCCTTTATGTTATTAGGTTTAGCATTTAGTGCACAAGCACAAGACATTTCCAAAAACGCTTTAGGTTTACGTTTGGGTGATAATGACGGATTTGGTGGGGAAATTTCATATCAAAGAGGATTATCTAAGAAAAACCGTTTAGAATTTGATTTAGGATGGAGAACCAGCAATCATGTAGACGCTTTGAAATTAGCAGGTTTGTACCAATGGGTTTGGAACATTGATGGAGGTTTCAACTGGTACGCTGGAGTTGGGGCTGGTATAGGTACATGGAGTACTGATGATTACTACATTGGAGGGAATAGATATGAAGGCAACAGTGAAGCTGTTCTTTTTGCAGCTGGAGATATCGGAATTGAATACAATTTTGATGTGCCTATCCAATTATCATTAGACTTTAGACCTGAATTTTATTTTGGTGATAAATTAGAAGATGATTTCGGTCCAGATATCGCTTTAGGTATCAGATACCGTTTCTAATAATTAAAAAGCCTTCTAAAAAGAAGGCTTTTTACTTTTTATTGAATTGAGTGCCTGATGATAGACCTCCTCGTATTTTGGAACAATTTTATCAATTTGAAATTGTTTCGCAGTTTCCAAAGCATTGGTTTTAAATTGAGCTAGAATGGCATCATCAGTAAGTATTTTCAAAGCATTTACTGCCATATCTTCAACATCACCTACATTACTTAAATATCCCGAAATTCCATTAATATTTACTTCAGGAAGTCCACCCGTATTACTCGAAACAACAGGAACACTACATGCCATGGCTTCCAACGCTGCTAAACCAAAACTTTCGGTTTCGGAAGGCAACAAAAATAAATCGGAATAACTTAAAATCTGATTGATTTCATTACTGTTACCAAAAAAGATTACTTTATCTTGAATACCTAATTTTTCACATAATTCTTCTGCCACTCTTTTTTCTGGACCGTCACCAACCATCATCAATTTAGCTGGAATTTTTTGTTGAATTTTATAAAAAACCTTGACTACATCTGGAATATTTTTAACTTTTCTAAAATTACTAATGTGCGTAATAATGCGTTCCTCGGATTTCGCCATAACAGAACGTTTACATGTAACATTTTCTTTTATGGTTTCGTCGATTTCGATAAAGTTCGGAATTACTACAATTTCATTTTTCAAATCAAACAAACGAACTGTATCGTCTTTCAAACTTTGTGAAACCGATGTTACCACATCCGACTTATTGATACTAAAAGTTACTGCTGGCTTATAGAATGGATGATTTCCTACCAAGGTTATATCTGTTCCGTGAAGTGTAGTTACCATAGGTATTCTAATTCCTTCATCTTTCAGCATTTGTTTTGCCATATAACCGGCATAGGCATGCGGAATAGCATAATGCACATGAAGTAAGTCGATTTTATATAACTTCACCATATCAACCAATTTACTGGACAAAGCCAATTCATACGGCTGATAATGAAACAAAGGGTATTCAGGAACGTTTACTTCGTGGTAATGTACATTCGGATTTAACAATGCCAAACGCACTGGTTGTCGGTAAGTAATGAAGTGAATTTCATGTCCACGACGGGCTAATTCTAAGCCTAATTCAGTAGCTACAACTCCACTACCTCCAAAAGTTGGGTAACAAACTATTGCAATTTTCATGTTACGAATTTAGGCAATAAAAAAAAACTCGTACTTAATTTTTGGTTAAAATTAACGTATTAATTTAGAATCGCATCGTAGATTATTTGTTGTATTTTTTCGCGGATATTTTCTTTGGAAAGCTTATTTACAGCATTACTATCTGGGTAAGTTCTATTCGACAAAAAGACATAAATAATTTCTTTCTCTGGATCGGCCCAAGCAATTCCACCTGTAAAACCAGTATGACCGAAACTTGAAAGTGAGGCACAGCCGCAAGTAGGTGCATCACCTTTCAGTTGTGGTTTATCAAAGCCAATGCCTCTCCTATTCCCTTCTACGCAAAAATGGCATGTATTAAAGTCATCAAAGGTTTGTTCAGAAAAATAATGAACACCTCCATAATTTCCTTTTTGCAAGAAAAGCTGCATCATTTTAGCAATATCTATACTGTTTGAGAATAATCCAGCATGTCCAGCAACACCGCCTTGCATAGCAGCTGCCATATCATGTACATATCCTTGGACCACGTCATGTCTAAAATAAGTATCTTTTTCAGTTGGCGGAATAACATCCATGTCAAACTTTTGCAACGGATTGTAAGTTGTACTCGACATTCCTAATTTTGAAAAGAAATTTTCCTGAGCCAATTGATCTAAAGATTTGTTATGATGCGTTTCTAGGTATTCTTTCAGCAAGATAAATGTAAAATCACTGTATTTGTACTCCTTTTTTGGAAGTAATTTACTTTTCATGATTTTGGCAACAATGGAATCCTTGTAGGAATTAGAGAGAAATAAATTTTCCGACACTTGAATTTCGAAACCTTTAGATGCTGTATTACGATAGTATTTTTTTAAAGGTTGTTTTGTAATCGAATCGATAGTTGCTTTATAAAAGGGTTCCCAGGCTTGAAGACGTGCATAATGTGTTAATAAATCTTTAAACACAATAGAGTCTTTATCTGTTCCTCTTGCTTTTTTTACCATTTCACCCAAAGTAGTATTCATGGTGATTTTTTTATCATCATAATCCAACATTACATTTGGGAGTGTTCCGATAATTTTAGAAAGAGATGCAATATCATAGATATCAGAATTTTTTACTTTAATATCTTTTCCATAAGTATGATATCCAAAAGACTTTTGATAAATAACTTTTCCTTTTCTAGCAACTAAAACTTGAGCACCCGGAGCAATTTTATCTACAATTGCTTGATTAACGATTTTATCGATTTCCTTCAATTTTTCCGAATTCATACCCACTGTTTCAGGATTTGTAAAACCTAAAACATTCAGTTTTTGAGTTTCCAATCCGTGGCCAACCTTATACTCATCATTTATAGAAACCGGGAGTTTTCCTTTGGAACCTAAAGCACCGAATAAAATCTCAGCAGAAACTTCCTGTGCCACTTCACCATTTTGATAGGAAACCACAATACTTTCTATGTGGTCCATGTTTTTCAAAGGCATTAAAGCGTAGGGTTTTGAAAATACATTTAAAATTACATGATGATTCTGAGCAATTTTATCTATTAATTCAATTTCTTTTGCAGAAAATTCATGCTTTTTCCACCATGTTTTGTCCGAAACGTGAAAGCCAATGATAACCTTATCATAGCCTTTCAACTCAAGGTTCAAACTATCTATATTTTGATGAGCTACTTCTGTTACTTCAGTATATTTTTTGATTGTGGTCAAAAATTTATTACCGGAATCATCACCCAATTTAATATATGCAATCTTAGTTTTGGCTAAATTAGTCAGTGGTAAAGTGTGATGTTCGTTTTTTACTACCGTTACTGCATTTTCATACAATTTATACAAAAGTCCGTTACTGTAAGGCGTATTAATATCCTTAGCAATATTGGTCAAATCAATCGGTTTGTAATGATTTAACCCCGCTTTGTATTTGAATTTTAATATCTTTTTAACGGAATGCTCGATACGTTCGTCAGTAATTAAAGTATCATTATAGGCTTGGGTGAATTTTTGTATCGCTGTTGGAACATCTTCTGCGAAAAGCATAATATCATTACCTGCCTGAAACGCAGCCAAATCAATTTCTCCTGGTTTTTTAAAGTTACTTGCACCCTTCATATTTAAGGCATCGGTAAAAATCAGCCCTTTAAATTTCAATTGGTCTTTTAAAATATCATTGACAACATGGTAAGAAATCGATGTTGGGTAATTTTCTCTTGGTTCCAAACTAGGCACATTTAAATGCGCAACCATTACAGAAGCCAAACCCAAATGAAACATTTTTTTATAGGGATACAGTTCCACTTCATTGATTCGTTCTTCAGTAAAATTAACCATTGGTAAAGTATGATGCGAATCAGTTTCTGTATCACCATGACCCGGAAAATGTTTACCTGTCGCAAAAACGCCTTGATTTTGAATACCTTTCATTAGAGCAACCGCTCTTTTCGTAACTTCTTCTTTATTTTCACCAAAGGAACGGTTACCAATAATTGGATTATTCGGATTGGTATTGATATCCAAAACTGGTGCAAAATTAAATTGAATCCCCATTCGTTTGGCTTCTTTGGCCATTTGACCGCCTAAATCTTCTATCAATTTCATATCCTGAACAGCACCCAAAGTCATATTCCATGGATACTTGTAGGTCGAATCTAAGCGCATACTTAAACCCCACTCCGCATCATTACCAATAAACAAAGGGACTTTCGAAGAAGCTTGAAAACGATTCGTTAACTTCGCTTGACGTCCCGGACCACCTTGAAAGAAAATCAATCCACCAATTTTATATTTTTTAACGAGTTTATCAATAGCATTAAAATGAACAGTATCCTTATTTGAATAGGCCGCAACCATAAAGAGTTGTCCTAATTTTTCATCAAAAGACAATGAATTGTAAATGCTATCTACCCATTTTTTTTCACTAGGAGTATCTTCAAACAAGTTAAATCCTTCCAAAGAAGGATCTTTAAATTCTTGAACAATTGTATTTTCGGAAACGGGTGTTACAGTTTTAAAACCACTTTTTTTATTGACTGAACAATTGACAGCAAAAAAAGTGATTGCAAAAATCAGAAGTAACTTAAAACCGGTATTTTTCATTATGATATTTTAAAAGAAACGACTATGCCAACTGTCTTCAGCTGGAATTTCCCATGATTCGTTAAATTCTTGAATGGTATTGATTAGATTATTGAAAACAATGGTAGAACCAGAAACCGCTTTGTCTTTGGCCATTTTCTTAAATTCTAATAAAGTTTTGTGAGCAATGAATTCACCATTTTTAAAAGTAACATTCATTTTATCCAATAAATCTACTTCGTATTTGCTCTCTAAATTTTGAATAAACCGAACAGAGCTATCAATAGAACAACCTGTTGCAGCTTGTACTTCCTGGTTTACGGCGAAAATAATAAATCGATTGTATTTAATAACATAAGAAGCTTCAAGGCTCGTTCCGTGTGCCGACCAATTGGACACGAAATCTTGTAAAGCAGCATCGATTTCAACTACTTCATCGTCTGTAAATTTTCTATTCGATTGGTAAATCCAAATTCGGGATTCTAGGGGTAAAGTATCAAAGTTTACTAGCATAATTTCCAACTAAATTACAAAAATAGCCTTTTAGAATTATAATGTAGTAATCTTAAATATTTTTTAGCATAAAAAAATAAACCATTGAGCTGGGGACGCAATGGTTTATCTACCTATAAACAAACTAAAAAGAAAATAATATAAAAAAAACCTAGTCTCTGATTGCTATTACAATCCATTTTTGAATGGAGCCATCGTATACCATTTCTACAGTACCAATACCAGAAGTAGAGGTTGATGTACCTATAGTATCAATTGAATTTGCTGGTGTTGATGACAATAAATGATCAATTTTCATATTTACCGGAGAAGAATTGTATAAAATTACATGTCTTCCTGTTGAGCCTCCTGCAATTCCTGCAATACTGAAGTTAGCTGTAGCTCCGGTGAATCTAAAAATAACCACGTCACTATTTACACCAGTAAGATTTAAATTCAGGTTATCAAAAGTATAATTGGATACTGGTGTAATAATTGGAACTGAAGCTACTCCATAAAAAGCAGTATTCACACTAGAAGTCAACTCATTGGATGACAATGCAAGACCCTTACCAATTTTCACATCAGCCAAAATTCCCTGGCTGCAAGTACCAGTTAACTTGGTTGTCGATGTTGTGTTGCTAGTGTTTGAAACTCTCATAGTACCTTCCACATGAAGTGTCGATAAAGGTGTTGAAGTTCCGATCCCAACTTGAGCGAAAAAGCTCATTTGTGAAAAAAGCACGAATACCACGCATGCTATTTTCGATGAGTAATTTTTTTTCATAACCCTTTGTTTAAATTTGTGTTACTCAAAATTACATCCTTAATAGCAAACTTCATAAATTACCCGATGAAAAACCGTAAAATTTGTTAAAAAACAATTAAATCGACAAAAAACAAATTAAACCGACGAAAATTAAGTAAAAAACAAAAATGCCAGAATGTGCTTCTGGCATTGTAAACTATAAATAGTAAAAATTTTACAAATCTTGTGCGTTTGCAATCAATTCGGCAACATCAAGTACTTTGACATCGTGTTCACGATGCTTGGCTTTAGTTCCGTCTGTTAACATCGTATTACAGAATGGACAACCTGCTGCAATAATTTCAGCTTTAGTTTCCAGTGCATCTTCAGTTCTTTCTACGTTGATGTCTTTATCACCGTTTTCTGGTTCTTTAAACATTTGCGCTCCACCGGCTCCGCAGCACAAACCGTTTGCTTTAGAACGTTTCATTTCTACCAATTCGGCATCTAATTTTTCAATTAAATCGCGTGGTGCTTCATACACTTTATTGGCACGTCCTAAATAACAAGGATCATGGAATGTTATTTTTTTTCCTTTAAACTGACCACCTTCAATAGTTAAGCGTCCAGCGTCTAATAATTCTTTTAAAAATTCCGTATGATGAACCACTTCATACTTTCCACCCAATTCAGGGTATTCATTTTTTAACGTATTAAAACAATGGGGACAAGCTGTTACAATTTTTTTAGCTTCATAAGCATTAAGTACTTCAATATTCATGAAAGCCTGCATTTGAAACAAAAACTCATTACCTGCTCTTTTTGCAGGATCACCAGTACAACCTTCTTCAGTACCCAATACTGCAAATTCAACATTTGCTCTATTCAATATACGAACAAATGCTTTAGTGATTTTTTTAGCTCTATCATCAAAACTACCTGCACAACCTACCCAAAATAAAACTTCCGGCTGTTTTCCCTGAGCTAACATTTCGGCCATTGTAGGCACTATTAAATTTTCTGACATACAATTTATGTTTAATCTTTGGTTAGGTTTAACTATTCTCGTTTTCGTCGTCAAAGACTTCGATGGTTACTTGTTTTTCGATTAAATCGGTAAATTTCCCTCTGTATCGGGTTGCTTTTACCAAATGATTGTCAATCCAATGGTAATTTCCACCTCGTGGTTTACCCATAATCATACCATGGTATTTAAAACCGTGTTGTTTCAACCAAATTTCCGTATATTCTCTATGCGCTTCTGTTCTTGAAGTGAAGAAGAAGATAATATGTCCTTCATCATACCATTTATTCAAAGTAGCCAAAGCATCCGGATATACCGCAGCTGTCAACATTCTTTCCGGTTCTTCATTGGGAATATCGTCACAGATAGTTCCATCAATATCAATTAAATAATTTTTAATTCCTTCAGGCAAGATGGGACTGATTGCATGACCATCCTCAGACGCTGCAAGTAAATTCTTATCTAAATCTTGTGTATTCATTATTGCTCGTCTTTCCAGTTTAATCTATCCATTTGGCTGTACTGCCAAGGTGCACTATTGTTTTCAATATTCGTCATCATTGCGTTTAATGACATTGGAGCCGCACTTTGTTCCATTACTAAGTAACGACGCATATCCATAATAATGGAAAGCGGGCTGATATTTACAGGACATTCTTCCACACATGCATTACATGATGTACAAGCCCAAAGCTCTTCCTGAGTGATATAATCGTTCAACAAAGATTTTCCATCAGGGATAAAGACACCTTTATTTTTATCCATATTATCCCCTACTTCCACCATACGGTCACGAGTATCCATCATAATTTTACGTGGAGACAATTTTTTTCCAGTTTGATTTGCAGGACATGATGAAGTACAACGCCCACATTCTGTACAAGTATAGGCATTTAACAGTTGTACCCAGTTTAAATCCTGAACATCCGAAGCACCAAATTTACTTGGAACTGCATCAGCATCTACTGGAGCTGCAGCAAAAGGATCAGCATTAGGATCTAG
Organism: Flavobacterium sp. GCM10023249; assembly: GCF_042653365.1. NCBI lineage: Bacteria > Pseudomonadati > Bacteroidota > Flavobacteriia > Flavobacteriales > Flavobacteriaceae > Flavobacterium > Flavobacterium sp. GCM10023249. The sequence goes on from NZ_JBHSHZ010000016.1 coordinate 229,466, forward strand.
CATTAATTTCACTTCGTTTGTTACACTTTCCAGATTATCAAATTTCCCCAGTGGATTCAAATCGGCAAAGTAAGTATTTGGGAAAGCTAAAATAATATGCAAATGCTTCGAATAATATAAATAATTAAGGAAAGCCATTACCATCATAAAGTGCCCCCACCATCCTACTCTTTCTAACAGGTGTAAAGTTCCTTCACTTAATGAGCCGAATAAAACTGGTCCTAAATGTTGAGAAACTGCAAAATTAAAAGAGCCTTGTCCTTCAAAATGCGATTTCCCCATATTGTAAAGCACTTCATCAGTTCCATTCATCGTGAAAATACAGCAAACTAATACAATTTCCATGATCAGAATCAAATTCGCGTCTTTCATCGGCCAACCTAATAATTCTGATTTATTTAAACGTGGTAATTTCAATAAATTTCTTCTAGACAAGAAGGCAACAGTTGCAATCAAAGCCAATAAAGACAAAACTTCAATAAAACTAATCAAGAATGTATAAAACCCTCCTAAAGCAGGTTTGAAAAAACGATGTGTTCCAAAAACCCCATCAACTAAAATTTCAAGTAATTCAATTTGAGTAATCATAAAAGCAGCATACAATGCAAAATGCAACAAAGCCGGAACTGGGCGTGTAAACATTTTCTTTTGACCAAGTGCCACTAGCGCCATATTCTTCCATCTTTCGGAAGAATTATCGGAGCGATTTACTTGTTTTCCTAATTTAATATTGCGGATGATTTTCTTTACATTTTTAGCAAAGAAACCTCCTCCTACAGCAAGAATGATTAAAAATACGATACTACTTAAATAATTCATATTGGTTTATTTGGTTATGTTTTGGTCTGTTTACTTCTTATTTAGGTTGTTCTTCCGGCGCTTTATAAGGTTTCTCTTTTTTTCCAAAAACTGAAACGTTCACATAGCGTGTTGGGTGTAGACGTACATCTTGTAGTAATAACTCCAATTCTTTTGATGTTTTGGATAAATTAGTATAAAGTGCATCATCTTTCATTAATTTCCCCATAGTTCCTTTGCCCGATTGCATATCTGTCAACATTTTATTGACATTTCCTAAAGTAGCTTCCAGATTATTCACTGTTTCTGAAAGCTTTGCTTTTTCAAGATCAGAAGTAATCTTAGCCATACTTCCAGATGCTTTTTCAGCATTGGTTAAAGTATTGCTGATTTTTTGATTATTTTCAGTCATCAACGCATTAACTTGAGCAGTGGCTTTGTTTAATTCTGTCAATGTTTTACTAAGCTGATTAATACTAGCTTTGATATTCGCTTTGGTTTGCTCATCCAAAACACTATTAACATTAATCATTAATTTATCAGCGTTGGTTACCAATCCGTCAATTTTTTGTTGCGTTGGCGCTAGTTTATTACCTAAAGAAGCTGTAAGTCCTTGCTTTATATCTGCAGAGAGTTTATCACCAGATACCGCTAAAGTTTTATCTTCAAAATTAGGAATAATTGCAATTTGTTTACCTCCGATAAATCCCGGCTCATAAATTTGAGCTATGCTGGATTTTGAAATTGGAAAACTCTCTTCGTTGATTTGCATTTCGACCAAAAGCTTTCCATTAGGGTTTAGTGTTATGGTATTAACCTTACCAATAACTTTACCACTTATGGTTACAGGAGCCGCAGGTGCCAAACCTTCAACATTATCATATTCTACAAATAACTTTTTATGATTATTAAACAGATTGCTTCCTTTTAAAAAGCTGTATCCCCAAATAAATAATAAAAGTGACGCAATAACTAGTATTGCGGTTTTAATTTCTCTTGTTAATTTCAAAATCGTCTTGTTTTAAGCAAAATTAATAATTTAAAGCTTTCAATTACTTATTCTTTACTGCTTCGTTCAATGAAATTTTAATTCCGTTTTTAAAAGGAACTATAAATGCAGAATCATATCCCTTTGTTTTAGCAACTGCCAAAAGTTTTTTAGAAGCTTCATAGTCATTAGTTTCTCCATACAAATATTTGTAATAATCACCTTCTAATAGCATCGAAATATTGTCCAAACCATTAAAATTTTCTGATTTCAATTCAATTAAATTTTTACTTGCTTTAATCTGAATTTTATAAACAGGTTTGTTTTTATTTATTGCCAAAGTTTTATTTTCTACCGCTTTGATTGCTTCTTTGGTTGTTTCCTTTACTACTAGAGTTTCTTTTGCCGGTTTGTTTTCAACCACTTTTTTGATCGAATCCTTTTTAACCGGTCTTTCCGATTTCTGAATATCCAATACTGGCACAGTTCCTCCAAAATGATCTACTTTCATTCTAAAAATAGCATCTGCGATAGATTTTGCAACATTTGTTTGACCTTCTTCCGAATTTAAATAAGCACCTTCATCTTTATTTGAAATAAATCCCATTTCAATCAAAACTCTCGGCATGAATGCTTTATGCAGTACCATGAAAGGAGCTTGTTTAACACCGCGCACTTTTCTGTTCAACTTCACATCAAAATTATCTTGAACACGGTGTGCAAATTCAATACTTTGATCAAGATATTCTTCCTGAATTATTGTTGCACTAATTAAAGATTCTGGTGAATTCGGGTTATATCCTGCATACTTTTGTTTATAGTTATCCTCTAAAGTAATTACGGCATTCTCTTTTTTCGCAACTTCTAAACTTGAAGCACTTTTCGAAAGTCCCATTACATACGTTTCTGTGCCATAAGCCTCCGTGTTTTTGTTGGCATTACAGTGAATGGAAACAAATAAATTGGCGTCAGCTCTATTGGCAATATTTGCTCTTTCCACTAAATCTACAAACACATCCGACTTACGAGTATAATTTACTTGAATAGACGGATCTTGTTCCAAAATTTTTCCAAGTTTAAGCACAACTCCTAATGCAATATTTTTTTCAACAAATCCGTGGTAAACTGCTCCAAAATCATGATCACCATGTCCTGCATCAAGCGTTACTTTAAATTTTGTATTGGTTTGTGCAAAAGCGGATGAAACTAAAATTAGCGATACAATCGATAAAGCCTTTTTAATTACTGTCATTTTCATATCAATATCTTTTATATAGACCCAAAGGTTATAATTTTATTAAATGCTTAATTATTTTTAAAAATAGATGTAAGTTTGTCACTTCAAAAATTAAGCCATATTTTTACAAAAATAGCATTTATAGCTTTGCGTACAAACTTATTTCATATCGTTTTATTACCAATTTTATTAACTCTTGGTGTTTCAAAAACTTATTCTCAAGAGTTACCTAAAAAAAACAATTCAATATCTACTGATAAACAGAAAGATAGCCTAAATATTGGTTTAAAGAATGTTGTTAGCAGTAAAGACACAATTAAAAGTGATTCTGTCAGAAAAAAGAAACCTTTATTGGATGGAAAAATAAAATACAAATCCAAGAAGTACGCAAAAATTAATCAAAAAAAGAAGCAAATCACACTTTTTGACGAAGCTGAAGTATATTATAAAGACATTGAACTGAAGTCGGGTATCATCGTTATTGATTATGAAAAAGATGAAGTTTATGCCGGTAAAATTAAAGACTCGGCTGGTGGTCCTACTCAATATCCTGTATTCAAGCAAGGGCAAAATATTGTAGAACCCGATTCTATTCGATTCAATTTTAAAACCAAGAAAGCTTTAATTTGGAACTCTAGAACTGATCAAGGTGAATTCAGAGTTAAAGGTGAAATTACTAAAAGAGAAAATGATTCTGTATATTTTATCAAAAATGCCCGTTTTACTACTTCTAAAAACTTAGACGATCCGGAATATTACTTTCTTGCTCGAAAAATCAAATTAGTACCAGGAAAAAAAGTCGTAGCAGGTTTAACCAATTTAGTTATTGCGGATGTACCAACGCCAATTGGGGTTCCTTTTGCTTTCTTTCCGATGACGAACGAAAGTACATCAGGTATTATACTTCCCACTTTTGGTCAAACGAATCAACAAGGTTATTTTCTACAAAACGGTGGTTATTACTTCGCGATAAGTGACAAAATTGATTTAGCCCTTTTAGGTGATTACTATACAAACGGTAGTTACGCTTTCCGAGCTGAGAGCAGTTATGCCAAAAGATATCGTTTCAGAGGAAATTTCAATTTCAGATATGAAAATCAAATCACAGGTGAAAGAGGATTACCTGGATATGCAAAAACGAACCTTTACAATATTCAATGGAGCCATGCTCCAGATTCAAAAGCCACACCTAATTCGAGATTTTCAGCTTCAGTAAATTTAGGAAGTCAAAAATATTATCAAAGCTCTTTCAATCAAGTGAATAATGCTAACTTTTTGAATAATACGTTAAGCTCTTCTGTTTCTTATTCCAAAACGTTTAATGTTATTCCACAAGTAAACCTTTCCTTAACGGCCACACATTCACAAAATACAAACACAGGCGTAATCAACATGACTTTGCCAACATTTCAGGCTAACGTTGATCGTTTTTTCCCTTTCGCAGGAAAAAACCAAACTAAAAAGGGAATCATAAAAAATCTTAGTCTTAACTATAGTGTACGTGGTGAAAACAGAATTTCTACAGTTGATTCTTTATTTTTCAAACCTGAGATGTTTAGAAATGCTCAAAATGGTTTGCAACATACTATTCCTTTAACAACCAATTTTAAGCTTTTCAAATACATTAATGTTTCAGCAACTTCAAATTATCTGGAAACATGGTACATGAAAACTATTGAGAAAAGGTTCAATACCACCGAAAATTCTGTTGAAGATGTTGAGAAAAATGGATTTGCTGCTTTTAGAACTTATAATTTTTCAACAGGATTAGGAACTACGATTTATGGAACTTTCAAATTCAATGAAAAAAATAAAATTCAAGCCATTAGACATACATTGAGTCCATCTCTTAGTTATAGTTACACTCCTTCATTTGATAGGTATTATGATAATTATATTATTGATGCTGCTGGTAATATAGCGCGTTACAACAAATTCGAAAAAGGAATTTTTGGCGGACCTTCAAATAGTATGAGTAATATCGTCAATTTCTCATTAAACAATACGTTCGAAGCTAAGGTAAGAGATAAAGACTCCACAAAAGTTGAGCCTAAAAAAATATACTTACTTAAAAATTTAAATTTTGATGTTAGCTATAACATGAACGCTTTAAAAAACAAATGGTCCGATTTGAATGTAAAAAGTGGAATCGATTTATTTGAAAATAAAATGAACATGAATTTTGGCGCTTCATTTAATCCTTATGCCATCAATTCGAATGGAGAATTAATGGAAATGTTCAACATTGACAATGGTGGAAGCTTATTCCGAATGACAAGAGCGTATTTCAATTTAAATTATTCGCTTACCAATAGAAATCAAAAATCAAAAGATGACAATTCTTTTAATAATAGAGGTTTAAGAAATGGAGGTCGAGAAGATAATTTATTCGGAACTACAACCGATTTTAGTGATCGCAGAAACAGCCAGTTCGACGATGATGATAAGGAAGAAAAGTTCGATGGTTTTTACAATGCAAAATTACCTTGGGATTTACGACTTGCTTACTCACTTACCTATTCCAACACCAAAAGAGAAAACAAAATCACACAAAGTTCATTAATGTTATCCGGAGATGTAGACATTACCCCAAAATGGAAGGCTGGAGCTTCATCCGGATATGATTTTGTACAAAAAGGAGTTACTTATACTCAATTAAGATTTCAAAGAGATTTATTGAGCTGGAGAATGGATTTTAATTGGAATCCATTTGGTGACAGAGCTTCATGGTATTTCTTCATCGGAATAAGTTCTTCCGTATTAAGCGATATTAAGTGGGACAAACGCAGTGTACCCGATAGAACACTTAACTAAAACATACATCTATCTTAAATAAAATTAAAAAGTAATGAGCAAAAAAGTAATTTTTACCGAAAAGGCTCCAGCTCCAATCGGTCCATATAGTCAGGCGATTTTGAGCGGAAACACCTTATACACTTCCGGCCAAGTTGCCATTAATCCTGCCAATGGTGAATTGGTTTTAGACAATATTGAAGTAGAAACCGAACAAGTAATGCAAAATTTGAAGGCGGTTTTAGAAGCTGCGGATATGACTTTTGATCATGTAATCAAAACCACGATTTTCATCATGAACATGGGGGATTTTGCCAGAATCAATGCGGTTTACGGAAAGTATTTTGATGAATCAAATGCACCAGCACGCGAAACTGTCCAGGTTGCTACATTACCTAAAAATGTAAACATTGAAATCTCCATGATTGCAGTAAAATAAAAAAAAAGCCATTCCTCAGAATGGCTTTTTTTATTATTGAATAACATCGTATTTGATATTATTAAATTTTCCTTCAGTAATTACAATTTCATCAGGAGTATTGACTTGATCTTGTAATTCTCCTACTTTCTCCAATACAGATGTAAAGGTTCCCGAAATCACATTATTGTTAATATCTTGCTGTGTTTTATAAATTGACACATCAGATGGCATGTGTTCTCCATACGTATTTCCACCGACTTTATAAGAAGTATAAAATAATCCCTGATTGTCATCTAGATTTGCGTTCTCATCTGTATACTCATTAGTATTAAATTCCTCATTCATAGAAGTACTTGCAATAGCAATTTGAAATGTATTGGAATTGTTTTCTGCTGAGATGTCAAACCTTTTGCCTGCACCATCAATATACGTTAAGGTAGCTGAAGTCACTCTTGCACTGATTTGTTCGCCATTAAATTTCATTGAGATGGTACCGTGATTAGTGTCATCTGATCCGCCTGAGCATCCAAGAAAAAGGGAAGCTACAGCTGCTAAAAAAAAAGTTTTTTTCATTTAAATAAAAATATTGATTTGGAGTCGCAAAAATAACCTATTTTTCTTAATAAAAAAACCGGGAAAAATCCCGGTTTTATAATAACATTTAAGTTTTGATGCTTAATTATTTTACTTCCTCAAACTCTACATCTTGAACATTATCACCTTCATTTTGAGCTTGTGGCTCACCTTGAGGTTGTCCTTGACCTTCCGCTTGTGCTTTATACATTTCCTCTGAAGCATTTTTCCAAGCTTCATTTATTTTATCTAAAGCTGGAGTGATCGCTGAAATTTCTTTGGTTTCGTAAGCAGCTTTCAATTCATTCAAAGCAGCTTCGATCGCAGATTTATTACCTTCTGATAATTTATCTCCAAACTCTTTCAATTGTTTTTCAGTTTGGAAAATCATTCCGTCAGCTTCGTTTAATTTATCCGCTTTTTCTTTAGCTAATTTATCTGCCTCAGCATTCAATTCCGCTTCTTTTTTCATTTTCTCGATTTCTTCCGGTGTCAATCCTGAAGACGCTTCGATACGAATATCGTGAGATTTACCTGTACCTTTATCAACTGCAGTTACATGAATAATACCGTTAGCATCGATATCGAAAATTACTTCGATTTGAGGAACTCCTCTTGGTGCTGGCGGAATACCGTCTAAGTGGAAACGACCAATTGTTTTATTGTCACCTGCCATTGGACGTTCACCTTGTAATACGTGAATTTCTACTGATGGTTGATTATCAACAGCTGTTGAGAAAACTTGCGATTTTTTTGTTGGAATAGTTGTATTCGACTCAATTAATTTCGTCATTACACTTCCCATAGTTTCGATACCTAATGAAAGTGGTGTAACGTCTAATAACAATACATCTTTCACATCACCTGTTAAAACTCCACCTTGAATTGCAGCACCAATAGCTACTACTTCATCTGGGTTTACACCTTTTGATGGTTTTTTACCAAAGAATTTTTCTACTTGCTCCTGAATTACCGGGATACGTGTAGAACCTCCAACTAAAATTACTTCATCAATTTCAGAAGTTGATAAACCTGCATCTTTTAATGCTTTAGCAACCGGTTCCATAGAACGTTTTACCAAAGTATCTGCTAATTGTTCAAATTTAGCACGAGTTAAAGTTTGTACCAAGTGCTTTGGTCCTGATGCTGTAGCTGTAACGTATGGCAAATTAATTTCTGTTTGTGCGGACGCTGAAAGTTCAATTTTAGCTTTTTCTGCTGCTTCCTTCAAGCGTTGTAATGCCATTGGATCCTGACGTAAGTCTACACCTTCAGCAGCTTTGAAATCATCAGCCAACCAATCAATGATTACTTGGTCAAAATCATCACCACCTAAGTGAGTATCTCCGTTTGTAGACAATACTTCGAATACACCGTCACCCAATTCAAGGATTGAAATATCGAAAGTACCACCACCTAAATCGTAAACAGCAATTTTCTTGTCATGTGCTGCTTTATCTAATCCATAAGCCAATGCCGCTGCAGTAGGCTCATTGATGATACGCATAACTTTAAGACCAGCAATTTCACCCGCTTCTTTAGTAGCTTGACGTTGTGCATCGTTGAAGTAAGCAGGAACAGTGATAACCGCTTCTGTTACTGAGTGTCCTAAATAATCTTCAGCAGTTTTCTTCATTTTTTGAAGTGTCATAGCTGATAATTCCTGTGGAGTGTATAATCTTCCGTCGATATCAACACGTGGTGTGTCATTATCACCTTTAACTACTTTGTAAGCCACAGTTGATGCTTCTTTAGCGCTTTCAGTGTATTTGTTACCCATGAAACGTTTAATTGAAGCAATAGTCTTCGTAGGGTTTGTTACCGCCTGACGTTTCGCCGGGTCACCTACTTTAATTTCACCACCTTCGACAAACGCGATAACGGATGGTGTAGTTCTTTTACCTTCTGCATTAGCGATTACTACTGGCTCTCCACCTTCCATAACCGAAACACAAGAGTTTGTCGTACCTAAATCGATTCCGATAATTTTACTCATAATATAATTCTCCTTTACTTTAATTCATTTTGATTACTCCTCTACGAGTGAGCAGTGTTCTTCACACGGATTGCAAAATGACAAGGATTGTGCCAAGTCTTTATTTTATCAAAATTGGCAGTATATGTCAAAATCAATATGACAAAATGACAATTTCAGACGTTAATAATTAATCATAACTTTGGCATACATTAAAACTGTCATGAAAAAAATCATTCTTATACTATTCACGAACTGTTTTCTATCGGTTCATTCTCAACAAAACTTGTTCACTTTAGACAACTTTTTATCTATAGAACTAAGCAAACTCGATAGTTTAGAGCATGGAGTTCATTATATGATAAATGATGAAATGGTGAGTGATGAAAAAGTAAAACAAAATCTTCAATACCTCAAAACAATTTGTCAAATCGATTTAAAAAAATACAATCTAAAAACAATTCAAAGACAAAATCATACTATACGTATTTGTGAAGCAATTAATAAGTCCTCAAATATAAAACAGATTATAGAAATTGTATCAGTATACCAGACACTTGACAAAAAAAACGAGTACAATTTTTTCAATTATTATATTGTTTCTAATAAAAAAACAAAACCCATACATATTTCCTTTGATGAGAATGGAATAACTGGTTATCAATTAGGAAGAAAAAAGACTAATGTAGTAAGAGAAATGATTATTTTAATTGAAGATTCAATGAGAGAAATTGATATAGAAAATAAGAAAATAACCCACTCAGTTGCTAACGAAAAATTTGATTCGTTTATCGAAGAAATCGAACAGTTAAAAAAATATTATTTCAAATAAAAAAGCCGTCCAAAGGACGGCTTTTACAATTCAAAGAAATGAATTCAACTTATTGAAGGTTGAAATACTCATTATCAGACATTTGGCCTGATTGAATTCTTCTTAACTCATCCATGTGTAACATGATATAGTTGTGAGTTTCTTCAGAAATATTAGATGGTTTTGCCAATCTATAAGTTCCATTCAATACTCCATTATAGTAGTAGAAGAAATTATAATCAAACTGAGAAGCTGTTAATTTTGCGTTTGCAGGATCTGCCAATAAGAATCCTAAACGTACAGCTGAACGACGTTGTGGAGGAGTTCCGTGGTGTCCTGAACTAGTTGTCTGGTAATCTCCAATTGAAAATGCAAATTCATAACCTGTTGCAATAGATGCGAAAGTTGTTTTACCGTAACCTCTTCTTAAATAGTATCCAGCCATACCATCTGCCTCTAATTCATTAGGTCTTGCTGTGCTTTCTTTTTTTGATGGTAATCCAAAAGCATATTGCAATTGATGACCGTACTCGTGTGCTAAAATCATCACATTAATTAAGTTCGATGCATCTTTAGATTTAGCATCTCTGAAAATTCCTTCACCGTAGTAAATTTTTCCAGTACTATATGAAATTGCATTGTACGTTGAACTCCAGTTTGTTCCATTTTGAACAAATCGGAAAGTAGGCGCAGCTACTGAAGTTCCTCTCCAGAAATTTTTAATTGCAGTATTCTGATTTACCATCAAAGTTACATCAGAAGAAGTTCCTGCCCCCGCAGATAATGTAGTTGATAAAACTGCAGATGATGGCCAATAAGCATCAACATAACTACATTCGTTTTCAATTCCTTTTGGTTGTTCAATAACTACTGAAGATTGCTCTCCTTGAGCCGAATCGTCCTTCGTACAAGCGAAAAACGTAGTTAGTGCCGCAGCACTTAAAAACAATAAAGTTTTTTGGTTGGTTTTCATAATTTATTGGTTTTTAGTTTATTGAGGGCAAATATATAAACTTCACCAAAAGAAATTTAACAAAAAAACACTTACGCTCTTGAAAAAATCACAACGTTGTATTTCGTCGGTTTTATCAAACACTTAATCGATTGTAAATGTCGATAATTAATATTTTTTCACAACAAAATAACAAAAACACAAAATTATAACAAGAAATCAGACAATTCTACAACGACTTTCTCTTGAAAATTATTTTCTCATTAAAAATGATAATGGAAGTCATAATTAAGCTATATGCAATCATCTGGGCAGCATTTATTTTTTCATTAAAATAGAAAATTGCCAATATAAAATTGATTAGTGGATTAGTATACATTAGAATACCTACCGTTGAAGAATTCATTCCTTTTAAGGCAAACAGATTAAGGAATAAAGGTATAATTGTAAAAAGTACAACAATTAGAATCATTAAAATATAAAACAATCCTTCTGTAGGTGTTGTTCCTTTATAAACTGGAAAAAACGGCAGTAATACTAAGGAAGCAATAACCATTTGAACCGTCAAAACCACAAAACGATCGAATTGATTGTTTTTACGTTGACTAATAAGATACAAAGCAAATGTGGTTGCAATTACCAAACTATAAATCAAATCTTCTACATGACCATACGATAAAATACCACAACTGACAATACAAAGTAAAACCGAAAACCATTGCCACTTACTCAGCGTTTCATTCAGAATAAAAAAGGCTAAAATTGTGGTAATGATTGGACAGATTAAATAAGCGAATGAAGCCGATTGTAAACTAACATGATTTACGGCATACATAAACAAAAACCAGTTAAATGTGAGCAAGAATCCACCTAAAATAGTCAATGCAACTGTTTTTCTTTTGTCTTTTTGGGTAAAAGTTTTAAAAAATTTAAAATCTTTCTTCAGTTTGTCTTTTCTAAAAAACAAGTTAATTACAAGTAATAAAACGGTGGCATAAAAAACCCTGTAAAATAGTATATCTAAGGAAGGATAATCATGTAGCGGTTTAAGCGCTAAACTGAAAAAACCCCAGATAAAAAAAGATGTAAAAGCAGAAAAAAAGTATTTATTGAATTGCATTTTATGGTAGTTGGTATGAAAATAAGGTTGGAAAATCGATTACAGTTTCATCTAAAACACCTTCTTTAGAATAGGCTTTCCATGGAGCATTAGAGAAGAAAAACAATTTGTTATCATTAATTGTAGCCAATGCAGGTTCTTCAAATTCGGGGCGGTTATTGTCAACTATTCTGAAAGAAGCAATTTCATTTTTATCATTTAGTAAATACTGTACAATTCGTATCGGTTTCACTCCATTATGTACCGCGAACAATGATTTTTTGTTCCAAAGAAGTCCATCAATACCTTTTGAGGCCGCATTTTCTGGAAATGCAAGCCAATTTCTATCCGATGGATTTTCCCTATTGATTTTCAAAATTCCTTTCAAATAATCGGCAACAAAAAGTACCGATTCTTTATCATTGAAAGTCAATCCTTGTAAATTGAAGGCTTCCTTTTTCAAATCCAGCCAAACCTCCATTGAATTATTTGTAATTTTAAAGATTGTGGCCTCTCCACTATCAGAAACAAAAACATTTCCTGTTTTATCAATCACTAAATCTCCAAATACATGATTTCCAATCAGCTCGAAACGTTGCTCAATTTTTTTGGTTTTAATATCAATTTTGAGAACTACAGACTTTCCTTCAATGTCTTTTTCGAAACCTTTCATTTCTGGAATGGCAGTAGAAGTAACCCAAAGTGATTTTTCATCGTTATCCGCTTTTATAGCAAAAACTGAGTACAAACTAGCATCAGTAAACCAATCGCTACATTTTCCCGTTTTACTATCAAAACTGACAATCTTGCGATTTCGAATGCTTGTTGCCAACCATTGTTTTGATTTTTTTAAGTAAAGTAAACCTTCCGGATGTAAATCTCTTTCGGATAAAACCAGAGCTTTTTTCGAAGATATTACAGGATTGGCCAATTCGGATTGCAAAGTCAAAAGTGATGCATACTTCTCAGACTTTTTTATGTTTTCCAAATCAATTTCGTTTTCAAATGCAATTGAATTATTCATCACAATACATTTTTTTAATGCAGTAATAGATTCGTCAATTTTATTATTCAACGCATAAGCACAGGCCAAATTGTAAGTATAGGTGGGATGTGAAGGACGAAGGCTGTCCAATTGTTTTGTTGTATTCAAGAATCCTATAAAATCCTTATTTTGATAACATTGTACACTTTTATTGTATATTTCTTTTAGTGATTGTGAATAACCTGAAAGGTTAAAAAATGAATAGAATACTACAAAGTAAAATTGCTTCATGGCTATAAAATAAGAATCGGAGTAAAAGTACTCAATTCCCTTTCTCCGATTCTTTAAATTAATATTTCTTTAAGATTTTAATGCGTTGCATCCACTTCGATTGCATCTACATCAATATTTTGTTTTTTTAGAATCCCTTTCACTATAACAGCGAATAAAGTCAAGTATAAAAAGCATACAACGGCAACAATATAGGACTGATGAATTCCAATGATGTCTGATAATTTACCTTGAATTGGAGGAATAATACCACCACCTAAAATCATCATAATCAAAAATGCCGAACCTTGTGACGTATATTTCCCTAAACCTAAAATTGACAAACTAAATATTGCTGGCCACATAATACTGCATGCAAGGCCACCAGCCAGGAAGGCATAAATAGCAATAGTTCCGGTAGTCATTAATCCTATAGTCATTGCTCCCAATCCAAATAATCCGAAAATCATCAATGTTCTTGCCGGTTTATCTTTACTGATAAAAGTAGCTATGATCTGCAATGCAACACACACAATATACCAATACAATGGTGACATATTCTTACCTGTAATGATATTACCTGCTAATACCACTGCAAAAGCAATTATCGGTATAACAATTAACGCAATTATTTTCTTATTGCCTTTTAAATTAAAAACACTAATGGCACCAGCCCAACGACCAATCATCAAACTCCCCCAATACATTGATATATAAGGTGCAATGTCTGAAGATTCAAGTCCACCAAATTCTTTTAATTTTAGTAATTCTCCTAAATTACTTCCGATTGCTACCTCTACTCCAACGTAAGTAAAAATAGCCAACATACCCAAAACCAGTTGCGGATATTGCATCGCTCCCCAACCTTCAGAATTTTTCTTTGCCGAACCATACGCGAAGAAAATACCACCCAGAACTACTACTAAGGCTCCAGACAACCAAAGCATTCGTTTTTGTTCTAAAGGTTCCTTGATTACTTTGATTTGAGCATCATACTTATCGAATGTTTCTTTAGCCGCCTCAGCAGTAATCTCCATATTTTTTAAATTATTTTCAAATTCGGCTTTTTCTGACAGTAGTAATTCTAATTTTTTAGACTCTTCACTCTTATAGCTCTGAAAAATTGGGGTAAAACAAGCCGCTAATAGAAGTGTCATTACCACAAGTGTACGTAACGCTTTATTAGCCTTTTCTATAGGTTCATCAGAAATCCCAGAAGGCACTTTCTTAGAAAAATAAAACAGAGCAGCAGCACCAATGAAAAGTAAACCTACAGCTACATACAAAAAGATGACTTTATTCAGTTCCAATAATTTAATTTGTTCTTCAGTAACCGAAGCAGCTGTTCCAAACAAAGCTAGTGAAATAACGATTGGTCCAATGGTTGTTCCCAATGAATTAATCCCTCCGCCTAAATTTACACGGCTCGCCCCTGTTTTAGGATCACCTAATAAAATAGAAAAAGGTTGTGCTGCAGTTTGTTGCAGGGAAAAACCCAAAGCAACAATAAAAAGCCCTAATAACATACCGGCATATACACTAGCTTCTACAGCAATTATCATAGCTCCAGCTCCTAATGCCGAAAATAACAATCCGTAAACAATACTCTTTTTATATCCCCAAGTTCCGACAATGTCTTTTCCTCTTCTATCTCCCAAAATAAAAAGTAGCAGTGCGCCAATATAATAAGCAGTGTAAAAAGCAAAATCAACCAATTGAGATTGAAATTGATCCAACGAAAAATAACTTTTACAAAAAGGGATGAAAATACTGTTTCCTGCGGCAATAAATCCCCAAAAGAAGAAAACCGTTATTAACGTATAAAGCGCAGGAAAATTCGTTTTTTGCGTTTCAGAAATCATAAAAAATGAGTTTTTTGTTTTTGATTAGTATCCAAATATAGGCATTTTGTTTAAATTCTCTTAAAATGACATTCAAAGCTTTTATTAGAAGTTAAAAGTAGTATTTTTGTTAAAAAATAGATTCTGATGAAATACGTTTGGGCTTTATTAGTAAGTGTTTTATTATTAACTGGTTGTGATGACGGTGATATCATTGTTGAAAATTTCAACTTTGAAACTGCTACCGTACAAAAATGTACAGACACCAGTACATTATATAAAATCAACGATAAAGAAACCTTAATTTTTACAACTCCGGAAAGTAAATTTGCTAATCAAACGCAAACCCAAACTTATAGTGTGGAAAGTGGTACATCCATCACCTATAGAAGATACTCGCAAGCTGTTGCAACTTCTTCTATTTGTGGAACTCCAACACAAACTGTTACTGAAGAATGGATTTGTTTGGACGGTGGAACAGTAGAAATCAAATCAACTCCAATCTATGATACTGTTGTTCCGACAAAAATCATCGGTTACAACCATGCCATAACATTTATAAATATTGTTTTTCAAGCACCAGGTAAACAGGTGGTTTATGACAACTATGTGTTTGGCAATTACAGAACTGATGTAACAGATTTGGCTTTTAACTTCACTTCTCCATCAGCAGTTCTGAAATGCGATTCCAATAATTTGCTTTTCAAATACAATTCCAATAAAGTTTTATTACTAGATGTAGTAAAATCCAATTTATTTATAAACGCAGTGACTCCAGTAGATAATCCAAGAACTGCATTGATCAATTCTACTAATAACAGAGTGGTGTATAGAGTTTACAGTGGCGGATTGAATGAAGAATTTTTCTGTTCCTCTATACCACCATCAAATCCAACTTTATCTGAAGAATGGATTGCAGATAGTGGAGAAACCAATGTTTCGGGTATCATCAAAGTAAAAACAGAAGCTACTATTGATCCCAACACCTTCAAACACACCATTTACCTTTTCAATACTACTTTTAGACGTGGAGTAAAATATTACAGTCCAAAACCGGGTGAAGATTATGAATTTGGAGTGTATTATACTTCTTTATAGACTTTTCTTTTGGATAAAGTAGACTTCGGTTGCACCTAATCCGTATTTCTGGTAATTAGCATCTTGAAAACTGATATTATCATATCTACCAAGAAGGAAGTCCAATTCTGCTTTTAAAACACCCTCACCTACGCCGTGGATAAAAACCACTTTAGGAATTCGGTTTCTTTGAGCAAATTCCAATTGTCTTTTGGCAGTATCCATTTGAAGGGTGAGAATATCATAATTACTCATTCCGCCTTTATTTTTGACTAATTTTTCGATATGAAGATCGATTTCAAGAACAAAATCCTCTTTTTTGGATTTTTTTTCTTTGATAAAACTTCTAGGCTTTTCAATTTCCTTTTCTTTCTTAATCGATACAAAATTGGTTTTTGCTATGCTGTTCATTAAATCTCCTGAAGATTCAATTAAAATAAGTTCTTTTTTTTGGAACGTTAATTCAAATCCTTCCTCTGTTTCAATTGTCACTTCATTACCCAATACTTTCACAACGACACCATTAATATCGTCATCCAAAACTGAAACCTTATCTCCTTTTGTAAACATTATTCTTTATTATCTTGATTTTTACTCGGTACTTTTCTGCTCAAACGCATCATACCATAAAACAAAAGTACGAATCCCATAATTTGTACCCAAGTATTAGGTTCCTCTGAGGCTTGCTGCCAAACCAAAACTCCAATAACCAAAATCACTAAAACAAAAATGATCACCTTTTTCATACTGTTATTTTTTTTCAAAAATACAATTTAACGTCAAAGGTTTTTTAATTTGTAGGATATTTTGTAAAATTGGTCAAATTTAAAAATTATGAGCGCTGAACAATATATGATTCCGTGTCTAAACAAAACTCTATTTGGAGTGGAATGCTTTGGGTGTGGTACACAACGTTCACTGTATTTGCTTTTCCAAGGAAAATTTGTAGAGGCTTTTTATATGTACCCACCTATTTATACTTTATTGCTTTTTTTTATGGCAATTGGTTTTCATTTCTTTGATAAGTCGAGAAATTATAATAAAATAATAATTGTATTGGCCATTATTAATGCAATAATCATGGTCACTTCATATATTTATAAACAAACAAACTTTTAAATCAGAACTATGCAAAAACAAAAATTACCAAACGAACAATCAGCAATGATTTTAGCACTAACTTCTTTTGTAGGTTGCTGTTGCACAAGTGGTGTATTGGGGATTATTTTATCACTTATCGGAATTCATTTAGCCAAAAAAGACGAAGCTACTTACAATGAAAATCCTGAAAACTACGACATTCAAAATGTAAAAACATGGAAAACTGTAAACACCATTAGTTTGGTCTTAAGTATACTATCGTTAGTTTATGCCATTTACATGAAAGTTACTGGAAAAGATGTAGAACAACAAGAGCAATTAATGGAAATGTTGAGACAGTTTCAAAAGAACTAATCTTGTTTACTCTTCAAATAAAAAACCCCGAGAATTTCTCGGGGTTTTTCTATTTATTTCTCAAATGACTTTAGCGTTGAAATAATGATTGAAACACAATCCAATAATTGTTCTTCTGTCATTACCAAAGGTGGAGCGAAACGAATGATATTACCGTGTGTTGGTTTTGCTAATAAACCGTTTTCAGCTAATTTCATACAGATATTCCAAGCTGTATCGCTTTCTTCTGTATCATTGATAACAATAGCATTTAACAAACCTTTACCACGAACCAAAGTTGCAATAGATGATGTTTCGATGTATTTACCGATTTCACTTCTAAAAATCTGTCCAAGACGTTCCGCATTTTCAGCCAGTTTTTCATCTGTAACCACATTCAATGCCGCAATTGCTACTGCTGCTGCAACAGGGTTTCCTCCAAAAGTAGAACCATGCTGTCCTGGTTTGATAACATTCATAATGGAATCGTTAGCTAAAACAGCAGAAACTGGATAAGCACCACCTGATAAAGCTTTACCTAAAATTAAAATATCCGGTTGTACATTCTCATGTTGTACGGCTAATAATTTTCCTGTACGAGCAATTCCTGTTTGTACTTCATCTGCAATAAACAAAACATTATGCTTTTCACACAATGCTTTTGCTTTTGCCAGATAACCTTCAGTTGGCACATAAACTCCAGCTTCACCTTGAATAGGTTCTATTAAGAAACCTGCAATTGTAGGAGAAGATGTAATTGCTTTCTCTAAAGCATCAATATCATCGTACGCAATTTTAATAAATCCAGCTGTGTAAGGTCCAAAGTTTTTACGGGCATTTTCGTCGTTAGAAAAAGAAATAATTGTTGTCGTTCTTCCATGGAAGTTATTTTCACAAACAATAATCTGAGCTTCATTCTCTTGGATTCCTTTTTTCTCATACGCCCATTTTCTACACAATTTCAAAGCAGTTTCAACAGCTTCAGCACCTGTATTCATAGGCAAAACTTTATCAAATCCAAAAAAGTTGGTTACAAATTTTTCGTAAACACCTAATTTGTCATTGTAAAAAGCTCTTGAAGTAAGCGTAAGTGTTTGCGCCTGCTCCATCATTGCTCCTACAATTTTAGGATGACAATGACCTTGATTCACTGCCGAATAAGCCGACAAGAAATCATAATATTTTTTTCCTTCTACGTCCCACACATAAACACCTTCCCCTTTGTTTAATACCACCGGTAACGGATGATAATTGTGTGCTCCATGTTTGTCTTCTAATGCAATGGCTTCTGCTGAACTTAATTTTTCTAAAACTGCCATGATAATAATTTGTTATTGATTGGTAAAATCGCAATTCCTTCTTAAGGTGAGAAATCAACCGCTAATTGCTACAAATGTAGAAAATATAAATTCCAAAATCAAAATTTCAAATTGGTCAAATGAAGTGGAAAAGAATTACTTAAAAAATAGCTATATCTTAATTCTCTTTTTGCGAATTCGATTTGATTTCACGCAAAAGTTGTAGTTGTTCTTTTTGAATTTTAATTAATTCATGATGCTGATGTTCCAAAATATGATCTAGTTTCTTTTGTAAAATTCGAATCTCTTCCTCTGCCTTGAGATTAATTTGAAAATCTTTCTTGGCTCTTTCTCTATCCTTCTCTTCTTGTCTGTTTTGACTCATCATAATAATAGGTGCTTGAAGTGCAGCAATACAGGACAAAATTAAATTCAATAGAATAAATGGATAGGGATCAAATCCTTTGTTAGCCAAAAAATAAATATTAGCAAAAATCCACAGCGATAGAAAGAATAAAAAAGAAATGATAAAGGTCCAACTTCCACCAAAAGTAGCAACCTTATCTGCAATACGTTGCCCAAAAGTTCTTTCAGCATCATCTTCTGAATCAACAATTCGTTTAATTTCTTTATCCGTCATAATTATTAGAAATAAAGTTTACTTCAAAAGTACAAATAACAACTCCCATAATTACAAATTTGGCGCTTTATCTTCTATTCATTCTCGAAGTTTTGGGTTGAAACAGTTCAAAAAACCACTAATTCAACTTTCACCTTACATTCTCCTTACTTTCCATCAAATTGTTAACCTTTTCTTACAATTTTAAAAATATTTAGGTTAGAATTTCGTAACAAAGGCAATCTAAGTTTGCATTGCAATCAAAATTAATTATACATGAAAATTTCAAAAGTTTTATTGAGTTCGGCTTTATTAGGTTCCTTTATTGCCTGCAACTCTGACGAAGACAAAGCTCCAAATCCCGTAGAATTAAAAAATCATTCAAAGACACCTGTGTTTATTAGTAAAAAATCCGGTTTTGAAAAACTAGAGATTTATTCACTTTTAAGCTCTGAAGACAAGTTATCGGGTTTTCCAGAATTTGTGTACGGATCTATGGCAGATGGAAATGGTTTACTCAAGAATTCCGATGGAACGTATTCACTCTTAAATAACATTGAAGCACATTATTCGGTAGCTCGCATAACTTTTGATAAAACGTTCAAACCTGTCAAAGGAGAATATGTTTTGAATGCTGCTGGTACAGCTAACACTGCAATGTGTTCTGGAACTATGGTAACGCCAGAAGAACATGGTTTTGGTCCATTATTCCTCTCTGGTGGAGAATGGGATGGAAATTCTAAAAATGTATTTGCCACAGATCCGTTTAAAAACACTACCGAAGCGGGAACTGGCAAAACGCTTCCTGCATTAGGTCAATGGGATGTTGAAAATGCCGTACCACTTGGAAAAGACGCATATAGTAATAAAACAGTCGTTTTAATTGGTGATGATTATGCTGATAATTTCACACCCAAAGGACAATTAGGAATGTATGTAGGAAATCGTGGTGATTTAGATAACGGAAAATTATATGGTTTGAAAGTAAATAATTCAGCAATACATTTTGAAATGGATATGGTAGAAGGAACTTCTTATGATATTTCGTTCGTAGAATACAATGAAAAAACATATAATGAAATTGAAGCAGAATCCGCTGCAAAAGGAATCATGGGATTTTCAAGAGTAGAAGATATTGATTACCGAAAAGGATCACCAGAAAATAACCGTGAATTTTACTTTGCCGTTACCGGAAGAAAGAAAACGGACTTAATTGGAAAAGGAACCGTTTACGGAAGAATTTACAAAGTGATTTTAGATCCTAATAACCCTTTAAGCGGTAAAATCACTTGTGTATTGGATGGTGATAAATTAACGGGAAAAGCGAAGCAATTTCACAGTCCAGACAATGTAGTAGCTACAAAAGATTACTTATACATCATGGAAGATCCTAATGGTTATCCAGATACTGCTGACAAAACACACAATGCATATTTATACCAGTACAACTTAAAAACAGGAGCTTTAAAAGTGGTTTTAGAATGCGATCAAACAATGGCTGAAAGTAAAGGGTATGGTAATACTTCCACTTCATGGGAATTTACTGGTATGGTGGATGTATCCGATAAGATTGGTATCGATGGGTCATTTCTTATCATAACACAAAATCATGGTTGGAATAACAATAGTTTCTTTGACCCAAAAGCTGTTACTTCTACAACCTATAAAGAAGGAAGTACATTATACTTAATCAAAGGTTTAGAAAGATAAATGAAAAACATTTTTTGTTTCATAAAAAAGGCTATTGTTTTAAATAGCCTTTTACTGCTTGTTACAAGTTGTAAAAATGAAAATACTTATGAATCGAGACAAGCGTTTATACAACTTGAAAAACATTATAAAGTCTGTCTTGATAAATCTTCATTGGCATTCGAAAAAATGGAAAAAGCTTCTTCTATTATGGAATTCAAAATGCTTTACAAAGAAGCCAAAAAAAATTTCAAATTGGCCGAACCCATTTTAGCATTTATTGATGAAAGTAATTATAAGGCTATCAATCAACCCAACATTATCAAAGTTACTGAAGAAGACGCAACGAATATCAGAATTAGTAATCCCTTTGGATTTCAAGTATTGGAGGAACAGATATATAATGCAAAACCGGACTATGAAAAAATAAAAAAAGAGGCCAAGCTTACATCGGGTCGATTAAAACTGTTGAAGAATAATAGTTCATTGTCTCAATTGGATCATCATCATATACTTTGGATAATTAGAGATGCCTTAAACAGAGTGGCTTTAAAAGGAATTACAGGATTTGACAGTACTGCAGCATTTACTTCATTGGAAGACAGCAAAACCGTATACGAATCGCTAAAAAAAATACTCTATGTTTTTGAAGCGTCTTTTACCGACAAAAGGCTTTTTCAAAATTGGATAATTGAAATTGAAGCATCCCAAAAGGCATTGGATGCCGATTTTGATAATTTTAACCGTTTTACATTTATTAAAAATCATACCCATTTTTCATTAGAGCTTTGGAACAAAACTGTTATCGATTGGAAAGTACAATTTAAAATTCAACAAGCCTTTCAATATGATATTGTGTCATTGTTCGACAAAAAAACTTTCAACATCAAACATTTTACCGATCAGGATGACCCAACGAATTTCGACAAAATTGCTCTTGGTAAACAATTATTTAATGATAAAAACTTATCTGAAAACAAAACTATAAGCTGTGCTTCTTGCCATAAAGCGGAACTAGCGTTTACCGACGGAAAAACCAAGTCGCCAGGAACAAAACGAAACGCACCAACCTTACTGTATGCCGGTCTTCAAAAAGGCTTCTTTTATGATAACAGGACAGGTGGACTTGAAGGTCAAATTGTAGATGTAATTACCAATCCTAATGAATTTCACAATTCACAGGATGAAATAGTTAACTATGTGAAAAAATCACCCATCTATTCCACAATGTTTCAAAAAACATTCAAACAACAACCTACAGATTATACTATCAGGTCGGCTATAGCTCTCTATATCTTGTCGTTAAATCCATTCGACTCTAAATTTGACAAAAATATATCCAACAAGGAAAACACTTTAACGCAAAGGGAAATAAATGGTTTTAATTTATTTATGGGAAAAGCAAAGTGTGCCACCTGTCATTTTGCCCCACTTTTTAATGGAACAGTTCCCGGTAGTTACCGCGAATCGGAAATAGAACTTATTGGTGTTCCAAATTCAAAAAACAAATTACATCCAAAAATTGATTCGGACTTGGGAAGATATGAGGTATTTAAAACTGAAAATAGGAAGTATTTTTTTAAAACCCCTACCCTTCGCAATATTGCCAAAACTGCGCCATACATGCATAATGGAGTCTATACGACCCTAGAAGAAGTAATTGATTTTTATGATGCAGGCGGTGGCAACGGTTTGGGATTACAACTTGAATTCCAAACGCTTCCCTTTGATTCATTGAATTTAAGCGCAACAGAAAAATCAGAGTTGATTGCTTTTTTGAAAACCTTAACTGATGAAGTCCAAAATAACAATGCAAAAAAGTAGCTATTCAATAAACAAAGAAATCATTTTATAAAAAGGTTTTTTAAATTATTTAGTACTTAAATATAAATCAGCAGCGTCTTAACGGGTTAACAATAAGATTTAAGGTAATAAAACCAAGAAAGAATCCATGTCCAATGCCAATTCAAATGATCTTTCAATAATTAAATTATTGAAACAACATATGATTACGTAAACATCGAATGTAGGACGGATTAATACCAAAAAACATTATAGGAATCACCTTCGGAAAGTATTTTCTTCGAAGGTTTTTTTATTCAATCTTATACGAAAACACTAATATTTTTTCGGAAGTATAAAATTAGTTATTTTTACACAGTCTAAATAAAAATAAATTGAAAACTATAATCTTACTAGATTCTCCCAATCTCTACAGAATCGGTTTAAAAACGTACCTACAAAAATTATTGATCAAAGTTAAAATCATAGAATTTGAAACTTGGCAACAAGCTGAATATAAACTAAAAAAAACCTCAATTAATTATTTATTTATTGGTATTGAAACTATTAACAATCAAGAATTTAAAGAAATCATATCTTTCAAAAAAAAACATCCTTTAATTAAACTGATTGTTCTAAGTTTGAATTTTGATAATAATGAATTCAATAAAGATACCAATAGTAACCACCTAGAAATAGATGCAATCCTATCGAAAAATACATCTGAAAATTCAATTTTAGAAATGATGAAAACGATCAATGCTGACAAAAAATACTATTGTATCGATTTTCTCCAAAAAAACATCATAATCCAGAAAAACAATACACTTTCCACAAGAGAATTCGAAATACTTCAACAAATTGCCACTGGACGTGATGCAAATGAAATTGCAGCTCAAATGTATATTAGCATCCACACCTTTCGTACACATAGAAAAAACATCATGAAAAAAACCGGAATTCATTCAACTTCAGAACTCATACTCTATGCTATCCGAGAAAAAATTGTTTAACCACAATTTTTCTGTGTCTTTTCCTCACCAATCATACCTTGATTAGGGTAGTTCATTTTAACCTCATTACTGTATTGTTTCGCCACTTTTAAGAATTTAGCTTTGCCTTTTCTTATTCTTTAGAATTAATCTAAATAAAAATAAAATGAGCACTAAGGAGCAAATCAAACCAAAAAAACTGACGGAAAAAGACACCGAAATTTATAATTTACATCTGTTTTCCAATGAAACTAAGTCTATTCATGCATATAAAAAAAGTATGAAAAAGGCAGTCAAGGCGATCTCAAAAAACCTTCAAGATAGAAATACTCCATTTACTGGAATAGCCATGGATATTCTCAAAAAAAGAATTAATCGTATAGATTTCAAAAACGATGAGGGAAAATCATTAGACTATGTAATTGAAGAATTAAAAGAAATATATCTAAATGATTGTGTTCATTTCCATCATCCAAAATACATTGCGCATTTAAACTGCCCTATTCTAATACCAACTTTAGTTGCAGAAGCATTCATATCTTCACTAAACTCTTCAATGGATACATGGGACCAAAGTGCTGGTGGAACCTTCATTGAATTAAAATTGATCGATTGGACTTTGGAACTTTTGGGCTATCCAAAAAACGGTGACGGCATTTTCACCAGTGGTGGAACACAATCCAATATGATGGGGTTACTATTAGCTAGAGACCATTACATCAAAAGCAATTATGCAATCGATCCCAAAATGGAAGGTCTTCCTCATGAGGCTTCGAAATTTAAAATTCTTTGTTCTGAAATTAGTCACTTCAGTTTGAAAAAAAACCTTAGTCTACTAGGTTTAGGTCAAAATGCCTTGGTCACAGTTGCTGTTGATGAAAATTTCAAAATGTGCATCGCTGATTTAAAGGCCAAAATCAATCAACTTAAAGAACAAGGAAATATTCCAATTGCTATTGTAGGAACTGCTGGAACAACCGATTTTGGTTCCATCGATCCGTTAACTGAAATTGCTCAAATTGCACAAGAAAACAAGCTATGGTTTCATGTTGACGCTGCATATGGTGGCGGATTGTTAATTAGTGAGTCGCACAAGGAAAAACTCAAAGGCATAGAACTATCCGATTCTTGCACTATTGATTACCATAAAACATTCTATCAACCGGTAAGCTCAAGCGGTTTCTTTATGCGAGATACATCTTTTGTTGATTATATCAAATACCACGCAGATTATTTGAATTCAAAAGAACAAGAAGATGAAGGAATTCCTAATATGGTTAAAAAATCAATTCAAACTACTCGCCGATTTGACGCATTAAAGCTTTGGTTTACTTTACGAATCATAGGTAGCAAAGGATTAAGTAGTTATCTTGAAAAATCAATTGAAAATGCAAAATTCACAGCAGCGTATCTTAACCAAAGAAACGACTTTGAAATCATCCATCAACCCGAAATAAGTGCTGTAGTTTTTAGATATACTCCTTACACTGGAAATAACGCTTCATACTGCAATCTTAACAGCTATATCCGAAAAGCAATTTTCAACGAAGGAAAAGCAATAATTACAAGTACTAAAGTAAAAGATGAGGTGTTCTTAAAATTTACTTTGTTAAATCCACTCACTACAACGCAGGATATCGAAGAAGTTATTGAACTAATCATTCAACACGGACAAGACTATTCATTAATAAACTAATTTCTAATTATCATGCAAAATAAAATATACGACTTTATTGCTATTGGTGTAGGGCCATTCAATCTAAGTTTGGCTTGTCTTACCGAACCTTTAAAAGAGGTAAACGGCCTTTTTTTCGATAAAAGTGAAAAATTCAATTGGCATCCCGGCATGCTATTACAAGACACTACATTGCAAATCCCTTTTCTGGCCGATTTAGTTACTCTGGCTGACCCAACAAGCCAATTCAGTTTCCTCAATTACATCAAGGAACAAGGAAAAATGTACTCTTTCTATATCCGTGAGAACTTTTTAGTACTTCGTAACGAATACAATCAATATTGCCAATGGGCGATTAGTAAACTTACGAATGTATTTTTCAATACCGAAGTCACTCATATCGAATACGATGAAACTACCGGGATTTATTTAGTCACAACAATCGATACGCAAGATAAAACTAAAATCATTTATGCAACTCGAAAATTGGTTTTAGGCACCGGAACAACTCCTTATATTCCTAAATCCTGTCAAAATTTGAAAGAAAAAGCCATTCATTCCTCACAGTACTTACAACACAAAGCACAATTACAAACCAAAAAATCAATTACGGTTTTGGGAAGCGGTCAAAGTGCTGCAGAAATTTTCTATGATTTATTACAGGAAATCGATACATATGACTACCAATTGAACTGGATTACTCGTTCTCCCCGCTTTTTCCCGATGGATTACAGCAAACTAACACTCGAAATGACGTCACCAGAATATGTCGATTACTTCTATAAGTTACCCGCCGATAAAAGAGATTCATTATTGTCTGAACAAAAACAACTGTACAAAGGCATCAATAAAGATCTGATTGAAAACATATTCGATACCATTTATTCCAAAAAAGTAATTGCTGCTATTGATGTAAATCTAAGAACAAATTCGGCTTGTGTCGGCACAGCATACAATGAAGACAATCTGACTTTTGAAATCGAATTGCATCAAGTGGAAGAAGACCAAAACTACCGTCACTTTACAGAAGCGCTTGTTTTAGCAACAGGATACGGTTATGAAATGCCAAAATTCATCCAAGGTATTGCTGAAAGAATTGTTTGGGATCACAAAGGTCGATTTGCCGCACATCGCAACTATTCCATCGATCATAATGCCAATGAAATTTTTGTTCAAAATGCCGAATTACACACCCATGGTTTTGTAACTCCCGATTTAGGAATGGCGTGTTATCGCAATTCGTATATCATCAAAGAAATCACAGGAATTGAATATTATCCAATTGAAAAACGAATTGCTTTTCAACAGTTTGGTGTTTCAGAAGCTGAAAAAATCAATTCCAACTCATTCGAACTCATTTCTTAAAACAAAAATGGACAATATTCAAAAAAATAAAAACTCCAGAATACAGGCCATCGACTTTGCTCGTGGTCTAAGTGTTCTCTTGATGATAGTTATACACACCATGCTTATCTACGGAAGTATTCCTACACAAACCAAAACAATTGCTGGAACCATAACGCTCTGGCTAGGACGAGGAACTCCAATGTTTTTAATTACAATGGGAATATCTTTTGTTATATCGAGAAGACAAACTTTTACTGCAGTCTGTAAAAGAGCGGTATATATTTTAAGCGTTGGCTATGGGATGAATATATTAAAATTTCTCGTTCCTGAATATGTCTTTGGTGGATTGCCCACTGCATTTGTAAAAGCCTATGGATTAACATCTCAAACTCTTGAATCGGCAGTGTTTTTCTTACTTCTTGGAGATATTTTGCAATTGGCGGGAATAACACTTTTCATAATGGCAATAATCAACCATTACAGCAACAACAAATGGATTCCATTGATAACCGCTTTGATTGTAGTTACTGTATCTAAAGAATTCAGTGGCTTCACTGTTGCAATTCCTGTGATTAGCTATCTCTTTGACTTGCTTTTTAGCAACCAGTTCAATGTTTATTTCCCTGTATTTCCTTGGAGCGCTTTCATTTTAATAGGAATGTTTTTAGGGAGATGGTTTAAAGAACTCAATCAAAACCAAAACATTTTCTTTAACAAAATGGCCTTTCTTGGAGTGGTTTTCCTAATTCTTGGCGGAATATTCAATTTCATTAATCCAGAATACCACTTCGGAGATTATTATCATTTAGGCCCAGGCGGTTGTATCGTATTAATCGGCGTCAATTTAATTTTCCTTTACTTGGTTCATCAATTGGTTTCCGCAATAAAAAATACAAACCCTGTCTTTCGTTTATTCACCTTTTGTAGCAAGAACGTAACATCAATGTATGTAATTCAGTGGACGCTTATCAATTGGGGTATGTATGTCTTCGGATTTTGGAAACACGATGCTTTTACTGTGCTACTTATAATTCCGTTGTTTCTCATTCTTACTATTGGGTTACAAAAAGCAATTATAATTCTCAAGAAGAAAGCCAAAAATACTCCAATTTTAGTTTCATCATAACCCGGAAATAAACATACAATGAACAAAGATTCAATAGGACAATACGAGAACAGATATACTGTGTATACCTATTCGGTTCCAGAGCTTGGACTTATAGAATTCCGTCCCTTACAACTTGAAACAGACGCTCTAACAATTCATGATTGGGTTAACCGTGACTATGCGAAATATTGGGGACTTCTTGGTAAAAATCTGGAAGAAATCAAAAAAGAATACAAAACCATCCAACAACATTCAGAAGTGTTCATAGGATTGGTGAATGGAACCATTTCTTTCATGCTTGAACGCTACGATCCTCGCAAAGACAGTATCGGAAACTATTATCAAGTCAAAGAGTATGATTGTGGTATTCACGTAATTGTCGCACCAGCAGAAATTCCGAGGAAAAACTTCACTTGGCATATCTTTTCAAGTATTATGAAGTTCATCTTCAATGATCTTACCGTACAACGAATTGTGGTCGAACCCGATATTCGAAACCAGAAAATGTTTGACATCTGTCGCCGAGTCGGTTTTGTTGAGGATCAAATTATAAAACTCCCTCATAAAACTGCTAAACTGGCATTCTGCACCAGAGAACAGTTTATAAAAAAAGTAGATTTATTTAACGTAAAAGACACTCGTATGCAATACAACGAACAAATAGAAACTCCCGAAAAAGCAATTCAACATATCGACTCGAAGAGTTGGAACAAAGCCAATCTGCTCTTGGTAAAAAAAGCCATTTGTGAATTCTCTCACGAGCTTTTAATTGCACCCAAAATCATAAAAGAAGACAGAAATTGGAACAATTATATACTGATTACTGATAACGAATCCATCAAATACCATTTTAACGCACAATTACTGGCTTTAAATCATTTGGCAATCGATGAAAATTCAATAATCAAAAGGAAAAACAATGTAGTAGTTACAATAGATGCTGTAGATTTTATCCTGGAATTCAAAAAAAGCATTGGAATATCCGAGGATATAATTCCATCCTATATTGAAGAAATCATCAGTACGCTTTACGGAAGTGTTTACAAATTGGTGAAAAACAATCCACCAGCACGTGCATTGGCAAAAGCCGATTTTCAAACGATTGAACAAGCCATGTCGGAAGGCCACCCTGGTTTTGTGGCCAACAACGGTCGCATAGGTTTCAATAGCATGGATTACAAAGCATTCACTCCCGAAACCGGTAACCCGTTTCAAATCATTTGGTTGGCCGGACACCGCGATCGAACAGTATATGCCGGAACTCAAAAACTGGATTATGATACTTTAATCCAACAGGAACTAGATGCCACAACAAGGGAAAAATTCAATCAAATAATAATCAATAAAGGAGCTGAACCCAAAGACTATTATTTCATACCAGTGCATCCTTGGCAATGGTTCAACAAACTGGCCAATTTGTTTGCTCCCGAAATCGCGAAAGGCAAATTAATCTGTTTGGGGTATGGTTCCGATTTGTACCAAGCGCAGCAATCAATCCGAACGCTTTTTAATGTAAGTCATCCGCAAAAATTATACACCAAAACTTCTCTTTCCATACTTAATATGGGATTCTTACGCGGTCTTCCTGTGTATTATCTAGGAACAGCACCAGAAATGGCAGAATGGTTAGCGCAGCTTTTAGTAAATGATATATACTTGCAACAAGTTAATTTTGGAATGTTAGGGGAAGTCGCTTCCGTGAGTTATGTCAATCCGTATTTTGAAAGCTTCGGAAAACACAATCCCTACAACAAAATGATCGCTTCTCTCTGGCGTGAAAGTCCGGTGGCTTACCTAAAAAACGGACAACAATTAATGACGATGGCTGCTTTCTTGCATATTGATGTTGATGGAAATGCTTTACTACCGGAAATCATCAAAGCGTCCCCACTCTCCACTGATGAATGGCTCTATGAATACTTCAAAGTGTATTTAACACCGTTATTGCATTGTTTCTATCAATACGATTTAGTGTTCATGCCACATGGCGAAAACTTAATTATCGGTTTGGAAAATCATGTTCCGGTGCGTTCCTTCCTAAAAGACATTACTGAAGAAGCGGTAATTCTTAATCCTGAAGTCGAAATTCCAAAAAACATCGACCGAATATATACCGAAGTACCAGAAGAGGTAAAACTGCTGTCAATTTTTATCGATATATTCGACGGATTCTTCCGATTCATGTCGGCTGTTTTAGTTACAACTACGGGCTACAATGAAAATCGCTTCTGGGAACTGGTTGCTTTATCCATCTCCGATTATCAAAAAGCGCATCCGCATCTGGTCGATAAATTCGAACGTTACGATTTGTTTGCTCCAGATTTCGAACTCTCCTGTTTAAATCGCCTGCAATTGAACAATAACAAAACGATGATCGATCTCGATGATCCGGTAGCACTACTTCAATTCCAAGGGAGATTGTCAAATCCTGTAGCGCCTTATAAATCGGTAATCCTTCCAACTGAAAGTATATGATAAATGATGTAAAAACCGAAATATCTCCTGTGGTGTTCGTAAAAACTGTTCCTGGATTAGGTGTCTTCGAATTGCGACTGCTTGATTTGAATAACGATATCTTCGAAATTCATCAATGGGTGAATCAATCCTATGCAGTCTATTGGGGTATGAATGGTTTCTCAATTGAAGAAGTGCGAGAAGCCTATGAAAGAATTGTATCTCACACCACGGTGTACATGGGATGGCACAACGGGAAACGTGCTTTCCTTATGGAAAGTTATCTTCCAGAAAACGACTTGATTGGTTCATTCTACACCGTCGAACCCGGCGATCGAGGGATGCATATCTTGGTAGCTCCTACCTCCGACCCTCGTAAAGGTTTTACTTGGACGGTCTTTTGCTTGATACTGGATTTTATCTTTAGTGATGCAACAGTACAACGTATTGTCGTAGAACCGGATGCGCGCAATCATAAAATTCATGTCTTAAACCAAAAAGCCGGATTCGTGTTTCAAAAGTATATCGATTTACCCCATAAAAAAGCACGCCTTGAATTTTGCACTCGAACCAATTATTACCTAGCATTACAACACATCGAATCATGAAACCAATAGTTACACCTCATATAACAGAGAGTATTCAACATCTTAGCCCGGAATTTTGGAACCATGCAAACCGTATTTTAATCCGTAAGGCATTGTCCGAATTCGCTCACGAACTTTTAATAACTCCGGAATACAACGAAATGCAAAAAGGATATCAACTGGAAACGCCTAACCAAAACGCGCGTTATTTCTTTTCTGCCAAATTACAGGCGCTGAATCATTGGTGTATTGACACTCAAAGTATTCAAAAAAGGAATTCGAATGGGGAAAACTTACCGTTGAATCTATTGGATTTTATAGTTGAATTTAAAGATCAATTGAATATAAGTGATACGCTGTTACCTAACTATTTAGAAGAAATCAATAGCACTCTTTATGCTACTACCTATAAATTAGCGAATGCAAAGTATTCTTCGGAAGATTTAGTTACCGCCGATTACCAAACCATAGAACATGCTATGACCGAAGGACATCCGTGTTTCCTTGCCAATAGCGGTAAAAATGGTTTCAACGCATTGGACTTTGCTCATTATTCGCCTGAGGCAGATGCGCCAATTCAATTGATCTGGTTGGGCGGACATAAAAGTCGTGCTACATTTAGCGCCATTGATTCGATTACTTATGAAAAAATAATCGGTCAGGAATTGGATGTGGATAGTTTTCATCAATTTCAAAAAATCATTACCGATAAAGGGTGTAATGCAAATGACTATTATCTATTTCCTGTGCATCCTTGGCAGTGGTTCAATAAACTGAGTCTGATTTTCACCAATGATATCGCGAATCACTTTTTAATTCCTTTAGGTTATGGAAAAGACTATTACTCGGCTCAACAATCGATTAGAACTTTCTTCAATAGTAGTAAACCGAAGAATTGTTACGTTAAAACCGCACTATCTGTTATCAACATGGGCTTCATGCGGGGTTTGTCTCCGTATTATATGGAAAGTACTCCAAGTATTACACAATGGGTAGCCAATGCTGTTGAAAACGATCCATACCTTCAATCCAAAGGTTTTACACTATTGGGTGAAATAGCCACTTTGGGATACCGCAATCTTCAATTTGAACCTTTGGGAAGAGCCATTCCGCACAACAAAATGTTAGCCACGCTTTGGCGCGAAAGTCCATTAAACAAACTTAATGAAAAGCAACAATGCATGACTATGGCGGCGCTTTTACACGTAGATGCGAATGGCGAACCTTTGGTAAAACATCTCATCAAAGCTTCAAAACGCACTGCAACTGATTGGATTAGGGATTATCTGGATGCCTATCTGGCACCATTATTACATTGCTTCTACGCGCATGAAATGGTTTTCATGCCGCACGGCGAAAATCTGATTCTAGCCTTGGAAAACCATTCGGTACAATTGGTATTCATGAAAGATGTTACGGAAGAAGTCATGGTATTCAACCCTAAATCGCCTTTGCCGGAAAAAGCAAAACGCATTCACATCGAAATGCCTGAAAAGTTAAAAACACTATGCATTCAAAACGACATTTTTCAGCACTTTTTCCGATTCCTATCTTCTATTTTAGACGAACATCAAGTGCTGGAGGAAAAGCAATTCTGGAATCTTGTTTCGGAATGCATTAGGAACTACCAACAAGAACATCCGCAATACGAGGAATTGTTTAACAAATACGATTTGTTTGCTTCAACATTCGATTCGTGTTGCCTGAATCGCCTGCAATTGAAAAACAACAAACAAATGCTGGACTTAACAGCACCAACAGACAGTTTGCAGTTTGTAGGCCAATTAACAAATCCGGTACAACCAATAGCAATCTTAACCTAATTCGCTTTCGTTGTACATTTCTAAAAGCTTGGTAACGGTATTCCAATTGCGCATGGTTGCCGTTACATTGAGCTTTTTCTCTATATACTTCTGGTCAAAACGGGTCTTCCCTGCTCCTACTGCATACTTGACATAGATTCTGTTTTTGTCAATCACGGCTTCATCTGGCTTTACCTGACTCATCTTCAAATCGTGAATGCTGTTCTCGTTCAATTCTTTGGAGATAAAAGTGAAATAGAGCTTTTTGGTATCGGCGTCTTTTTCTTTTAAATACGGATTATTGCGCTGACACGCTTCTAAATCTTCTTTAGTAACCACTATAATCGGAACATCATAACCCCATTCTTTGAAAATTTCTTGCTTGATTCGAAAACCAACTGTCGGTCCGTGGGCTTCTTCACTATCCACAAATACATTACCGGATTGGATATAAGTTCTCACATTCTGAAATCCCATGCGTTCCAACAATCCTTTCAGATCGTCCATTTTAATCATATTGTGCCCGGAAACATTAATGCCGCGAAGCAATGCTAAATGTGTTTTCATTGCTTTAATTCTTTACGCATTAAATCCATATTTTTAAGTATAGGAGACTCTGTTGAGGTAATAAGTGACATGGTTTCCTTTGCCCATTCTTCAAACTTCTCAGCGTCTTTTTTAACATAATAACCTTGCATAATACAATAAGCCGCCTCTTCAAGATATTGAGCATCTTTTATTTTTTTCATCTTAGTGAAGGCATCTGCTGCTTCCACTAACTGACCTTCTTTAGCCAAGGCATAAATAAGTTCTTTATAAAGTAACGGATTCGTTTCTCCTTCAGTAATTCCCGTATGTAGTAATTCTATCGCTTTTTTATAATTCTCACTGTCGTTATACGCATAAGCCAATTCAAACAATAAGCCTTTCGTTGAAGGATTAATCTTTTGTGCCTTTTCCAAAAGCGGTATCGCCATGAAGCTAGCGCCGATATGATTATAATGTAAACCTCTTGAAACCAAATCCTCAGCTTCATTAGATCTAATATAAGACTTCATGAAATCAGGAGTTTCAGTTATTCCTAATTCCGCAAATTTTTCTTTAGGAATTACGGCACAAACAGTATTAAAATTACTTATTCTGGCTATTATTCTGCTTACATTATCTTTTGCTTCAGGTATAAATTTACCTTCATTAGATATCGTAAATCTTTTCTCTAAATGAAAAGTAAAACCTGCCTGCCTGTCAATATAAACATAGCCTAAAAGGTAAGAAGTCTCTTTGTCTTTTAAAGGATAAGTAATCCATTTATTTTCACAGGTATAAATCTTATTTTTAAACTCCAAAATGTTATTCTGTGCTGAAGTTGAGGTGATAACAAACAGTACAATCGCTTGGATAATTGGCTTCATCGTATAAATTTTAAACAAAAATAACGAATTCACTTCTAGCATTATTGCCAATAGCCAATAAAAACAAAGTAATTACTATTGAACGGCTACGCCAAACGAAAAAACTACTTCCTATACTCGCTCCTTTTTTCAATCAAAAAGGCAATTACATCCAAAGTATTGTTTTGAGGAACAGGAATCGATGCAAAATCTTTACTACAGAAATCAATAAAATCGGGGATTTCTCGCTCTTCCAAATGCAACGTATTGATAAAGAAATCCTTCGAAAAATCGGAAGCTACATGACTCCGAAATGCTTCTACCGCCTCTTTCTTACGCTTCTTCTGACTTTTGTCTTTAAATAAAACCAATATCTTTTCACCAACCTTCACAAAATCAATTCCATTTACGGTCTCTCCAGTGTAAACACCTATCGGTTTAGGTCGGGCTTGTTCCTTCTCTATTTTTTGATAGTACAAAGCATCACTACTCACATCTACATTCAGTTCGGCTTCTTTCTTAACTTCAACTTCTTTCAACTCAATCGTCTTTTTGGCCAATTCAATACGAAAAGGAGTAGACACAAAGTCTTTTTCATCCAATTTGACCTTTTTTAACTGAAAGTGTTCCGAATACACAATCAATTCATCATTGGTGGCAGCCTGAATACTAAATTCTCCCTTGGCATTGGTCTTTACCATGTTTTTATTCCGACTGTTAATGACTTCAATGGCTTTTACCGGAAAACCATCAGACAATACTTTTCCTTCAATTTTCTTTTCTTGTGCCCAAAGCATATTTCCAAACACCATGACACAAACAAAACTAATTTTAAATGGTAGCATACGAATGGATTTAAAAAAAATTAGTACTCAATAATGGCGAATAACAGAAGATTTTTCGCACTCTAAGGCTGTCTTAAGCAGACCACAACCTTACTACTACAAGTTACGAATAAATTCTTATAAATTGCAATCCTTATTTTAGTATTTCATTTTATTATCTTTGCGCCATGGGAAGAAAACAAACAAAGAAAGTCGTATTCGAAAACGTAAAAGTCCTTGATGCAGGTGCAAAAGGCGTTTCAGTAGCAAAAGCCCCGGAAGGGCAAGTAATATTTATCCCGAACGTAGTACCGGGAGATGTAGTCGATGTACAAACCTTTAAAAAACGCAAATCGTACTTTGAAGGAAAAGCCATCAAATTCCATAGCTTTTCAGAACACCGCGTAGATCCGGTTTGTGATCACTTCGGAGTATGTGGCGGTTGCAAATGGCAAAACATGAACTACAGCCAACAATTGCATTACAAACACCAAGAGGTATTCAACAACCTTAAACGTATCGGTAAAATCGAATTGCCGGAATTCGAACCAATCCTTGGCTCTGAAAAACAATTTTTCTATCGCAATAAAATGGAATTCGGTTTCTCGTCTTCTCGCTGGATGACGCAAGAAGAAGTAGATAGCGGTGCCGAATTGGACAATAAAAATGCCGTAGGTTTCCACATCCCTAAAATGTGGGATAAAATCCTGGACATCCAAAAATGCCACTTGCAACAGGATCCTTCCAATGCCATCCGTAACGAAATCAGAAGCTTCGCTAACGAGAATGGATTGTCGTTTTTCAATCCGAGAAACCACGAAGGTTTACTAAGAACATTAATGATCCGCACGGCATCAACCGGC
Source organism: Flavobacterium sp. GCM10023249 (assembly GCF_042653365.1). Lineage (NCBI taxonomy): Bacteria > Pseudomonadati > Bacteroidota > Flavobacteriia > Flavobacteriales > Flavobacteriaceae > Flavobacterium > Flavobacterium sp. GCM10023249. Next base: position 265,151 of record NZ_JBHSHZ010000016.1, read on the forward strand.
GAACTAATGGTGTTAATCCAATTCTTCGACAACAATAAAAAAGAAATCGAACTGGTCATGAACTTCTTAGCAGAACGTTTTCCTGAAATTACCTCGTTGCAATACGTAATCAACCAAAAAGCAAACGATACACTCTACGATCAAGAAATCATCCTTTTCAAAGGTAGAGACTATATTTTGGAAGAAATGGAAGGACTAAACTTCAGTATCAATGCGAAATCCTTCTACCAAACCAACTCGGAACAAGCTTACGAACTGTACGCTATCACAAGAGAATTCGCGGGATTAACAGGGAACGAGCTAGTTTACGATTTATACACCGGAACAGGTACTATTGCGCAATTCGTTTCGAAAAAAGCAAAAAAAGTAATCGGTGTGGAAGCGGTTCCTGAAGCGATCGCCGATGCCAAAGAAAATGCAAAACGCAATAACATTACCAATTGTGAGTTCTTTGTAGGAGACATGAAAAATGTGTTCAACGACGATTTCATCGCTGCTCACGGTCACCCGGATGTCATCATCACTGATCCACCCCGCGATGGTATGCACGCTGATGTAGTAAAACAAATCTTGAGCATCGCTCCGGAAAAAGTGGTGTATGTGAGTTGTAACTCGGCAACACAAGCGCGTGACCTTGCCCTAATGGATGAAATGTACAAAGTAACTCGAGTGCGCCCGGTAGATATGTTCCCGCAAACGCATCATGTGGAAAATGTTGTACTTTTAGAAAAAAGATAATCTAGTTTTATGAAAAAGTTGTTACTGGTTCTTGTTTTTGCCACCACTATATTCTCGCTATGGAATTGTGAAAAAGACGATATCTGCGAAGAAGGTACGCCTACCACACCTCGTATGATCATCGAGTTTTACGACAATAACAATCCTACCGCTTTGAAAAGTGTAACCGATCTAAAAGTAATTGCCGATGGGGAAGCCAATGGAATCGTTTTCAATGAAAATGCTACCGGTGACGAAAAATATCGCTTCAACGGAAATAAACTGCAATTGCCTTTAAAAACTACCGCCGATTTCGTAAAGTATTCTTTCATTATTAATGAGGGTAATGCGAACACTGCTTTAATTAATACAGATGGTATCGACATCAATTATACGCGAGAAGATGTGTACATTTCTAGAGCGTGCGGATTCAAAACGGTATTCGAACTCACCAATCCCAACGGAATGGTACTCAACCCGGACGCGCTCAACTGGATTGAAGAAATTACGGTACAAACCAATACTATTGCCAACGAAAATGAAGTCCATGTCAAAATCTATTTTTAACCTGTTATTCCTTTTTTGTACTGTAGCAGGTGTTGCACAGGACGTTACCAAAAAAGAACAATCGAAAACCAATGCCAATGATTCGGTGGTGAAAACCGAAAAATACGGTTTGCGCATCGGGGCCGATCTTTCCAAATTAGCTCGTAGCCTCTACGATAAAGACTATAAAGGCCTAGAATTGGTGGGCGATTTTCGTGTAACCAAAAAAATGTACCTAGCAGCCGAATTAGGGAACGAAAATAAAACCACCGACGACGATCGCCTGAATTTTACAACGAAAGGAAGCTACCTGAAAGTGGGTCCGGAATGGAACTTCTACCAAAACTGGCTCGATATGCAAAACTCAATCCACCTGGGATTTCGCTATGGGGTGAGCTCTTTTAGCCAAGAACTTAATAGTTATAAAATCTATGATCCTTCGGGCTACTTCCCTCCTAATTCCGATGTCATTGCAGGAAAAAAATACGAGGGGCTGTCTGCTCATTGGACCGAAGTCGTAGCGGGTATGAAAGCGGAACTTTTCAAGAACTTCTACGCCGGATTCAGTGTTCGTATGAATTATTTGGTTACCGATAAAAAACCGGACAATTTCGATAATCTCTATATACCGGGCTATAATCGTACCTACGATGGAAAATTCGGTGTGGGATGGAATTACACCCTAACGTATTCGATTCCAATCTATAAAAAGACAACAAAAACGAGCACGAAACCCAGCAAGGAAACCGACTCGAAAAAGAAAAAATGAAAAACCCCTTAAACTGGTTTCTTGCCACTTTTTTGGCAATTATAATCCTGTCTTTTTTCTTTGTAATATACCCGGAAAGTTTATGGTATAGAGAAGATGGGAGACAAAACATTTGGGTAGACAGAATTTTCCTGCCCATTTATCTTATTCTCCCTTTGCTTTTCCTTATAAAAGCTTTCCCAAAAGAGGGTGTATACAAATGGAGAATACTGAGTAAAGAACTGCTTTTCTTCTTTTTTGTGACAGCCGCTATCTATTTCATTCCCCGCTTTGTAGTTTCAAAATCGGTACTCTTTTTCAATGCCAATATTGGAACTCCCGAGAAAGTAATTATTTCGGGAACCGTAACGGAACTCAAAGCTTGGCATCCAAAAAACAATACTGATACTATCGTCAGTTACGATGTAACCCTCAAAAATGAAAAATTGGGTTCAACCTATACCTTTGAAACCAAAGATACATTCAGGTTTAAAAAAGTAAAACTGAACCAACAGTTAAGCTTACAACTGAATAAAGGGTGTTTTAATCTACTCTACCTTAAAAAATAACCGATTGTAATAAGAAACTCTAAAAAAGCCGATAAGATTTAGGAAAGTCAAAATACTACTTAGCTCCACTGAAAATTAGCTTAGGTCAAATGAAAAACGCCTTAGACCAACTGCAAAATGGCTTAGACCGAGTGCAAAACGCCTTGGGTCAACGGCAAAACGCCTTGGGTCAACGGCAAAATGCCTTAGGTCAACGGCAAAATGCCTTGGGTCAACGGCAAAATGGCTTAGACCAACGGCAAAATGGCTTAGACCAACGGCAAAATGGCTTGGACCAACTGCAAAATGCCTTGGGTCAACGGCAAAATGGCTTGGAACAAGTAAAGTAAGGCTTGGATGAAGAAAAGTAAGCCTTGGAACAAACAAAGTAAGCCTTGATCAGAAAAAGTAAGCCTTGATCAGAAAAAGTAAGCCTTGGAACAAACAAAGTAAGGCTTGATTAAAAAAGTAAGCCTCGGAAATAACAAAAAAAGCCACAACTAATGTGGCTTTTCTTTTAAAACGTATCCTATCAGTAATTGGTCTTTACTTTAACTCTTTAAGTCCTTTAGTAAATAGCCATTTCATAAAAAGTCGCTCTCCATCTCTAGTCTTAACCGCTTGAAATTTAGGCGACAAAATGGTACCCACTACTAAAGCGGTCAATGGAATCCACAGTCCGTCCAAATGGGTATAGGTTGCAATTAGATAGCGCAACGGGAAAAAGAATACTGCAAAACCTAACAAATTGTAGATAAATGCTTTGGTACTTTTATTCATAATCTATTATTTGTCATTCCCGCACAGGCGGGAATCTATTTATTTTAATTTGATTCCTCTGATTTGGAATTTGGAATTTAGTTATTGGAATTTAGTCATTGGAATTTGGAATTTATTCCTCTGATTTAGAATTGGCATCCTGAAACTTCGCTCTCTTACTCCCTGCATACATCTCATACTTCACCAAACGGGCTTCCAGCTTACCGTTAAACAATTTAATCTTACGGGAAGGCTTCAGTCCTACATACTTCAATGCTTCTAAGTTGGCCGTAATAAACCAAGCATTGGTATTCGGGTAACTTTGTTTCAAGGTGTCTCCAATTTCTCTGTAAAAACGCTCCAAATGAATATCCAAACGTTCTCCATACGGCGGATTGAATACCATGTGCAACGGTCCTTGGTTCTCTTTCTCGGTATCAAAGAAATTACGCTCGCTAATTTTGATATATTCATCCAAATTGGCATTGCGGATATTGTCTTTCGCTTTCATCACCGCACTCGGTGCTTTGTCATAACCGGTAATCGTATAATGAAACTCTTTCACTTTCTTCATCAGTGAATCCATAATCTGGTCAAACAAATCGTTGTCCCAATCGTTCCACTTTTCAAAAGCAAACTCCTTACGGTTAATATTCGGCGGAATATTACATGCAATCATCGCTGCTTCTGCCAAAATAGTTCCGGAACCGCACATCGGATCGATAAAATCACAACTTCCGTCCCAACCGGACAACAACAACATTCCTGCAGCCAATACTTCATTGATTGGAGCAATATTTGTAGCGGTTTTATACCCTCTTTGGTGTAATGAATTCCCCGAAGAATCCAATGATACCGAACACTGATCGCGATCAATATGTACATTGATACGCAAATCCGGATAGTCTTTGTCAATACTCGGACGCGTACCAAACTTCGCTTTAAACTGATCCACAATCGCATCTTTACACTTTTGCGCCACAAACTGTGAATGCTTAAAATTATCCGAATGTACCGTAGTATCGATTACAAAGGTCATATTCTGGTTCATATACTTCGACCAGTCAATACCTTGAATCCCTTTATATAAACTCGCTTCGTTAAAAGCTCTGAAATTGTAAATTGGTTTTAAAATCTTCAAGGCAGTACGCAATCCCAAATTGGCTTTGTACATAAATCCTTTGTCGCCAACAAAACTAACCATACGGGTTCCAATCTCCACATTTTGAGCACCCATCTGATGCAATTCTTTGGCTAATATTTCCTCAAAACCAAATAAGGTCTTGGCTATCATTTTGAAATTATGTTCCATAATTATCTTTAAATTCCAATTTCTAAATTCCAAAAAAAGAGGGAAGAATTTTTATCTTTGATTTTGGGATTTGTTATTTTTTTAGCCCACAAAAGTACTTTAATTTATTTGGATTTTGAAATTTGTTATTTGGAGTTTACAATTTCATTGTCAAATTACTGTAAATTTGCATGTAAATTAGAATAAATGTCAGAAAACAATTCTTCACAAGCAAACAACTGGTTCGAAACTTGGTTCGACTCTCCGTATTACCACATATTATATAAGGATCGCGACGATTCCGAAGCGCAATTGTTCATGGACAATCTTACGCAATACCTGAATGTTCCGGATGAAGCTAAAATATTGGATTTGGCCTGCGGAAAAGGACGTCATGCCATCTACCTGAATCAATTAGGGTATGATGTAACGGGTGTCGACTTATCCGAAAACAGTATCGCCGAAGCATCAAAATCCAGCAACGATTCGCTTCGTTTCAAAGTTCACGACATGCGCCAAGCCACCGATGAAAAATACGATGCGGTGTTCAATCTGTTTACCAGCTTTGGCTATTTTGAAAATGAGGAAGACAATTTCAAAACCTTATTGGCCATCAAGGAAAGCCTAACTGAATATGGCTTCGGTGTCATCGATTTTATGAACGCCAACTATGTCATTGACAACTTAGTACCGGAAGAAGTAAAAACGGTAGACGGTATCGATTTCAAAATCAAACGTTATGTAAAGGACGGACACATTCACAAAGAAATCGATTTTGAAGATAACGGTCAAAAATTCCACTTCACCGAAAAAGTAAGAGCGTTAACCTTACAGGATTTCGAACAAATGATGGAAAAAGCCGATATTTATCTGTTGGATATTTTTGGCGATTACAAATTGCGTAAATTCTATAAAAACGATTCCGAAAGACTAATCATGATTTTTAAATAATAACTTGATAATTGATAATTGATAATTGATAATTGATAATTGATAATTAACAACTTATAATTCATAACTTATAACTCATAACTTATAACTCATAACTCGTTTTATGATCTATATAATTCCTTTTTTATCAGTAGTATTCGGGTATCTGATTGCCACTTTCTTCCAACCGAAAAGCAAAAAGAAACTGAAACTCGTATTGGCGTTCAGCGGTTCCTTCCTTCTGGCATTAACCGTTTCGCATCTTTTACCCGAAGTATATTCGGTTTACAATACGTCACAAAGTGCTGATCATTATCATAGTAATACAGGCATCTTTATCATGATAGGTATTGTGTTCCAAATTGTTTTGGAATACTTCTCGCAAGGTGCCGAACACGGTCACGTACACGGTCACGACAAAATGAACCATATCCCATGGGCGTTGTTCATCAGTTTGTGCTTGCACGCCTTATTGGAAGGAATGCCGGTAAGCCAGCACCATCACTTGGCGTGGGGAATTTCAGTGCACCACTTCCCTATCGCTATCATCTTGACCACCTTCTTAATGCAATCGCACTTGAACAAAGTATCCCGATTCATTTTTATGATGGCCTTTGCTGTAATGACACCACTAGGAACATTAATTTCAACCGATTCGAACTATCTTCTTCAATTCCAAACCGAAATCACCGCGTTTGTTATTGGTATCTTATTTCACATTTCGTCCACAATTATCTTCGAAAGTAGCGAAGGCCATAAATTCAACATGGCCAAACTGTCCGCTATCATCTTGGGAATTGTACTGGCGTATTTTATGTAAAATAATTGGAGCGTGACCACAAGGGTCGGGCTATCCGTTGCAATCTTTTTACCATGCTCCGCTAGCGCTTCTCATGAAAAAGGATTTCCACTGCTATCCCTCACGCAAACCAAAAACTTTGTAACTTTAAACTTTATAACATTACAACATAAACAATGTCTTTCACAAAAACCACCGAGCAATCCTCAAAATACGAGCATTTAGAACAAATGTCGGTTCATGACTTATTGACGAACATCAACAATGAAGACAAAACCGTTCCATTAGCTGTAGAAAAAGCGTTACCGCAAATTGAAGCTGTTGTGACTAAAGTAGTCGATCAAATGAAAAAAGGCGGCCGTTTGTTTTATATCGGTGCAGGAACTTCAGGTCGTTTAGGCATTGTCGACGCTTCTGAATGCCCGCCCACTTTCGGTGTACCTTTCGACTTGGTCATCGGAATCATAGCTGGAGGCGACACCGCCATCCGTAAAGCGGTAGAATTCGCCGAAGACGACAAACAACAAGCCTGGAAAGATCTTCAGGAATGGAATATCAATGAAAATGATATGGTCATCGGAATTGCAGCCTCAGGAACAACGCCTTATGTAATCGGTGGATTGGAAAAATGCAACGAAAATAATATTGCTACAGGTTGTATTACGTGTAATCAAGGTAGTCCGCTAGCACAAACGGCTCAATTACCAATCGAAGTCGTGGTTGGCCCTGAATTTGTTACCGGAAGTAGCCGCATGAAAGCCGGAACTGCTCAAAAATTAGTATTGAATATGATTTCAACAGCTTCCATGATCCAATTAGGCCGCGTGAAAGGCAATAAAATGGTCGACATGCAATTGAGTAATGTGAAATTAATCGACAGAGGCGTTCGCATGATCATGGACGAAATTCCGGTTAGCTACGAAGAAGCTGAAAAATTACTAAAAGAACACGGTAGCGTTAGAAAAGCAGTGGAAAGTTATAAGTTATGACCCGAGCCGAAAGCGAACGGAGCGAAGCTCGTTTTGAGTTATGAGTTTTGAGTTATGAGTTATAAGTTATAATAATGATTAAATTTCTAACAATCTAATAATCTAACAGTCTAACAATCTAATAATCCAACAATCTAATAATCTAAAAATCCAAATGTCCACCAATAAAGTAGTACTATACAAAGGAATAAAATGGATGGGATACGCTCTACCGCTCCTATTCTTAGGACCTTCCCTAATTCACATGTCGTTTAAAAACCAACAGCATCCTATGTACATCCCTATTTTGAGTTTGGGCATACTGTTGTGTGTACTGTCAATATTCCTTATATTTAAAGGTTTAAAAACGATAATGAAAAGCTTATTCGATGGAAACTAATACCATTTACCTGGAAAGTGTAAAAAAGCAAATGCTGTATTACAAAACGATTGCGGAAAGAGCAATGGAACAACTGGAAGACGAGCAACTCTTTTTTTCTGCCAATGAAGACACCAACAGCATCGCAATTATTATCAAACACATGGCCGGTAATATGTTGTCTCGTTGGACCGATTTCTTAACTTCCGACGGTGAAAAAGAATGGCGCAACCGAGACGGTGAATTTGAAACAGGTTCAGAAAGTAAGGAAGAACTTTTGCAACTTTGGAAGAAAGGATGGGATTGTTTCTTTACTGCCATCAATTCGCTTCAACCCGAACAATTGTCGCAAATTATTTATATCCGTAATGAAGGCCAAACTGCCATGGATGCCATTAACAGACAATTGGCGCATTATCCTTACCATATCGGGCAAATTGTTTTTTATGCCAAAATGCTAAAAACATCCGAATGGAATAGTTTGTCCATCCCTAAAAATAAATCCAACGATTACAATGCTGATAAATTCTCTAAAGAGAAAAGTGTTCGCCATTTCACCGATGACGAATTGAATAAATTACAAAAATAACGCTTGGCATTCGTAAACAGCTCCAAATACAATGAAAAAAACACTTCTCCTATTCAGTCTTTCTCTAGCTTCTTGTTATCAACAAGAACGCAACTGCAGCGATTTTAAAACTGGTAAATTTGAGTTCACACAAGAAATTGAAGGCAAAAAAATGACTTCGGTTTTTGAACGTAATGATTCGATCCAAATCGAAACGTTTAACGGAAAAACCGATACAGCCAGTGTGCGATGGATTAATGATTGTGAATATATTTTGCAAAAACTGCATCCTAAGAATAGGCAAGAGAAAAAAGCCATCAATATTAAAATACTGACAACCAATAAAAACCAATACGTTTTTGAATATTCGTTTGTTGGCGAAGCAAAAAAACAAAAAGGAACTGTAACAAAAATTAAGTAGTTCCGTATAACTTAAAAATTCAAACAAATCTTATGGAAATTCTAATGAACCCTGATGCATGGATTGCATTATTGACATTAACCTTTTTAGAAATTATTTTAGGTATCGACAACATCGTTTTCCTATCTATCGTATCCGGAAAATTAAGAGCTGAAGACCAACCTAAAGCGAGAAGAATCGGATTGTTATTAGCCATGGCATTCAGAATCATCCTTTTATTCGGTATTACATGGGTAATGAGCCTGAAAAAATCATTCTTTGATTTCGATTGGGGATTTGTAGCCGGTGGAATTTCCGGACAAAGTTTAATCGTATTTGCGGGTGGATTATTCTTACTTTATAAATCGGTTTCTGAAATTCATCACAAATTAGAAGGTGAAGAAGAAGGTACTGCGGGGAAAGCAAGTAATTCTCTTTCTGGTGCTATTATTCAAATTGCGTTATTGAATATCGTATTCTCTTTCGATAGTATCTTGACGGCTGTAGGCTTAGTAAGTTCTGCTGAACCACCTACTGGTTTTGGTCCTGCTGGTGCATTGGAAATCATGGTGGGTGCGATCATCATTTCAATTGTTATCATGTTAATCTTTGCTGGTCCGGTTTCGAAATTCGTTAACGAACATCCAACTATTCAAATTTTAGGATTGTCATTCTTAATCTTAATCGGTGTAATGTTATTGGCTGAAGGTTCTCACCTAGCTGAATTGAAATTCTTCGGCGGAACAGAAGTACATAGCATCCCTAAAGGTTATTTATATTTTGCCATTTTCTTCTCTTTATTTGTGGAGTTCTTGAATTTGAGAATGAAGAAAAAAGGAAGCCCTGTACAATTACACAATAACAAAATCATGGACAGCAAGTTGGCTGACGATGATATCACCAATTAAAAAAAAGCATATGAAATTAAAGTTAGCAATTGTTGCCACTTTTTGCTTGTCGTACATGGGTTACGCACAAGAAGAAAAACCTATCGAATTCAGTAAAGAAAATATGCTGAAAGAATTGTCTGAAAATGCTTGCAAATGCATTGATTCTATTCCAACGGATATCAAAAGAGATTCGATGACTGCTGCAATGAATAAATGCATCGACGATAAAGTTGGTGCCTATATGCTTGCTTCGAAACTAGGAAACATTAAAGATTTGGAAGCAAAAGCAAAAAAAGTAGATGGCAAAAAGGAAATTGATATTTCCATCAATTTCGACCCTTCTTCTAAAGAATACAAAGAGGCTTATTATGAATTGGAACGCCATTTGGTAGACAATTGCCCAGCAGTTAAAGCCAAATTAGCATCCAACGATTATGATACATCATCACAAGGAGCCAATTCGGAAGCCATCAAATATTATAATTTAGGATTGAAGGAATCCCAAAATGAAAATTATGCAAAGGCGGCTGAATATTATAAAAAAGCAACCGTTTTTGATCCTAATTTTGCTTTTGCCTTTGATAATCTTGGTCTTACTTACCGCAGACTGAATCAATTTGACAAAGCAATTGATGCGTATGAAAAATCATTAAAAATAAATCCCAACGGAATGATGCCACTGCAAAATATTGCCATTGCTTATCAATACAAAGAAGAGTTTAAAAAGGCAATAAAAGCGTATGAAAGAATGGCAAAAATTGACCCTAAAAATCCGGAAGTATTTTATGGAATTGGACAAATTTATGCAGTAAACCTTTCTGATAACGAAAAAGCACTCGACAATTTATGTCAAGCCTATAATATTTATGTGGAACAAAATTCGCCTTACCGAACGGATGCAGAAAAGTTGATTAATGTGGTTTACGGTAACTTGAAAAAAGAAGGGAAAGAAAAAGTCTTTGACGAAATATTAAAAAAACACCATATCAAAAGTAACTAATAAAAAGCCCTGTGAATTCAGGGCTTTTTTACTATATTGCCTAAATATTTTACAATCAAAATGGATAATAATACAATTGAGAGCTTACTAGAAGCTTTAAAATATTCCCCGGATAATCTTCCGTTAAAATTTCATTTGGCCGATTCGCTTCTTAAACTCAAAAGATACGATGAAGCCGAAATCCAATTCATTGAACTAATTCGTCTTTCCAATTCAAATCAATACAAATTTGGTTTGGCGCAAACTTATTTTGCTAAAAAAGAGTTTTCTAAAGCTTTGGTTATTTTGGAAGATGTTTTAGATGCCGAAGAACATTTCGATAGCTTGATTCTGTTGTCTAAAATTTTACTGGAAGAAAATTCCATTCAAAAAGCACAACACTATTACCAAAGAGCACTGGACATCAATCCGGAATACAAAGACGAAGTACTCGATTCCAATTTGAGATTGGGTAACTTCGATTTGAACCTGGATGATGATGATGATTTTGATGATGACGACTCTAATTTTAAACAAACTTTGAGCTCCAATCAGTTTTTACAAATCTCCGACATCAATTTTAACGATGTTGGCGGTATGGAACAAGTCAAAAAAGAAATTGATTTAAAAATCATTAAACCTTTAGTACATCAGGATTTGTACCGATCGTACGGCAAAAAAATCGGTGGAGGAATTTTATTGTACGGCCCTCCAGGCTGTGGAAAAACATTTATTGCGAAAGCTACAGCAGGACAAATTCAATCGAAATTTTTTACGGTAGGCCTAAACGATATTCTGGATATGTGGATTGGTAACAGCGAAAAAAATCTTCACGGAATATTCGAAATCGCCCGTCAAAACAAACCTTGCGTTTTATTTTTTGATGAAATTGACGCTTTAGGTGCAAGTCGAAGCGATATGAAGCAATCGTCATCTCGTCATTTAATCAATCAGTTTTTACAAGAATTGGATGGAATAAACAGTGATAATGAAGGTATTCTCATTATTGGTGCTACCAATACACCTTGGAATTTAGATACTGCATTTAGAAGACCAGGACGATTCGACCGAATCGTTTTCATTCCACCACCGGATGAAAAAGCCAAAGAAGCGATTCTTAAAATTAAATTGGAGAACAAACCGATTGATGCTATAGATTACCAAACACTTTCTAAAAAACTAGAACACTTTTCGGGCGCAGATATTGAAGCGCTTATTGATATTGCTATAGAAGCAAAACTGGAAGAATCGTTCATTGATGGGATTCCAAAGCCATTAACAACCAAAGATTTATTGAATGCCGCTTCGAAACACAAACCCAGCACACAAGAATGGTTTAATACAGCCAAGAATTATGCGTTGTACGCCAATGAAACAGGATTGTACGATGAGATTTTGAAATTTTTAAAAATAAAGAAATAAGATGTTTGCAGAACAACTGGAGAAAATACAATTGCTTATCAATTCCGAACGATTTGATTTGGCTCAAAAAGAAATTAATCAGTTGCTGATTGAAAATGCAGATGAACCCTATTTGTTTTATTTGTTGTCGGCTATTAAATTTCATCAAGATGAGTACAATGAAGCCAATGAATTAATAGATAAATCAATCCATTTATACCCTGACGGCGCGTTTTATTATTATTTTAAAGCTTGCATCCAATTGGCTGCTGAAAAATACGAAGAAGTAGAACCGTTATTGCAAACTGCAATTAAAATTGATCCTCAAGATCCTGATTTTAAAGCGAAATTGGCGCAATTCAGACTTCTAAAAAAGGACTATGATGGCGCATTACAACTTGCCAACGAATCCTTAGAATTGGATCCTGAAAATATTTTAGGTCTAAATACTAGAAGTACCGCATTACTAAAATTAAATCGCAAAGAAGAATCTTTTGAAACCATTGAAGGTGCCTTGCGTGAAGATCCTGATAATTCCTACACCCATTCCAATTATGGCTGGGGTTTATTAGAAAAAGGAAATCACAAAAAAGCGCTGGAACATTTTAGAGAATCCTTAAAAAATGATCCAAACAATGAATACGCACAATCCGGAATGATTCAAGCTTTAAAAGCGAACAATATCATTTATAGAGGCTATTTAAAGTATGTGTTTTTTATGCAAAATCTTACTCAAAAGAATCAATGGATTTTCATTATCGGTTTTTATTTCTTGCAAAAAGCTTTAAGATCAATCGCTCAATCTAACACAGCACTTCAACCGTATTTGACTCCAATCATCATAGTTTTAGCGGTATTTGCTTTTTCAACATGGGTAATCAATCCGTTAAGTAATTTATTATTTCGAATGAATCCTTACGCCAAATACATGCTTGACAAAAACGAAATGAAAAGTTCTAATTTTGTAGGTGTGAGCTTGATCATTTTCCTAATTGGAATTGTTAGTTATTTTATAACAGGTAATGAAAACTTTATCATCTTGGCAGGATTTGGATTTTTAATGATGGTACCTTTCGGCTCTATGTTTGCCGTTTCGAAATATAAATATGTACCACTTATTGTCACTATTGTATTGGGAACTATAGGTCTTTTGGCTGTTTTAACTGCATTTTCTTTTAATATGCCCAATAATTTGTTTACCAGCATTTTCATCATTGCTTTTATAGCTTACCAATGGCTTGCTAATTTCTTGTTAATCAAACAAAGTAATATTTAAAAAAAAAGCCCTGACTATCAGGGCTTTTTTTTAATAGTTCATTGTCAGTCCAATTCCTAATCCCATATCGCTGTCATAATGAGAGGATAGCGCAGAATATCGGTTAAGGATATATTTCATTCCAACCATATATTCTTTGTCGGTATTCACCATGAAAGCCATACGCAATCGTTTAGACAAAGGGATATCTTCTCTCATCAGTTGCATACGAAGTGTTCCATCTGTAAAGACTTCTCCCTGAAAAGTAACAAGCATTGGTAAAACATAACTTGCTCCAGCGCTAACTACAGCTCGTTTATCTTTGGTATTGTACTGTCCGAAAATATTCTTTTCGACATCATCATGTCCCATTTTTCGATACCTCCAATCAAATCCTATAAACGGCATAAACCACTGCATTTTACCAATATATCTTCCTATGTGTGTTTCGGTTTCATAGCCATGCATGTCGTTGTAACCAAGTCGCCATTCTGTTCCGAAACTCCAACGCGTATTTTGAAACATCATCATACCGTCATTTCCATTAGTTGCAAAATCATTTTCCGCCATAAAATGAAATTCACGATCATCAGCCTTTAACTTTCGATAGGCTTTTTTAGGATTGGGTAATTCAGGGTTCGGTTTTTGATTTTCGTAAGAAAAAATGCGGCCCATCCCACTCATCATATGATACAAAATATGACAATGAAAAAACCAATCCCCTTCTGCATTTGCTAAAAACTCAATGGTATCTGTTTCCATTGGCATAATATCTAGCACATTCTTTAATGGAGCAAAATCGCCCTGACCGTTGATTAAACGAAAATCATGACCGTGTAAATGCATTGGATGTCGCATCATCGAACCATTATAAAGTGTAATCCGTAGTATTTCTCCTTTTTTAACTTTTATTTTATCGGTTTCTGAAATCACTTTATTATCTAAACTCCATACATAGCGATTCATATTACCGGTAAGTTCAAAACGAAGTTCCTTAACAGGAGCATTTGAGGGCAAAGCCGTTTTAGTAGTTGATTTCAACATGGCATAATTGAGTGTCACTATGTTTGATAATTTATTGGCTTCGTAACGATGTTGTGAATGGTTGGTTTTTTCGTCCATTTTGTCCATTTTATTGCCAGTGATTTCAGGATACATCACCACATTCATATCCATTTGATTCAGACTCATGTTCATTCCCATATCGTTCAGTTCACCGTTCATTTTCATCATATCGTTCATCATCTTCATTCCCTCAAAATAATTCAATTTAGGCAGCGGTGAAACCAATTGTTTAATTCCATTGCCTAAAAAAAGCGATGCTGATTGCGTTCTGTCTTCTGGGGTGGCTTGAAATTCAAAAGCGGTATCTACTGCCGGAATTTCAACCACGACATCATATGTTTCCGATACTGCAATAAGCAATCGGTCAACTTCAACCGGTTCGACATCGTTACCGTCATTAGCTACAACCGTAATTTTACCACCTGCATAGGTTAACCAAAAATTACTAGAAGCTCCCCCATTTGAAATACGTAAACGCACTTTATCCCCGCCTTTGATATCTTTGAATTGATTTTCTGATTGTCCGTTCACGAAGAACTTTTCATAATAAACATCACTCACATCCATGGCCAACATTCGCTTCCCTTCATTAGTGAGTTTTGTTTTAAATTGCCCTTCCCTGATTGCTTCAGCATAACTCTGCGTGCTTCCTTTTTTTATAGCAAACCAATCGGATGCATTATGAAGCATACGGTGTACTTGTTTCGGATTGATAGTTGTCCATTCACTTAAAATGACTGGATAGGTCGGTAAATCATCAATTCCTTTACGGAAAGTTGGATCATCTATTTTTTTATTGAAAATCAATGAACCATACATTCCTATTTGTTCCTGTAAACCCGAATGACTATGGTACCAATGTGTTCCGTTTTGTATTACAGGAAAACGATAAACATGAGTACTATGAGGTTGTATCGGCATTTGTGTCAAATACGGAACACCATCTTCTTTATTGGGTAAAAAAACGCCATGCCAGTGCATTGATGTTTCTTCCTCCAATTCATTATGTACGTATATTTCGGCAATATCACCTTCAGTGAAAGTCAATGTTGGCATCGGAATCTGACCATTAACAGCAATGGCTCTTTTTTCCTTTCCTGCATAATTCACTATTGTATCCCGCACATATAAATCATACCGAACGACCTTTTGAGCAAAGGCCGTTGATATCGATAGGAAAATTATACTATATATAAATAATCTCATTTTTTAATTAATTAACAATTGAAGTAGCATATAAGCACTCATGCCTATCATCAATGCATCTTCAATAATGGTTATTGTACTCATGGGCAAATTGAAAACGGCTCCCAAACAAGCACATTGTATTCTTTTTTTATTCAAAACCGATTGTAAAACACCTATAATACTAATAGACATTACTAAAAAAGTAATTAAATTGACGATTAACGGATTGAAATCAATCAGATACGCCATACCCAAACCTAGTTCTACAAAAGCATAAACATAGGCCCAAGCTGGTATTTTTCGTGCAATTACATCGTACATTACATAACTTTCAGCAAATCCTTTCAGATTTAACAATTTAAAAAAGGAAAACACTAAAAAGAAACCAGCCATAAAATGGCGCAGCCATTCCATAAAATTAAAGAAACCCGATTGCCATTGAATCAATAAAGTAACGACTGTAATAAATCCAAAAATCAGTACAATTGGTTTATAGGTTTCCAACCAAGATTTTGTTTGTTCAACTATTTCGCTATGTTCTTTAACATTAATTCGATATTTGCTGTCTTTTTCAGTCAGTGCATTTTGCAATTCT
This sequence comes from Flavobacterium sp. GCM10023249, assembly GCF_042653365.1. Lineage (NCBI taxonomy): Bacteria > Pseudomonadati > Bacteroidota > Flavobacteriia > Flavobacteriales > Flavobacteriaceae > Flavobacterium > Flavobacterium sp. GCM10023249. The sequence goes on from NZ_JBHSHZ010000016.1 coordinate 281,177, forward strand.
TTTAATGAAACATGTTTGTCCATTGAAATTATTGCCGAGTTAGTTTCTTTTGAAACTTCTACATTAGTTATGTTCGGTATCGAAAATAAAGCCGATTTCACTTTAGCTTCACAGCTTGAACATGTCATTCCTGTTATTTGATATTCGTGTGTCATTATTAGATAATTTTAAAAGATTAGTAATGACAAAGTTCCGAACAGATGACATAGAATGCTTTACACTATTTCGGTAATGAATTGTAATTTTTATAGTTCTTCTATCTGTTTCCGTTTCTTTTCTTTCAGTTGCTTGAAATACGTTGGAGTGAAACCTGTAATTTTTTTAAACTGATTACTGAGATACGCTACACTACTATAATTCAGTTGATATGCAATTTCACTCAAAGTCAATTCATCGTAGACCAACAGTTCTTTCGCTTTCTCAATACGTTGAAGAATAAAATACTTCTCTACAGTAATACCTTCAACTTCCGAAAAAAGATTACTCACATAATTATAATCGAGTGAAAGTCGTTCACTAATATAATCGGATAAATTACTCTTCATCTCATAGTTGCTGTGATGAACCAATTCGATTATGATTGTTTTAATTTGTTCAATCAAACGGCTTTTTTTATCATCTATCATTTCAAAACCAAATGAATCGAGTTGTTTTACGATCAACTCCTTTTGGGTATTGTCTAAAGAACCTATGATTTCTACTTCGCCCAATTCAACTGAAAGAAGGTGAAGCCCGAGTTTTTCCAACTCGGACTTAACCACCAGTTTACAACGGCTGCAAACCATATTCTTAATATAGATTTTCATTATTTCAACGTTTCCACCGTTTTTCCACAAGTTAACATCATTGAGCCATAATAAGGATTTTTGATGTTGTTTTCCTTGCTTAACCAATTCGCTCCCTTACCGTCATTGGCCATCGGACAAAATTGATAATAAACCGATTCATTCAATTTATCAGATTTCATTAAGGCATATATGCTTTTAGAAAGTGTCATAAAATGATCCCTTTGATGTTTAACATCTTTAGTTTCAGAAATATGTTCAGCATCTTCAGTAAGGTTCTTTTGGATTTTCATCCAAACCATGTGTGCCTCATTTTCTAACGATTCCATTTTTACATCTTTGATGGAAGCAACCAATTCTTTAGAAAGTGAAGAAGCTTTTTCGCCATCTGAATTTACTAAAGCTTCTTTTAGTTGAAAGTAATTTTCATAAAGTTGACTCAATTGATTGGTTTCTTGTTTAACTTCAGAAGTATTGGTATGCGTATCATGTTGATGTGAGACTTCACTTGAAGTAGGTTTTACTAATTCTTTTTTAAACTCTCGTTTGTATTGACAACATTCCGGTAAGTTTGCATAGGTTTGATCTGGAGCCAAAAATGATTCGCTGTCATAACCCGCCAAAGCGATTTTCTTTAGGATTTCATCTGGATTGGTTTTTCCAGAATCATAGCTAATTGTAGCTAATTTTGTGTCTTTATTCCAATCTACAGTGGCGACTTTTTTAAGGGTACCGGCTTTTTCAATTGTTTTTTCACACATCTCACAATTTCCACTGATTGTAACAGTCGTACTTTTCGCATTTTTGATTTGTGCATCACAAGCAACAGACAATAGTGATACACTCAATAATAGTGTTATATTTTGGATTAATTTTTTCATAAGTCAAAGATTTAAAGCCTTTATAAAAGCTTATAATTAGTATAAATTTAGATAAATAATTGCAAATGAGAGTGATAAAATCTTTCCCAACAGTATACAATTATGGCTAGTCGTAAATCTTTAGCTTATTTTAGGCGGTGTCCAAACCGATAGAAAGACCTTATTGGTCAAGGAAGTATAGTGAAAGTTGTCTTTCTTAACTACTGTAGATACAAAGAAACTAGTAAAACTCTCAGTCGTTTTCAAAACAAATGAAGAACAACTTCCGAAAGCACTGCAATGACATTTAGAATTATCACAATTTTTGGTACAACCTTTCTCCTCATCAGAAGAATTTTTAGCACAGCAGTTTTTTTCTGCAGTCTTTTTTGGAGTAATAGATTGATGAAAAGTAGAATCCATTTTCTTAGTACAAGCATAGCTATCCTGAGGCAGAATAAACATGCCGAACAAGAATACTACTATAACCGTAACTAATTTCTTTTTCATATTGTGGAACAAATATAAAAAAAGTAACAGTCGAAACTGTTACTTTTTTCATAAAACTTAATCCAAACTGAGTGTAATTTGACCATCATCGTCCAGACTGATATTATAATCTGCTAGATCAGTACCAGCTTCTGAGTTGGATTCATTCACTTCAATTTCTTCAGGTATAACCTCAATTGGTTCTTCATACGGAAGTGATTCCAATAAATTCACCTGTTTCAATTTATCTGTTGTCAATTGATTTCCTAAAGCCTTAATTCCTTTCACGGCAATAAACTGCTCCATATCAATCGTTTGGTTTTCTTTCTGAACACCTTTACTCTTGGCAAAAACCAATTCTGCTACAGGACGCCAGTCAGTAGAAACAATTTCCAATTGCGATTTTTCATGTTCTGAGATAAAGATTTCCTCTTTATTTTCATTTTCAACTAAGAAACGTTTAATGAAATAACGTTCTTTTTCACCATCATAATAAATTGCCGAAATTGGTTTTTTAGGATGCCATTTTTCTAGAATAATCATATCCTCATCAAAATGCGTCGTTAACTCCGGAATAATAGTTTTTAATTTTCCGGATTGATTGATGATTAACAAACGATCGTTAGGTCGGAATTCTCCTAACAATTCCCCTCTTCCATCCACATTCAAACGCTGAACGGTATCATCAAACCAAACCTTACGCGGACGTAAAGTCGATATTCCTTTCTCTTTCAGTTCAATTTTCTTGATTGGATATTTTGAAACTGTATTTCCTTTAGAAGCACGACCTTTGATAGCAATATCGGCAAAATCCAAATCCCATTTCAATTTCTTCACACTTCCCACCTGACGTAGCAAAATGGTAACTACTTCGGCTTCACCATTTGGATTATGAGAAAAATACAATACTTGAGAACCCGGTTTCTCCTGAGTCAAATCATACGCTTTATCGCGAGTCACACCTGAAACATTGAAACGTTTTATAAACGACGAACCTGATTTCCCATCACGATAAATCATATTGTATATGGTTCGCTTATCGTTCTTGTCGAAGACAGCAATATGGATAATATCTTTACCAATGAATTTTTTGTCGTCGACTTTCGTTACAACCATTTTACCATCTCTCAAGAATACAATCACATCATCAATATCCGAACAATCCGCTACATATTCATCTTTTTTCAAACCGGTTCCAATGAAACCTTCTTCGCGGTTTACGTATAACTTCGTGTTACGCAAAACAACTTTGGTTGCTTCGATAGTATCAAACGAACGCAATTCCGTTTGTCGTTCTCTTCCTTTACCGTATTTCTCTTTCAGTCTGGTAAAATAATCAATTGCAAATTCGATCAAATGAGCCAAATGATGTTTCACTTGTTCCATTTCTTCTTCGAGTTTAGCAATTTGTTCATCCGCTTTATCCGAGTCAAAACGGGTAATACGAATCATTGGAATTTGCGTTAGTTTCTGCAAATCCTCGTCAATTATATCTCTAACAAATGATTTTTTGAAAGGTTCGAAACGATTGTACATGTATTCGAATAACGATTCTTTATCGGAGTACAGTTTGAAATCGATGTACATTTCTTCTCGAATGAATATCTTTTCCAAAGTCGAGAAATGCCATTTGGTCTCCAATTCCTGCAATTGGATTTCCAACTCCTGACGCAACAAATCAACTGTTCTGTTCGTCGATATTTTCAACATATCCGACACACCAATAAACAATGGCTTGTTGTCTTCAATAACACATCCCAAAGGCGCTAACGATGTTTCACAACCTGTGAAAGCATATAAAGCATCAATCGTTTTATCCGGAGACACTCCCGGCGGAAGATGAATTAAAATTTCAACATCAGCTGCGGTATTGTCTTCAATTTTCTTGATTTTGATTTTCCCTTTTTCATTCGCTTTCAAAATACTGTCAATCAATGACGATGTATTGGTTGAAAACGGAATTTGAGTAATTACCAACGTCTGTTTATCCAACTGGGAAATTTTGGCACGCACACGCACTCGTCCGCCGCGTAACCCATCATTATAATTGGAAACATCAGCAATACCAGCAGTAGGAAAATCAGGATATAATGTAAACGGTTTATTTTTTAAAATTTTGATCGATGCATCAATCAATTCATTGAAATTGTGTGGTAAAATTTTAGTGGATAAACCAACTGCAATACCTTCTCCACCTTGTGCTAATAACAAAGGAAATTTTACCGGAAGATTAATTGGTTCAGCACGACGACCATCATAGGATAATCCCCATTCGGTGATTTTTGGAGAATATAAAACTTCCAAAGCAAACTTACTCAAACGTGCCTCAATGTAACGTGATGCAGCTGCTCCGTCACCGGTTAAAATATTACCCCAGTTTCCCTGAGTATCAATTAATAAATCCTTTTGTCCAATTTGCACCATGGCATCACCAATACTGGCATCTCCGTGCGGATGGTATTGCATGGTATGACCGACCACGTTTGCCACTTTATTGTAACGGCCGTCATCCAACTCTTTCATAGAGTGCATGATACGACGTTGTACAGGTTTAAATCCGTCTTCAATAGCCGGAACAGCACGTTCCAAGATTACGTAAGATGCATAATCCAGAAACCAATCTTTATACATTCCAGTTACTTTCGTAATGGTAGCATCCGGATTTTCTTCGTCGTGTTCGTAAAAGTGTTCGCCTTCGAAAGATTTACTATCCACTGAAGGGATTTCTTCAGCATGATTTTCTTCTTGTGGCGTTAATTCTTCTTCGTTTATATTTTCGTTTTCTTCGCTCATAATTCAGTTAACACTTTTCAGTTAACAGTACTCAGTTTATTTATTTCGATTCAGAAATTACCAATCAAGTAATTTTAACTCGTCAACTCCTCTACAGTATCCAATTCCACTTTTAGGTTATTGATAATGAATTCCTGACGGTCTGGTGTGTTTTTACCCATGTAGAATTCCAATAATTTTTCAATGGAAGTCGCTTTATCCAGCATAACAGGATCCAATCGGATATCGTCACCAATAAAATGTTTGAACTCGTCTGGAGAAATTTCTCCCAATCCTTTGAATCGGGTGATTTCTGGTTTTGGTTTTAATTTATCTATGGCGACACGACGTTCTTCATCGCTGTAGCAGTAAATCGTTTCTTTTTTGTTTCGCACACGGAACAATGGCGTTTGTAAAATATACAAATGACCTTCTTTGATTAGTTCCGGAAAAAACTGTAAGAAAAAGGTAATCAAAAGTAAGCGAATGTGCATACCATCGACATCGGCATCGGTTGCAATTACGATATTATTGTAACGCAAATCTTCCATACTTTCTTCGATATCCAAAGCAGCCTGTAACAAGTTAAACTCTTCGTTTTCGTATACAATTTTCTTGGTCATTCCATACGAATTCAAAGGCTTACCACGCAAACTGAAAACCGCCTGTGTGTTCACATCACGGGATTTGGTAATCGATCCCGATGCCGAATCTCCCTCGGTAATAAAAAGGGTACTTTCCAAACTTCTTGGATTTTTGGCATCAGTTAAATGAACGCGGCAATCTCTAAGCTTTTTATTATGTAAACTTGCTTTCTTAGCACGTTCTTTGGCCAATTTGCGAATACCTGACAATTCTTTGCGTTCGCGTTCTGCTTGAAGGATTTTGCGCAATAGTAAATCGGCTACTTCCGGATTTTTATGTAAGAAGTTGTCTAATTTAGTTTTGATAAAATCGTTGATAAACGTACGAACAGAAGGTGCATTAGGTCCCATTTCGGTAGAACCTAATTTCGTTTTGGTTTGTGATTCGAAAACCGGCTCTTCCACTTTTACTGAAATCGCGGAAACAATAGATTTACGAATATCCGAAGCCTCAAACGGTTTATTGTAAAACTCTTTAATTGTTCGAACAATCGCTTCACGGAAAGCCCCCAAGTGCGTACCTCCCTGGGTCGTATTCTGACCATTCACAAACGAATAATATTCCTCAGAGTACTGAGTTTTACTGTGTGTCATCGCAATTTCGATGTCATCACCCAAAAGATGAATGATTGGGTATACCATATCTTCTTCTGAAATGGTTTCCTCCAATAAATCCTTTAATCCATTATCGGAATAAAACTTTTCTCCATTATAAATTATTGTCAACCCTGTATTCAGGTAACAATAGTTTTTCAACATTTTTACAATGTACTCGTTACGGTACTTATAGTGTTTGAAGATCGTATCATCGGCTACGAAAGAAACTTTAGTTCCTTTGCGTTTGGTTGTTTCAACTACATCTTCTTCTATAGTTAAATTACCAGCAGAGAATTCAGCCGCTTTTTGCTGATTGTCACGTACCGATTCAACTCGAAAATAAGTTGAAAGTGCATTCACAGCCTTCGTACCTACCCCATTCAAACCAACTGATTTTTTGAAGGCTTTGGAGTCATACTTTCCTCCGGTATTCATTTTGGACACAACATCCACTACTTTTCCTAAAGGAATACCACGACCATAATCACGAACAGTTACCATCTTGTCCTTCACGGTAACTTCGATTGTTTTCCCGGCACCCATTACGAATTCGTCGATACAGTTATCGAGAACCTCCTTCAATAAAATATAAATACCATCATCAGGTGATGAACCATCGCCTAATTTTCCGATGTACATCCCCGGTCGCATACGGATATGTTCTTTCCAGTCGAGAGAACGGATATTGTCTTCGGTATATTGATTTTGCTCTAGCATTTTGAAAATTATCGATTTTGCGCTAATATATAGTAAATCCAATAGATATAAAATAGCTCAACCATAAAGTTATCGACAAAGAAGCAAGTAGTACTTATTAACACTTCATTTCTCATAAATATTATTTTCACAAAAAATTAACATTACATTTTTATTTATATTAGCATCAAATTAAACGAACTAAAACAATGAAAAAAGTATTAACTATTATGTTATTATTTTTTGGGGTATGTATAGGATATTCCCAAAAATTAGTTACCGGAACGGTAAACGACAATAACGGTCAGCCAGTGGTAGGCGCCAATATTGTAGAAAAAGGCTCTTCTAACGGAACAACCACAGATTATGAAGGAAAATTCAAAATCAATGTAACCAATTCCAACTCTGTTTTGACTATTTCATCTTTGGGGTACAAAAAAATGGAAGTTAGTGCAAGCCAAAGTCCGATAGTTGTAAGTTTGGAAGAAGACGGTGTGCTTTTGGACGAAGTTACAATTCAAGCTGTAGGTTCAAGAAATACGAAACGAACTATTATTGACTCACCTGTAGCAGTAGACGTAATCAATATGCAGGATGTTGTTACTAAAACGGGACAAATTGAGGTAAATGCTTTGCTTCAGTATTTAGCGCCGTCATTCAATGCAAGTAAACAATCTGGATCGGATGGTGCTGACCACGTTGACCCTGCTACTTTGAGAGGTTTAGGACCAGATCAAACATTAGTTTTAATTAACGGTAAAAGACGCCACCAATCTTCATTGGTTAACCTTTTCGGTTCAAGAGGTCGTGGTAATACAGGAACCGATATGAATGCCATTCCTGCAGCTGCCATTAAACGTATTGAAATCTTAAGAGACGGTGCTTCTGCACAATATGGTTCCGATGCGATTGCCGGTGTAATCAATATTGTATTAAAAGATAATGTTGAAGAATTCAATGGAAATGTAACCTATGGAACATACAACTCTAAAACTCCTTATGGTGACGACGATATCAAATCGGATGGTTTTGACGGACAAACCGTTCAGGTAAATGGTAATTATGGGTTCAAGCTAGGCGATAAAGGCTTTTTAAATGCTACATTAGACGCATCGAAAAAAGACCATACGAATCGACCAGCCAATTCAGACAAATACGATATCTACAGAAATCAGTTTGGAGATGCAGCTGCTAAAAACGGAACTGTATTTTTGAACGGTTCTTACAATGTAGGCGATAATTCAAGTATTTATGCTTTCGGAGGTATTGGTTTAAGAGATTCTGATGCGTATGCTTTTACAAGAACTGCAGACAGTCCGAGAAATATTCCAGCGATCTACCCTAACGGCTTCGATCCAATAATCGGTACAAAAATAACCGATGCATCAATTTCTGCTGGTTTTAAAACTAAAATTGCGAATTGGGATGTAGACTTCAACAATACTTATGGAAACAATCATTTCAAATATGATATTCACAACACTTTAAATGCTTCATTAGAAGAAAATTCACCTACTTCATTTGATGCTGGTGGACATTCACTATCACAAAATACAACAGGTGTACATTTTACCAGAAATTTTGATAGTGTTTTAAAAGGGATGAACTTTGCTTTTGGTGCTGAATACCGTACCGAAAACTTTAAAATTTTTGCAGGAGAAGAAGCTTCTTATGCTTTATACGATGTTAACGGAGATTTAGTAACTGAAGATACAGATCCAGCGGATTATGTTGTTGATGGTAACGGTGATCCAAGACCAGGCGGATCTCAAGGATTTCCAGGATACAGCCCAGACAATGAAGTAGATAAATCAAGAAGCAACTTTGCTGCCTATGTTGATACTGAATTCGATTTTAACGATAATGTAAATTTAGCAGTAGCTGTACGTTATGAAAATTATAGCGATTTCGGTTCAACTTGGAATGCTAAAATTGCACAACGCATCAAGCTAACCAAAGATTTTTCAATGCGTTATTCAATGAGTACTGGATTTAGAGCTCCTTCATTAGCTCAAAAATACTACAACTTAAAATTCACAGACTATATCAGTGGAGTACCATCTGAAACCTTATTAGCTTCGAACGATAGCGAAATTACTAAAGCATTCGGAATTGACGAGTTGAAAGAAGAAAAAGCGTTTAATGCCAGTTTAGGTTTCACTTACAAAAGAGGAAAATTCACAGGTACAGTTGATGGTTATTTTGTAGATATTCAAGACCGTGTGGTTTTAACTGGTCAATTTGACGGAAGCGGTATACCAGGTCAGAATGTGGCCAATGTACAATTCTTTGCCAATGCTTTGAATACTCAAACTGTTGGTGTTGATTTTGTATTAAGCTATGATGAGAAATTCGGGAACAGTTCTCTAGGAACTTCTTTCATTGGTAATATCAACAAAATGAGTATTGGTAATATCGGTGGTGGAACTGGATTGGATCAAGAAACACTATTCGGAAGAAGAGAACAAAACTTCTTATTGGCTTCAGCCCCTGAAAGCAAATTTGGTTTAAGTTTCAACTATAACTACAATAAAAAATTCAATGCTAACGTAAGATTTACTCGTTTTGGTGCAGTTGAATTAGTAGATTGGTTAGATACAATCGATTATTACGGAGGAAAAATCGTTACCGACGTTTCGATAAATCAAGAAATTACCAAAAATTTCAATGTAACATTAGGAGTTAACAACTTGTTGAATGTTTATCCAGATATTCAAGATACAGAAACAGAAACCGGAGGTAACTTCGACTCTGTACAAATGGGTTCTAATGGTACTTATGGATTTGTACGATTAGGAGTTAAATTCTAATCCATTTGAAAGACAAAAAAAGCCGCTCAATGAGCGGCTTTTTAATTTCTATAATGATCCAAAATACCGGTATCTGTAGGTGTCCAAAAAGCTGCTTTTTGGTCGGCCGCTTTTAATGCATTATTAGCCCAAGTGTTACAAGTATGAAATAAGCTATAACTTCCTTTTGCTTCATAAAAAGCATCGTTTTTACCATATACAGCATTCGTATTTATAAACTTATACTGCTCTGATTCGGTTACAAATGAATCATTAATAAATGTAACTAATTTCAGGTATTCCGATTGAGAAACCACTAAACGTCTGCAATTTGAATTCTCTTTTAAACTTTTATAAAATGTAGCATGAATTGCCGAAGTACTCAATCCAGAAGCCGCTTTGAAGGCAGTTGAAAATTTCAAATCATTCCATGTTGGTGTTTCCAGATAAAACCCTTTATCTCCCCATCCAAAAGCTACCCACTGAGCGGTCGAATCTTTCGTAATCGTGTTTTCAAATTTTACTTTTTGACTCCAATCGTACAATTCATTTTTCACTGGAAGAACAATATCCGTATGCACACCATTTGAAAGTATATAAATTGGTATAGTTTTTCCTTCGGTTGAAATATTTGAATTCACAGGTATTTTAGGTAGCAAAAAAGCACCTAAAATATAAATTAGTAGAAACCCTACGAAACCCAATACTAGTTTTAGAAGGAATTTTGCCGCTTTTTTAATTTTGACCATTATATATCTTTATTAAATTTATGGAATGGCGATTCCTTACTGAGTTCTAAATATTTTTTAAACTCCCTTCTGGACGGTGAGAGGATGAATTTTGTTGAATCAATTTTCTTGGATTTAACTTTTGTTATAGAATCAAATTGATCTAAATCACTCCAATCACCTATATATTCGATTGCAACCGATTTTTTATCAAATCGCACAATTTTTGCTTTCCAAAAAACCGAATCCTTTTCATTTAAAATAAGACAATTCCCAACTCTTTTCATTTTCTGCCTATCTGAAAAACCAAAAAGGGTATTAACGTTAATATCTGACAATTCGATAGAATCACCAACGAATTTATAATCAAATTGAAACTCAGCATCATTTTTGGAAATGAATTTATCTTTGGTGACATGGAATTCCACTTTTAATGAATCCAGCAAGTTTTTATGAAATCTGTAGGTATCAAAATGTTTGGTTACAATCTGATCTTTGGTAACCTCCAAGAAAAAATTTTCATTAATACAGTAGGATCCAAAAAACCTAGAAGGGATTTTAGACAATTCAGAATCATTTACAGGTTGGGGTTTTTCAAAGTATAAATCGAAGCTTTCTGTCGGTTCTGACAAATAATTTTTACAAGACAAAAAAGGCAATACGAGCAACACCAAAAAAAATTGACATTTCATAGGGAATAGTTTACAAATGAAAATCAAAAATTGAGCCAAAAAAAAGCGAAACCACTAGGTTTCGCTCAAATATCTTTGTATCAAATAGTTTGATTTACACATTAAATCGGAAGTGCATCACATCTCCATCTTTAACCACATATTCTTTTCCTTCTACTCTTAATTTTCCGGCTTCTTTCACTTTCGCTTCCGAACCGAAGTTGGAGTAATCTTCAAAAGCAATAACTTCAGCACGGATAAATCCTTTTTCAAAATCAGTATGGATTACACCGGCAGCTTTTGGAGCTGTATCACCAATATTGATAGTCCAAGCACGAACTTCTTTCACACCTGCAGTAAAATACGTCTGAAGGTTTAATAATTTGTAAGCTGCACGAATTAATACAGAAGAACCTGGTTCTTTTAAACCTAAATCTTCTAAAAACATTTGACGCTCTTCGTATGTTTCCAATTCTGTGATATCTGCTTCAGTACCTACTGCTAAAACAATGATTTCAGCATTTTCATCCTTCACCAATTCACGAACCTGCTCCACATAAGCATTTCCGGTTGCAGCCGAACCTTCATCCACGTTACAAACGTACAATACTGGTTTTGCAGTAATCAACTGGAAGCTTTCCATTAAAACTTCTTCATCTTGGTTTTGAGGAACAACAGTACGCGCTGATTTAGCTTGTAGTAATGCATCTTTAATTCTATTCAATAAAGCTTGTTCAGCCTGAGCTTCTTTATTACCGGTTTTTGCAGCTCGGTTTACTTTTTCCAAACGTTTTTCAATAGTTTCCAAATCTTTCAACTGCAATTCAATATCAATCGTTTCTTTGTCGCGAATAGGGTTTACATTCCCATCTACGTGCACAATATTGTCATTATCAAAACAACGCAAAACGTGAATAATAGCATTACACTCGCGGATATTTCCAAGGAACTGATTCCCTAAACCTTCTCCTTTACTCGCTCCTTTCACTAATCCTGCAATATCTACGATATCTACAGTTGCCATCTGTACACGCTCAGGTTTCACTAATTCTTCCAAACGGTTGATTCTTGGATCTGGAACGTTTACCACACCTATATTAGGTTCAATCGTACAAAACGGGAAGTTAGCACTTTGTGCTTTTGCATTAGATAAACAATTAAAAAGAGTGGATTTTCCTACGTTTGGCAATCCTACGATACCTGCTTTCATTATTCTGATTTTTAAAAGTGTGCAAATATAGGTTAAAAGTTGTAAAGTCTCAAAGTGATACAATCAATCTAAGATTAAAACAAAAAAATGCAAATTGAGATAAATCCCGTTAGACAAAATTTTTAATGAATCCTAGAATAAATAGAAATACAAATAATGTAAAAACCAATTCATAGTAATCTATCCAATAGTAAAAGACAGAATAGATGTACGTTTTATTATCATTCTGTTTATTTTCAAGAACAATTATTTCCTCGTTTACTTCAAAATTAGTAACTAATCTGAGTTCACCCTGATCGTACCTTATCGTATCATTGTTTTTATAATACTCCACATTAGGAATGTCTCTCTTAATAGCCACATAACTTCCTCCATTTATTTTTCCAGCACTTGAAACTTTTGAATGAATTTTTTCTAATCCAATTACCTTCCCAGGGTAGAAATTATAATTATTCAAATTCATTATTTTGAAATAAAAAAATCCTATTAAAACCACTGCTGCGGAGAATAGGATTGAATGCAATCGTATAAATTTTCTCAATGGGTACAACATTGAGTTATTCATTATGTAAAAATGCCTGTCGGTTCAGTAATGTTTCTTCATCCTCAACATGATTATCATCGGGAACGCAACAATCTACCGGACAAACAGCTGCACACTGTGGTTCTTCATGAAAACCTTTACATTCGGTACATTTACCTGGAACAATATAGTAAATATCGTCCGAAACTGGGGTTTGCGCTGCATCAGCATCGATTTCGGTACCATCCGGTAAAATGATTTTACCACTTAAAGAAGTACCGTCTTTCCAACGCCAATCATCAGCGCCTTCATAAATTGCAGTATTTGGACATTCCGGTTCGCAAGCACCACAATTGATGCACTCATCTGTTATTATAATTGCCATATCGTTTCTGCTTTATGCCTTAAGCTATAAGCTATAAGCTGTTAAAATGATTTTAAAATAAAAAGGTTATAGCATATTGCATACGGCTTAATGCTAAAAAACTTATTTTTGCACAAAATTACAATGTAAACCACACATACGCAAAAAACAAATGCTACAAAAAGACAAAATACATGCCTTTATTGAATTAGGAAAGTTTTTACGTCAGTTTCAATTGGAAAATTCGGTAAAAGCTAACGATGTAAAACAGAACGATCAATACTTTGAGCGCTTTGTTTCATTGATTGAATTATCACAGTCGCATAACGGTTGGTTTACGCCCGAACAAGTGTATTATTCAATCAATTCATGGGCCGAAGCATTAACAGAAGCTAATTTAAGTACATGGGTTGCACCCTATGATTTTTCAAAAACAAATGTCAAAACAGTTGGATTAATTTTAGCAGGAAACATTCCATTGGTTGGTTTTCATGATTTTTTATCCGTTTTGATAAGCGGACACAAAGTGCTTATTAAAACTTCATCTAACGATCAGCATTTATTACCGTTTTTAGCCAATTACCTAATTGAAATACAACCTGAATTAAAGCAATTTATTGAATTTACTGAAGGCAAACTGGAAAATTTTGATGCTGTGATTGCTACCGGAAGTAATAATACCGCACGTTATTTCGAATATTATTTCAAGGACAAACCAAGTATTATACGTAAAAATCGGAATTCGGTTGCCGTTTTAGACGGAAATGAAACCAAAGAAGATTTAACCAATCTGGGTGAAGATATTTTCCGTTATTTCGGATTAGGTTGCCGAAATGTTTCCAAACTATTTGTACCCAAAGGATACGATTTTAAAAATTTCTTTGAAGCCATTTTTGTATATCAGGATATCATCAAATATGAAAAATACGCCAACAATTACGATTACAACAAAGCGGTTTTTCTAATGAGTCTTTATCAGTTGTTGGATAATGGTTTCATTACCATAAAAGAAGACACTAGTTACGCCTCTCCTATTTCTTCGGTTTTTTATGAATTCTATGAAAATATTGAAGATGTCAAAACTAGATTGCAAAACGATGTTGATTCGATACAATGTATTGTGTCAAATGGCTTAATTGGCAATAGCATTGCCTTTGGACAAACACAAAAGCCAAAACTTTGGGATTATGCAGATAATGTCGATACATTGGATTTTCTTTTGAATTTATAACAAACGAAAACGTTTTCGTTAATAAACTAAAGCCTAATGTTAACAACAATTAGGCTTTTTTTGAACACTTTTCACGAAATTTGTGTTTTTCTTTTAAAATACAACAAACAACACAATGAAAAAACACAATTACAGTGCTGGTCCATGTATTCTTCCACAGGAAGTTTTTGAAAAATCAGCACAAGCTATTCTCAATTTTAACAATCTTGATTTATCTATTTTAGAGATTTCCCACCGAAGCAAAGATTTTGTGGCAGTGATGGAGGAAGCCAGAGCATTGGTTCTTGAACTTTTAGGATTGGAGAATAAAGGATATCAAGCCTTATTTTTACACGGGGGTGCAAGCTTAGAATTCTTAATGGTTCCCTACAATTTAATGAAAGAAAACGGGAAAGCCGCGTATCTTGATACGGGAACATGGGCAAGTGGTGCCATTAAAGAAGCAAAACATTTTGGCGAAACAGTTGTAGTAGCCTCTTCCAAAGCAGAAAATTACAATCACATTCCTAAAAATTATACCTTACCTAGTGATGCCGATTATTTTCATTGTACAAGCAACAATACTATTTTTGGAACTCAAATGAGAGAATTTCCAAAATTGGATATACCAGTGGTTTGTGATATGAGTTCGGATATCTTTTCAAGAAGTATGGATTTTTCTCAATTTGATTTGATTTATGCCGGAGCTCAGAAAAACATGGGACCAGCTGGAGCGACTTTAGTTGTAGTTAAAGAAGAAATTCTGGGTAAAACCGGGCGTTATATCCCTTCAATGCTGGATTACCAACAACATATCGACAAAGAGAGTATGTACAATACTCCACCGGTATTCCCTATCTATGCCTCATTACTTACCTTGCAATGGTTAAAAAATTTAGGAGGAATTAAAGCTATAGAGAAAATCAATGAAGCTAAAGCCAATTTACTCTATACTGAAATCGACAGAAATCCGTTATTCAAAGGAACCGCCAATACAGAAGACAGAAGCAACATGAATGCAACTTTTGTATTGAATGACGAAAGTCATGCCGAAGCCTTTGACAAACTTTGGAAAGCCGCAGGAATCTCCGGATTGACAGGACACCGATCGGTTGGTGGTTACCGAGCATCGATGTACAACGCCTTACCTTTAGAAAGTGTACAGGTTTTAGTTGATGTCATGAAAGAATTGGAAAATAACATATAATTAGCCCCGATGGAAACGGCATCCTTTTACTTGAGCTATTGAGGAACTCAAAATGGCTCAAGTAAAAGATACAGTGGACAGCGGGAAATAGCTCCTAAATAAATAATTACAATGAAAATTTTAGCAAACGACGGTATTTCAAAAAGCGGAGTTACGCATTTGGAAAACGCCGGATTTGAAGTTATTACAACAAAAGTGGCTCAGGAACAAGTAGCCAACTATATAAACACCCATCAGATTGCCGTATTATTGGTACGCAGTGCCACTAAGGTCAGAAAAGACATTATCGATGCTTGTCCGTCTTTAAAAATCATTGGACGTGGTGGTGTAGGTATGGACAATATCGATGTAGATTATGCCATTTCAAAAGACATTCAGGTAATCAATACCCCTGCTTCATCTTCTAACTCGGTAGCGGAATTGGTATTTGCTCATTTGTTTAGTGGAGTACGTTTTCTACATGATTCCAATAGAAACATGCCTTTGGAAGGCGATAGTAATTTTGACGGTTTAAAGAAAGCATATGCTAACGGAATTGAGTTAAGAGGAAAAACCATTGGTATTATTGGTTTTGGAAGAATTGGACAGGCGGTTGCCAAAATGGCCTTAGGTTTAGGAATGAAAGTAATTGCATCCGACAGTTTTGTAGGGAAGGCACAAATACGCGTTGAATTTTACAACGATCAATTTATCGATTTAGAGATTTCAACCGAGCCTGTTGAAGAATTACTGAAACATTCCGACTTCATTACACTACATGTTCCTTCGCAAGATGGCTATTTAATTGCAAAAAAGGAATTCGAAATCATGAAAGACGGAGTAGGAATTATCAACTGTTCCCGAGGTGGAATTATTAATGAAGTTGATTTGATTGAAGCATTGGATAGTAAAAAAGTAGCTTTCGCTGGATTGGATGTATTTCAAGACGAACCTACTCCGGCTGTACAGATTTTGATGCATCCACAAATATCAATGACTCCTCATATCGGAGCAGCAACTGTTGAAGCTCAAGATAGAATCGGAACCGAATTGGCCGAGCAAATTATAACATTATTAAAACACGAAATCTAAAATTATTTCTTACATTTATGTCTTACTAACTAAAAGACAATTAAGAAATTATGGCTGGATTAATGGATTTATTAAATAGTGATTTAGGCAAACAAATTGTAGCTACTGTAGGTCAACAGGCAGGTACATCGGAAACTGAAACTTCTTCTGTTTTAACATCAGCATTACCTGCATTGGTCAATGCAATGCAAAGTAACGCATCTTCAGAAGAAGGAGCCGGAGGATTGCTTGGTGCACTTATGGGCGGAAAGCATGATGGCGGGTTATTGGATAATTTAGGAGGATTACTAGGAGGTGGCGGAGTTGATGTTGAAGATGGAGGCAAGATTCTCGGTCACGTTTTGGGAGGAAATCAAACCAGTGTTGAAAATGCATTAAGTCAAAATACTGGAGTAAGTACTGATAAAATCGGAATGATATTGAAAATAGCAGCTCCACTTTTAATGTCGTTTCTTGCAAGCAAAGCCAAAAGCTCTAATGTGCAGAACGGAACTGATTTAGGTGGATTGCTTGGCGGATTGCTTGGCGGAAACAACACGGAAACAGCTGCAATACCTTCTGGAGGTGGCTCTATTTTAACATCTGTATTGGATCAAGATGGAGATGGTCAGTTAGGTGTAGGTGATGCCGTAGCGGCAGCAACAAAAAAAGGAGGCTTAGGCGGACTTTTAAGTAGTATATTCGGAAGAAAATAATAATAACCAAACCACGCTATTCATAGCGTGGTTTTTTACTATTTTACGATTATGAGAACTTTAGTGATACTAATGGTAGTGGTACTGAGTTTGGTTTCATGTAATACAAAAGCTCAAATCACCGCAAACAACGAAGTTGCCAATGCTAAAGTCATTAAGGGCGACACGGTTAAAATTGCCAACGATGCAATAGAGTATTCTGTATATATCATTGATCCAGGATTCACTCATTGGTTACAATCTCGATCTTTTGCTCGAGGTTATCATAGTGAAATCTTTCTAGAAAATAAAAATCGTTGGTATGTTGAGGAATGGAACAGAAGAGTTTTACAACCCCAACGTTATGATTCTAAACTCTATGAAATGCAGATCAATTATGATCCAAGGATTCGATATGGATATGAAGTAAATTATCTGATTTATAATTATATG
The DNA here is from genome assembly GCF_042653365.1 of Flavobacterium sp. GCM10023249. Lineage (NCBI taxonomy): Bacteria > Pseudomonadati > Bacteroidota > Flavobacteriia > Flavobacteriales > Flavobacteriaceae > Flavobacterium > Flavobacterium sp. GCM10023249. Next base: position 298,920 of record NZ_JBHSHZ010000016.1, read on the forward strand.
GTTTACTTTCAAAATACCTATAAACAAAACCTATTCGGTATTGTACCACCAAGGTAAATTTTTATATTTGCCTTATGAACAAATTAAAACAACGCTGGGGAATTACATCGAATTGGCAGTTGACCGTCATTTTTGTCGTTTTTGCCATCACCGGTTCTTCTAGTGTAATGGTTTCTAAACCTATATTGGATTTCTTTGGTATTGCCAAAGACAGTATGCCTTATATCTTGTATATTATCCTAAAGATTGTAATTGTATTGCCTGTATACCAAGTTCTTTTGGTAGGCTTCGGGTTTATATTTGGGCAGTTTAAATTCTTTTGGGAGTTCGAAAAGAAGATGCTGAAAGCTATGGGCTTAGGCTTCCTATTCAAAACATAAAAAAATCCCGAATTTTCGGGATTTTTCTTTTATTTACTATGTTTCTTATCTTGTAAGTACTCGTACAACCATGTGAGCGTAAAAGTGGGTACAAAATCTAATCCAATAATTATCTCCTCGATAAAAGCAATGGTACCTCCTATTTTACCCACGCTCCCTTTATACATCATAGATAAAGCGAAAGCAGCAATGGGAGCCCAGATTACATCAAATGCATCACCTACAATGGGAACTGCAAACGTAAGCATACCCAATGCATCAAATAGCAAACTGATAATCAACTTACCAGTTGTTGCCTGAGGTTTATAAGCAGAAACCTCTACCTGTACTTCTTTTGTCATTCCACAAAAAATTAAAGTTTATGCCTATATCGTATCAAAACAGATGCCAAATTACTTTTTCAGTTTGTCCTTGAATTCTTTTCGTACTTTTTCTACTTTCGGAGTAATTACGTAAGTACAATACGATTTTTCTTTATTTTGATTGTAATAATTTTGGTGGTAATCTTCGGCTACATAAAAAGTAGAGGCATCACTAACTTTAGTAACTACCTTCTTACCAAAGGTATTCTCATCGTTCAATAACTTTATATAGGCTGTTGCCAATTCCTTTTGTTGGGCATTTGTAGTAAATACTTCGCTTCGGTATTGGGAACCCACATCGGCACCTTGACGGTTGATGGTAGTTGGATCGTGTGTTGCAAAAAACACTTCCAACAATTCACCATAACTTATTTTGGTTGGATCAAATACAATCTTTACCGCTTCGGCGTGACCGGAATATCCAGAACACACTTCCTCGTAAGTCGGATTACTGGATTTGCCACCAATGTAACCTGGTTTAATACTTTCCACGCCGTTCAATTCCAAAAAAACAGCTTCGGTACACCAAAAACAGCCACCAGCAAAAATTGCGGTTTCTTTTCCATTGGAGATACCCATAGCTTGAGGTTCTATACTTTCCATAGATTTTGCTTTCGAATCACAACTCATTGTCATGAGAGATATTAAAGATAAAAAAAATGCTTTCATGATTACTCTTTTACCAAAATTAAAAAATTAGCGACTTGCCGTTTCGGTCTTAACGAAACTTTATCATTATATACGCAGATTATGCGCTCCCGGATTTTATAAAACCGAAAATCTTTGTTTCTTTGTAGAAATTCACACGAATGATCAAAGCAAGTAATATTCAAAAATACTACGACCAACTTCAGGTATTGAAAGGCGTAAATCTTCATATAAAGAAAGGCGAAATAGTTTCAATTGTTGGCGCATCAGGAGCAGGAAAAACCACATTGTTGCAAATCTTGGGCACCCTAGACAAACCTTCAAAAAACAGTAATGCTTTACTTGAGATAAATGGAGAAAACGTATTGAAAATGAATGACAAGGAACTTTCAAGGTTTCGTAATCTCAATTTAGGATTCATTTTTCAATTTCACCAATTATTACCCGAGTTTACCGCTTTAGAGAATGTGTGCATACCCGCTTTTATTGCCAATAAACCCAAAAAGGAAACGGAAGAAGAAGCCATTCGTTTATTGACGTATTTAGGTTTAGGCCATCGCATTCACCACAAACCCAATGAACTTTCGGGTGGAGAACAACAACGTGTAGCGGTAGCTCGTGCTCTGATTAACAAGCCCGCGGTTATTTTTGCCGATGAACCTTCCGGTAATTTAGACACTCATACCGCTGAAAACCTGCACCAACTGTTTTTCAAACTGAGAGATGAGTTTGGGCAAACCTTCGTCATTGTAACACACAATGAAGATTTAGCGAACATGGCCGACAGGAAACTAACTATGGTGGATGGTGATATCCGAAATGAATCGGTTAACCCTACAAAAGTTTCTGTATAATTCATGGAGTTTAGTGAACTACACGAATTTCTTGACGAGAAGGTAGCGTTGTATAACAACCCTAATTTCATTGAGAGCGATCCCATACAAATACCTCATTCATTTACTTTAAAAGAAGATATAGAAATTGCTGGCTTTTTGGCTTCGGTAATAGCATGGGGCAATCGGAAGATGATTATCAAGAACGCCCAAAAGAAGATGGAACTCATGGGGAATTCGCCTTATGATTTTGTTATGAATCACACGGAGAAAGATTTGGAATTACTTCGCTCTTTTGTTCACCGCACCTTTAACGGACAAGATTTTATAGGCTTTATCAGCGCTTTAAAAAACATTTATACCCATCACGGTGGACTTGAGGCTGTATTTTCAAAGCACCATGCCAAAGGTTCGATGCAACAAAGTATTTCGGAATTCAAAAAAACATTTTTCGAAATTGATCATTTACCTCGCACAGAGAAGCATTTACCGGATCCATTAGGAGGATCTGCAGCCAAGCGCATTAACATGTATTTGCGTTGGATGTGTCGTCAAGACCAAAAAGGAGTTGATTTTGGTATATGGAAAAGCATACCTGCCTCTTCCCTATCTTGTCCTTTGGATGTACACTCAGGAAATGTAGCCCGAAAATTAGGATTGTTAACCCGAAAACAAAACGATGCAAAAGCATTGCTGGAATTGGACACCCAACTTCGATTATTGGATGCCAATGACCCTGTAAAGTATGACTTTGCGTTATTTGGATTGGGTGTTTTTGAGGGATTTTAATGTAGACTCGCCCAATTGCTAGAATAGCAGCATTGAGATTGTTAGATTACTTCGATTTAACGATAGCAGAAATTAAGGATCGAAAGATGCACGCCACATGAATTAAGCACTGTCGGGGTCTGGAACCATTGATGCTATGTGTATTTACATCCAAAATCCAAGGAGTTTACTAATCGTATAAACTAAAAACATAATAATCCAATACTAGGTTGATATTACTTTGATATTACTTTGATATTACTTTGATACTACTTTAATACTACTTTAATACTACTTTAATACTACTTTAATACTACTTTGATACTACTTTGATACTACTTTGATACTACTTTGATACTACTTTGATACTACTTTAATACTACTTTAATACTACTTTAATACTACTTTGATACTACTTTGATACTACTTTAATACTACTTTAATACTGCTTTGATACTACTTTGATACTAGTTGGTTTAAACTTAGTAATTGTTTTAAAGTGTAACCGTTTAGGCGAATAACAATTCCTTTAAAAGCAGAAGTTCTGACTGTTTTAGTTAAGTTATCCTTAAATAGCAATTTCCTAACGGTGATTATTTAGTAACTTTGAGCTACTTTTCATTATAGCTATGAATTTTAATAATTTCCCAGAGAATCCTTTTCAAATAAAGATATCCTTTCATAAAGTACTAGAGGCATTAGAATCAATCGCAGATTCGGATGTTGATTACCGTTCCAATTATGCCAAAGCTTTGCTTGCTGAGACGGCGCCTTACCCTGAATTAAGAGAAGGTATTACCAGTATGAGTCAGATTCATGAAAACGAACAGCTCATTCAGCATTTGATGGCCGATTTGTTTCCAACTGCTTTAACCCACAATGAAATTAAAGCAATTACGATTCCGTTTGTGAATATCACCTTCAACTATACAGAACGTTTCAAGAAGATATTGAAAGAAGCCGGAACTGATTTTGACATAACCATTCGTGATTTAGACGACAGACAATTTTACATCATGAGTTGTTGTCTTATTTTGAATGTGTATTATCATCAGCATCTTGATTTCAGCAAACCTTTGTTTTATGATATTCCGGATGCAGAGGGAATTATGAAACATTACCGAATATTGTACAATGCTGATTTTCTGGAAATATTGCCAACGGATAAATCGGTACAACTAACTCCCGAAGATATTGCCTTACTAATGGACAGTTTTGACAATATTGCCATTTGGAAAGAAAAATTCCCGGTAGAAAGTTGGATTTTAAAAGGCTTTGGCATTGTTGTTCTTTTTGATGCAACTACCGAAAATGCCGTTTCCAATCTTAAAAGTACCTTATTACGTTTGAATGATGAGGAAGAGAATGAAGATTTCAATGAAATTCTGAAAGGCATATTACAATCCATATACAAAATACCCGATTTACGTATTGGTTACACCACTTTTGCCCAAGACGAAACCAAGTTCAGTACTATGGACAAGGAAAAGAAAGTAGACAGTTTTCTACTTTGTGGTTCACCAGAAATGAAATGTAAGAAAGCCTTAAGTAGTGGTATTTACAAAACATTAATAGAAGACAAAAACTATGTCGCCATCTCTAATGTTACCGAATTTGTCAAAAGCGAGGAAAACAGCTTCTTTGGCAATCATTTATTGGCACAAGGTGTTATGAGTTGTGTATTTGCTCCTGTGGTAAAAGACGGCAATTTATTAGGAATCATGGAATTGGTTTCCTCAAAAGTATCCGAATTGAACAGCCTCAATGCCAACAAACTGGACATTGTAATGCCCTTTATAGTGGATACTATCGATCGTTATAATTCGGAAATTCAAAATAAAATAGAAGCCGTTATCCAGAAGGAATACACCAGTATTCATCCGAGTGTTTATTGGAAATTCCAGAAAGAAGCCAAAAAGTACATCGTGAATGAACATTCCAATCCCGATTATATTTTCAAGGAAATTGTCTTCAAGGATGTGTACCCGTTGTATGGACAAATAGACATCAAAGAATCTTCAGATACCAGAAACAGGGCTGCTCAGGATGATATGAAAAACCAGCTGAGTACATTAATCAGTATTATTGAAGCGTTACACGAACGAACTAAATTACCTATACTTGAACAACGGAAATTCGAATTGGTTACCTATTTGAATGATTTGTTTGTCAACCTAAAAGCCGATACCGAGCAACAAATTCAACGCTACATTGAAACTGAAATCCATCCGATTCTTAAAAATGAGAGTCAAGATGCATTGGTAGCGAATTATTTCGACAGTATTGATGAAACCACCGGTACTTTTTACCAGGAAAGAAAAAAGTTTGATTCGACTTTAACAGCCATCAATAAAAAGTTGAGTGTCGTTTTAGACAACAAGCAAAAAGAAGCTCAAGCGATATTTCCACATTATTTTGAACGGTTTAACACCGATGGCGTTGAACACAATCTTTACATTGGCAATTCAATTACACCACAGTCGAATTTCAATTTGAATTACTTGTACAATATGCGTTTGTGGCAACTTCAAGTACTGGCTGAGATGGAAAGAGAGCATTATGCATTAAAAGACACTTTGCCCTATCCGCTTGAAGTGACCTCGTTGATTTTAGTATTCAGTTCCCCGATTACGATTCGTTTTCGTATGGACGAGAAACGATTTGATGTGGATGGATCCTACAATGCCCGTTATGAAGTGGTGAAAAAACGAATAGATAAAGCACTGGAGAAAAACACTCAAAAGCGCATTACCGAGAAAGGTAAAATCACCATAGTCTATTCGCATTCCGATGAAGAAAAAGAATACACCAAGTACATCGAATACCTTCAGTTCCAGAAAGTATTAGAACCTATGGTCGAATACTTGGAAGTTGAAGATTTACAAGGCGTATCCGGATTAAAAGCCATCCGTGTTAAAGTTTTATTGGATTAAAGTCCGGATCTTTTGAATGCCCAAATAAAGGCAAAAACCGAACAAATGATTCCGATCATGAAAACCGTATAGGTAATTCTCAAGAGTTTGTATTTACGATTTAAGACCAAACCTAGAAAATACAAATCCTTAATCATGGAATTGTAAAGATACTCACGATCCTTCATCAGTTCGTTCACAGCCCATTGGTATTCCTCCAGCGGCATTTTATAAAAGTTTCCGAAGAACAACAGATTTACCTTTTTATCTTCGATATCCTGACGAGTAAATGTACCGCTAGTTACTTTCGGACGGGTTGACATGATGGCAAAAATGATGGATATCACACTAAAAAGCAACAAAATGAATGTCGGCACAATCAAATGTACATTCCCAGGACTATCTAGTTTTGGGATCAATGTAGACAATGCGATTGAAATGATAATTGCATTAACGGATAGCAGAATATTCGCTTTACTGTCGGCAATTTCACTCAACCGAGTATGATTATTCAATGTCGTTCTGAACATGGTATCGATACCTCTTTCCGGGCGTTCCAACTTTTCCAGTTTTTTCTTTTTCAGTTTGTTTTTGGAAAGATTTTCCGGGTTATCTGACAGTTTTTGGATTTCCTTGTGCAATTGCAATATATTTTTATCCTTTGTTTTTTGCCATTCTGTTTTAGCATAGGGAGTAAAATAGCGATGGCAACTCACTAGAATTCTTCTATTTTCAGACAGCCATTCCAAATCGGTTACCACTTTATCTTGCGTCAGTTTCCATTCTTCGCGCAATAGTTGACTCGTAGCAATATAATCTTCACTTGCAAAATGGCAATAATCGGCATCTTTAATGATCATTTCCGAACTATTCTGCGGCACGTAGTTTACTTCGGTAGCGCGAATAAGTCCAATTACTTTGTCGATATACTCCTGTTCTTTTTGATTTTCCCGTAAAAACTGTTCAACAATTGTTACACTTTTTTCTTCGTGTTTCTCCCAGCCTTTAGTGTAACCAACGTCATGGAACCAAGCGGCAACTTGAATTATTTCTGCATCGCTACCTTGAATATTTTCCTTTTCGATTAGCAATTTAGCAGCGGCTACTACTTTTTGCGTATGATTAAAATTATGGTAAGTATATAAATTAGAAAGATTATCTTTGAGTAAGTTGAAAACGAAATCTTCTGCGTGTTGAATAAAATTCATACAATGATCATTTAATACTACTAAATTATGAAATTGTTTTGGGTAAACGAATCAATCAAACAAAATTATACACTGTTTTGCTATACCGCCCTACTATTCCTGTTCAATGCCTGTGCTACCCATACGATACAATTCGGTACTTCTACTACCTCAACTAAGTCAGAAGAAGAAAAAGACACGATAAAAAACAGTCATACTTTGTTTTTGGTGGGTGATGCCGGAAATGCAGATGACCAACAAACGCAGCAAACTTTATCACTACTTAAAGCAAAACTGGACAAGGCCGATAAAAAGGCAACGTTACTCTTCCTTGGAGACAATATTTATCCTTTGGGCATGCCCGTAGAAAAAACAACCCAAGAACGGAAAGAAGCCGAAATCAAATTGAACAATCAACTCCAAATTACACAGGATTTTAAAGGAAAAACAGTATTCATTCCGGGTAATCACGATTGGTATCACGGTTTAAAAGGATTACAGGAACAAGAGTTATTCGTATCCAATTTTTTGAAACAAAAGAAAGCCTTTCTTCCAGGAAAAGGCTGCGGAATTGAAAGTCTTACACTCAATGACAACTTGGTATTAATTGCCATCGATAGTCAATGGTACTTGGAAGATTGGGACAAACAACCCTACATCAATGACAATTGCGATATTAAAACCCGGGATCAATTTTTTGGAGAATTGGAAAGCTTGATCAATAAGAACCAGAACAAAACCCTAGTATTGGCCATTCATCATCCCTTACTCACTAATGGTCCGCATGGTGGGCAGTTTTCACTCCGAAAACAATTATATCCTTCCCATTTTCCGATTCCTTTACCTGTCTTAGGTTCCTTTGTCAATTTGATACGAAAAACATCCGGTGTGAGTCCGCAGGATATGCAAAACAAGCAATATACCGCATTTGTCAATCGTTTAAAGCCTATTATTCAGGACAAAAACAATATTATCGTAGTATCGGGTCATGAACATAATTTGCAGTACATTGCTCATGATGGCATCCAACAGATTGTGAGTGGTTCCGCTTCCAAACGAGAGGCAGCCAGAGCCATTTATCCCAATAACTTTTCCTTTGGCGGTAAAGGTTATGCCGTTCTGAATGTCAAGGAAAACGGGAGTGCCCAAGTTGTGTTTTACAGTACAGAAGGAACTACTGAAAAAGAAATCTTCCGTCAGGAGATTATCAAAGAAAAAAAGGAAACCCCGTTAGTCTATACCGGACAGACCAGCAAGACGGTAAATGCCGTCATTTATGACCAAAAAATGACCCAAAAGAGCGGTTTTTACCGGTTTTTATGGGGAAAACATTACCGAGAGTATTACAGCAAGCCTGTTGAAGCACAAGTCGTTCAGTTGGATACGCTTTACGGTGGATTACAACCTACTATCTCTGGAGGCGGTCATCAATCATTATCCTTACGACTGAAAGATAAAAACGGTAAAGAATATGTAATGCGCGCCTTAAAGAAAAGCGCGAAACGTTTTCTGCAAACGGTGGCATTCAAAGAGCAAAACATTCAAAATGATTTTCAGAATACCACAGCCGAACGTTTTATATATGATTACTATACCACGGCCCATCCGTATACCCCATTCATTGTTGGCGCTTTAGCTGATAAAGTAGGCATTTTTCATTCCAATCCGAAATTGTTTTACGTTCCGAAACAGCCGGCTTTGGGACAATACAATGAAGGTTTCGGCGATGCATTGTACATGATTGAAGAACGACCAACCGATTCACAGAAAGATGTTGAAAGCTTTGGAAAACCCGATGCCATCGTAGGATCGGATGAAGTAATGGCCAATTTGCGAAAAGATGAAAAGTACCGGGTGGATGAAGCAAGTTACATTAAAGCGCGTCTTTTTGATATGTTGATTGGCGATTGGGACCGTCATCCTGACCAATGGCGTTGGGCCGAATTCAAGCAAGGCAACACTATAGTTTACCAACCCATTCCACGTGACCGAGATCAGGCTTTTGCCAAAATTGACGGTAACCTATTGGGATTGATTACCAATGTTCCTGCTGCCCGTCATATGAAATCGTTCAAAAAAAACCTACCCAATGCCAAGTGGTTCAATTTTGAAGCCAATGGTATGGATAGCGCTTTCATTACCAACAATGATCCTAACGTATGGATACAACAAGCAAGGCATATTGTTAGTCAACTTACACCCGAGGCTATAGCACAAGCTTTTGCTTTGCTTCCAAAGGAAATGAATAATGATGCGACTACGGCTGAAATCAAAAGTAAACTTAGCCACCGTCTTCAAAATTTGGAAGCCTATGCTTTGCATTACCGTGAGCTACTGAACCAAAACGTGCTATTGTTGGGAACCGATAAAAAAGACAAGTTCGTTATTGAACGACAAGAGAACGGGATAACGGCAATTAGTCGCTTCCGAATTAAAAAAGACGGAGAGGAAAAACTGTTTTCGAGAACCTACTCTGCCGATGAAACAAAGGAAATCATTATTTATGGTTTGGATGATGAAGATAGTTTTGAAGTGCATGGAAAAGGATCGAACCTCATCCCTATCCGACTTATCGGCGGTCAAAATCACGACAAATACACCATTGCCAATGGCAAAAGAATACGTATTTACGATTTCAAATCAAAAGAAACTACCTTGACCGGAAATGGTCATCCGTGTGTGACACTGACTGATAATTACGAAATCAACGAATTTTACAGCAAAAACAAAAAGCCGAATGCTTTGATGATCTTACCTTCTATTGGTTCCAATCCCGATGACGGTGTGAAATTGGGTGTCACCTTAAATTATACTCGTTACGGTTTTAATAGCAATCCGTATACGGAAAACCATCAGTTCAAAGGCAACTATTATTTTGCTACAGAAGGTTTCGAGATGTTTTACAAAGGAACTTTTGCCAAAATTTTAGGCAATTGGGATTTAGCGCTAGATGCCCGTTATACCACGCCCAATTTCAGCATCAATTATTTTGGTTATGGCAATGCAATCGACAACAATGATGATGTCACGGGAATGAATTACAATCGGGTAAAAATACAACTGTTAAAAATAGCACCATCGCTCATCCGAAAAGGGAAAAACGGTAGTACTGTTCTGGTGCAACCCACCTTTGAAAACATAGAAGTTGAAGATACACCGGGACGTTTTGTTGCGATGCCTGGTTCGGTGAATCCAAAAGTATTCGAGTACCAGCAGTTTGCCGGAATCGATTTCAAATACACTTTTGAGAATTATGACAATGTATCCAATCCGACTATGGGAATGACGTTCTCGGTATTGGCCAGTTGGAAAACCAATCTTACTTATCAAAATCGCAATTTCCCCTATTTGGAAGGCACCTATGGTTTTAGCCATAAAGTATTGCCCAAAGGCGAGTTGGTTTTCGGTACTTTAGTAAAGGCCAAAGCCGTACTCAACAACAATTATGAATTTTACCAAGCCGCAACATTAGGAGGAGATTATGATTTAAGAGGCTATCGAACCGAACGCTTTTTAGGAAAACAATCCTTTTATCAGAGCAGTGATTTACGGCTACGATTGGGGAAGATACGCCAAAGTTTATTGCCTATGCAGTATGGCCTTTTAGGAGGTTATGACTATGGACGTGTTTGGCTAGATGGAGAAGATTCGAAGCAATGGCATCACTCGGTAGGTGGTGGATTATGGCTGAACGGACTAAATGCAGTAACCGCAAGAATCACCTATTTTAACGGATCAGACGGAAATAGGATTGCGTTTGGGTTAGGTTTTGGATTTTAAAGAGTTGCAAGTTATAACCCAAGTCTCGTTGAAAACGAAACAAATGGAGTAAAGCAAAGTATGAGATATACTAATTGCTAAGAACTAAGGACTAAATTAATAATCACTTAAACATACACATCATGAAATTTACACGAAAAGCAAATGCCAATTGGAAAGGCACCGGAATGGAAGGAAAAGGGACAATTTCGACCCAAAGCACCACATTAAACAACGCCCAATTATCCTTCAAGACACGATTTGAAGACGGAAGTATAGGCACAAATCCAGAAGAATTAGTAGCAGCGGCTCATTCAGGATGTTTTACCATGCAGCTGAGTTTTTTATTAAGCGGTGCAGGTTATACCCCTGAGAATTTGGATACCGAAGCCAAGATTACTTTTGAGGACGGTACCATCACTCAAATGCACTTAACCCTTAGAGGCAGTGTACCGGGAATCAGTAATGAGGAATTTCAGGAAACTGCTCAAAAAGCGAAAGAGATATGCCCGATTTCTAAATTACTGAATACCGAAATTATCCTTGATGCACAGTTAGTTTGATCTGAGACAAAAAGGGACTGAGATGCTAAGCTGCTACGAGTTTAAAACCTTAGCTCCTTAGTAACTCACTACTCTTTTAAAGTATATTCATAAACCCTGCCGCCCGATTTTTTCACTTTCTCGTCGGCAATGTATAGAACCGAATTGTTGATAAATGTCAGTGCTTCTTTTTGGGAGTAATGGTTTAGTGACAATTCGGTTTTTGTACCTTCATGAAATTGGTCTGAGGTAAAGTCTTTAAAGAGCCATAACTTATTGTGACTCAAAATAGCCACTTTCTGTTGGTCCGGACTAATCGCTGCTGCTGTAATCGCACAGGTATTAAAGTCGGTACAACTATTCAATTTCCCTAATACAACTGCTGTTTGAGGTCCCGGTTGATTGGGAATTTTATATATTGTTACGCTACCATCCGAATTCGTACTTCTGTTTTTGGTAAACAGATAAAAATAATCTTGGTAAACGATAAAAGCTTCTACATCGAAAAGTCGTTCACTGGCTGGAGGAGGAAAAGCCGTTTGGTCCGGATAACTGAACGTTGTTTTCGCTGCGGCAGTTGTAGTTGTATTGCCTAAGGTTTCCTTACTTACTTTATATATACATAAATCTTGACGGAGATTGTCGTTGTTTCCGAAATCTCCAATATAGATATTCCCTGTTGCATCGGAAGCCAAATCTTCCCAATCGACATTCGTAGCATCAGTAATACGGATTGTGTGTGCTATCTCACCATTCGCATCCAAACGGTACAAGTCGTTATCATTACCACTGTCTTCAATAGCCCAAAGCGAGCTGTCCACCCACTCTATTCCGGAGACTTCTTCCAGTGCTTTAGGCAACTTGTAAACAGTTTTCAGTTCTTCTTTATCGGAAGAACAAAAAGTAAAAGCCATTAGGGTTATTGCTGCGACTGAAAACGGTAAATAGTTCATAGAAGTAATTTTACTGCTAATTTAGTGATTTTAGTTTTTAGTGCATAGTACTTAGTCCTTAGTGACTTTAATTGAGTGATAAGTACCAAGTAAAGAGCACTTAGTTCTTAGCGATTAGTACTGTCTAAAAAGCGATTAGTACCACTTGGCTTTGCTACTTCGACAAGCTCAGTAACCATAACTCAGCTACCTAAACGACCAATACCAATTAAAAGCGATTTGAATACTAAAAACCCACTAAGTACTATGCACTAAGTACTCCGGACTAAACGCTAAGGACTATGTGCCATCACTCATAACTCATAATTCATAACTAATCATTACCTTTGCCCAATCCATTTTCAAGAAGAAACATGATTCATAATGATACCATTGTTGCCCTGGCTACTCCTTCGGGGGCTGGAGCTATTGCTGTGATCCGACTATCCGGAAAAGACGCCATTACTATTGCGTCGGAAGTATTCCGATCGATACACAACAAAGATTTAGCGAAGCAGAAATCACATACCCTCCATTTGGGCCATGTGGTCGATGGCGACAAAGTATTGGATCAGGTATTGGTATCCTTATTCAAAGGAACCCATTCGTATACGGGTGAAAACACAGTGGAAATTTCGTGCCACGGCTCTACTTTCATCCAACAACAAATCATTCAGTTATTACTGCGTAAAGGTTGTCGTATGGCACAAGCCGGTGAATTTACCTTACGCTCGTTCCTGAACGGTAAAATGGATTTGTCCCAAGCGGAAGCGGTTGCCGACTTGATTGCTTCCGATAACGAAGCGAGTCATCAAATCGCCATGCAGCAAATGCGCGGTGGCTTTAGCAATGAAATAGCCCATTTACGTCAGGAGTTGTTGAACTTCGCTTCGCTGATTGAATTGGAATTGGACTTTTCGGAAGAAGATGTCGAATTTGCCGATCGTACCCAGTTCAAAGAACTATTGAACCGTATTGAGTTTGTCTTGAAACGTTTAATTGATTCGTTTGCCGTAGGTAATGTGATCAAGAATGGAATTCCGGTAGCCATTGTAGGAGAACCCAATGTAGGGAAATCGACTTTATTGAATGCCTTATTGAATGAAGAACGTGCCATTGTGAGTGATATTGCCGGAACTACCCGCGATACCATTGAAGACGAATTGGTGATTGACGGTATCGGTTTTCGATTCATCGATACGGCAGGTATCCGTGAAACGAAAGATGTGGTGGAAAGCATTGGTATTCAAAAAACCTTCGAAAAGATGGAACAGGCACAGGTCGTGTTGTACCTATTCGAAAGCCTAAAATTCAAATCGCAAAGTGCCGAATACATTACCGAAATTGAAAAAGTAAAAAACAAATACCCACTAAAACCTTTATTAGTGGTCATCAATAAAATTGACTTGCTATCGGATGCTGATGTAGCAGCGATTAAAGAACAGTTGGAAGCCCTGAGTGTAAACCTGGTAACGATTTCAGCGAAACAAAACCTTGGTATCGACGACTTAAAGCACCAATTGTTGTCCTTCATCAATACCGGAGCCTTACGCAATAACGAAACCATCGTAACCAATACACGCCACTACGACTCCTTACTCAAAGCCTTGGAAGAAATCCAGAAGGTACAATGGGGACTGCAATCGGGCTTGTCTTCTGACCTAATGGCGATTGATATCCGTCAGGCCTTGTACTACTTTGGTGAAATTACCGGAGAAGTAAGTAACGACGAGTTGCTAGGGAATATCTTTGCGAATTTTTGTATAGGTAAATAGACTTCTTAGACAGTTAGATTTCTTAGACTTCTTAGATTGTTAGACTACTTCGATTGTAGGATTGGCAAATAAATAATATATATAAATAATGACAGTATGAGTGACGTTTTTGATTTAAAATCTATAGCGGAATTGTATTCCAAAAAAACGGATGCGCAGTTGATTCAATTTGCAACGGAAAATGCAACGGGTTTACGACCTGGTGTTTTAGAAATAATTGAAAATGAAATTAAAAAGAGAAATTTGGATCTTTCCATTATAGAAGGTGCAAAAGCTCAAAATAAGGAATATTCATTCGAAGAATTAACAGAATTAGCAGAGATCATAAGAAGCTTACCGTGTCCTTTGTGCGGGGACAAAACCGAAAAACTCAACGGAACAATTATGTACACTGTCAAAAGTTTTGTTTTCTTCTCCTTCTTGAAACAAGAACCGATAATTGGTTGTCCTTACTGTTTGGATAAAAAAAATCAGGAATCGATACTATTATCTGGTTTATTGGGATGGTGGGGAGTTCCGTGGGGGATAATAAAAACCCCATTTTATATTTATAAAAATATCCGTGCAAAAGAACAAAATAGGATTCCTGAAGCCAATGAAACATTACTTGGATTTACCTTGCAAAATATTGGCCAAATAGTTACGTACAAGGATAATCCTGAAAAATTAAAACCAATAATCACCTACATAAAAAAATAGGTACCGCTCAAAAACACCGCAAAAAGAATAATAATCCTGTCAGGTTTCCACAACCTGACAGGATTTGTTGATACAAACGGCAACCCTACCTCCACTCCACCCGAAAACCGAATTGTTCAAAAAGGAACTAGTACCAAATAAATCCTTATTTATCAGTATTTTAAAAAAAAATAGATTACGTTTGCACAAATTAATACATTTACAATGCAAGAAGGTACAGTAAAATTCTTCAATGAAGAAAAAGGTTTCGGATTTATCACACCAAATGACGGTGGTAACGAAATATTTGTTCACGTTTCAGGACTAACGGATAAGATCCGTGAGAATGATGAAGTTCGTTTTGACGTGGAAGAAGGCCGTAAAGGTCCAAATGCAACAAACGTAGTTTTAGCTTAATACACTATTATAAGTTTAGTTATAAAGTCCCTGCCCATGGCAGGGACTTTTTTTATACCTATTTTTTTTTAACTATCATTCAATACACTATGTTAGTTTTTGAGACTGTTAGACTTCTTGAAATTAGAGTAGTAAGCCTGTTAGCGTATAACGCTTTGATAGGGTTTGTTGTTTGAAAAACAGGTAGAAACACGTATAGGATGTTGTTTAGGAAATGGGTAGGTTTGGTTTATTATAGTACATTTAAGTATACTAACTCAGTGTAAAGTTTGTACGAAATTAATTATATTTGAAAGACTTGTCATGGATTTTGAATACAAATCATAATTTTTATTAAAAGTTTGCATTACAAAATCATAGATATAAATAAGTTGGCGGTCATTATAGGACGACACCCATAAATCAAAGTTCACCCACGACAAAACAAATTAAGACAAAGAATAATTATGATATTAGCTTCAATAAAACTTCAAGGATTTAGAAACTTCAAAAAAGCGAAAATAAATCTTGCTACAAAATCCCTTATTATTGGTGCGAACGATGTTGGTAAAACTAATTTACTTTGGGCAATTAGACTATTATTAGATAGAAGCTTATCAGATTACGATATTGAACCTAAAGACACCGACTTCTATGCTTTTGAAGAAACAAATATGTTCACAATTCAACTACACTTTGACGATGTTACAGAAGATTGTGTTGTTTCAAAATTGAAGGGGAAAATTGGTGACGACAACAAACTTGTTTTAGCATACCAAGCATTTCGTGACAAAACTACGAAAGTCAAGACATATAAATTATTTGCAGGACCGACAAAAGACCTACTTGAAGAAATTGAAGACAGATACTACAGAAAGGTATTAAATGTAAAGTACATAAGTAGCAGACGAGACTTACACAATTACATAAACCGAGAAAAAGGATACTTATTTCAAATTGCCAAAGAAAATCGAGAAGAAGACGAGGTTACTCAAGACGAAAAGCTTTATTCTGAAATTCAATCGCAATTAAAAAATGTGGATGAAAAAATACCTAAACTGAATTTTATATCTTCTGCTACCAATACTATAAATGACGAACTATCCAAATTGTCGCTCCATCACACAAAACAAAAAATTGTATTTGACGCAAGTTCCTCCAATGTAGATAATTTCATTAATAGTGTTTCTATTGCTTCAAAAAGCAATGAACAAAGTGTATTAATTGGAGGAGATGGGCGGTTAAATCAAATTTATCTTGCATTATGGGCTTCAAGAAATGAACTGACTAAAGACAGTCTGAAAGAAGTTACAATCTTTTGCATTGAAGAACCTGAAGCACATTTGCACCCACATCAACAACGTAAACTTGCAGATTATCTAAACTCATCAATAAAAGGTCAAGTTTTATTAACGTCTCATTCACCTCAAATTGCATCAGAATTTAGCCCAAATTCGCTTATCCGACTATTCAATAAAAATGGAGAAACTAAAGCCGCTTCAAATGGTTGTTCAGAAATCATAGAAAAAGCATTTAAAGATTTTGGTTATAGGTTAAGCATAATTCCGGCTGAAGCATTTTTTTCCGATGTGGTTTTTCTTGTTGAAGGCATTTCCGAAGAATTATTCTATAAAACCTTATCAACTCAACTAAAAGTAGATTTAGATAGGCTTAATATTAGCATCTTAATGGTTGACGGGGTTGGTTTTTCCACATTTATTAAAATACTAAACAGCCTAAACATAGAATGGGTTTTGAGAACCGACAACGATATTTTCAAAATCCCTAAAAAAGAAGAATATCGTTTTGCGGGCATTCAACGTTGTATCAGTATTTGTCGTGATTATTTTCAGAAAGATGAAACGACAGACAAATTACTAGAAGAAAATGAAAGCAATCTTCAGGGCTTTGCTAATCCTAATCCAGCTGAAATCAATACTAAATCAGCTTCAATAATTATTAAAGACCTTGTACGATATAAAATCTATTTATCAGACAAGGATTTGGAAAATGACTTATTTAAGACGAAAATAAAAGATGATTTGAAAAATCATTTTAGCGATATAGACGAAGCGGATATTATTAGCGAAATGCAGAAAAGAAAAGCTTCTTTTATGTATGACTTTTTGCGAAGCAATAAAGAAAGTCTAGCGAAACTAGCAGATGATAAAATAGCAATGCCATTGCTTAAATGTAAAGAAATAATTGAAGAAATGCAGAAATAATGAAACCAACAGAACAGCAAAAACTTATTCTTGATTACGATGGTAATTCAGTTGTTATTGCTGCTCCTGGTAGCGGTAAAACATTTGTGATATCTGAAAAAATAAAAGGGAATTTAAAAAACTTGCTTGAACATCAAGGTGTAATTGCAATTTCATACACCAACAAGGCAAGCACGGAACTAAAAAATAGAAGCCTTTCCAATGGTGAAAACCCAATGAGTTCATTTTTTGGTACTATTGATAAATTTAACCTTTCAGAAATAATAATTCCCTTTGCAAAACATCTTTTTGGGATTCCTAAAATTCAAATTAAAATCACAAAATTCTCTTCATTACCGAAAGATGAAAGTGAAAATTTTGAATGGTTCAATAGAAATCTAACTTTTGAAAAACTGTCAGAAGCAAACATTGATTTATTAAAATCATATTTTCTCAACGGAATAATTTTTATTGAAACCATTGGTGTAATGGCAAACTACGTTTATACAAATTCTATTGCTTGTCAAAACTATATTCGTGCAAGATACAAGTACATTTATATTGATGAGTACCAAGATTCAGGATTTGAGCAACATCAAATTTTTCAGAAAATAAAATTTTTAAATATTAAAGCAATTGCGGTTGGTGACTTAAATCAGTCTATTTACGCATTCTCAGGTAAGGACGCGAAATTCTTGGAGGAGTTAACCAAAGATGAAACCTTCAAGTATTTTAAATTAGACAAAAATCATCGTTGCCACCCGTCAATAATTAATTATTCAAACTACTTACTAAATCCTAAAACAGAATTAATCTCTACAGAACAAAATCTCGTTTTCTTTAGCAGAGTTGAGGGTAATGAACAAGCGATTGCAAATTGGTTAGACAAAAAAATAAAAGTTGTTCAAGAGGCTTTTAAAATTGAGAAACGTAACCAAATTGCAATTTTGACACGAACAACAAGAACTGGGGAAATAATAAACGCAGAGTTGAAAGAACCCCATAAACTTTCTGTCAGTAATGAACTTGACACGAACCTCAATGTTTGGTCATCTATTTTCTCAAATCTGTTGTATTTTAGTTATGATAAAAACTTTAAATTTATAGACGTCATTGAAGTTTTTACTTCTTATGATAATTTCAACAATAGTGATTTGGAAAAACTAAAAAATGCAAAAGAAAAAATTGAAAAAATATTTTCAGCTTTAGAATTCAATAAAGAAGAACTAATTACCGAATTTATAAATGTTGCAAAAGTAATTGCTCCTAATTCAAAAAGTCAAGAATCCATAGACCTATTAAAATCTGTATTAGACAATTCGATAGAACTTAAATCTTACGAGCCTGCAAATGAAAATGAAGTCAATATCTTGACTTTACATAAATCAAAAGGACTTGAATATGATTTTGTTTTCAATTTAGACTTGTACGAATGGGTATTTCCAAACAAACAACCTGGCAAAAACAACGACTTTAAAAATCCTGTATATGGTGACTGGATACAAGACTTAAATTTACATTATGTTGGAATTACAAGAGCAAGAAAAGGTTGTTGGTTAGTTTCAAGTACACAAAGAACAAATAATGAAGGAGTATTAAAGACAGGAAAAGACTCTGAATTTATTTGGAAAGATAAAATAGAAGAATTGAGATATAAAATTCCAAAAGAAAAGAACTGAAAACTGCAATAGCAAAATGACAAGGACTACAACTACCGAGAGAAAACAACGAACCGCCAACACACGTTTTGCGTCATGCGGGTTGACGTGCTTACATTCAAGTTCAGTTTTCCAATTTGGCTTTTGTGGTAGGTTGACAGTTTTGTGCTCCGAAAACCCGCACGAACGCAAAGCGTGGGAACATTGTGTGCTATACTACCGAAAAAATCGTGTTTAAAAGAACTAAATAAAAAATACTACTTTTACTAGTATAAAAAAAAATAAAAAATGAGCGTATTAAATTTCGACCAACTTAAAACTCAAATTGAAAAAGCACTTGAATTAAGATTGGCGCAAGGTGTAATAAATGACCCAATTGGGTTTATTTTGATTGACGGTTTTATAAATATGCCATTTCAAAAAGAAATTGGCAACGCATTTCAAATTGGTGGTCCTACTGTGCCTGGCGTGGCAGTTGTCGGAAAAAGTACTGGATTAATTTATACGTTTGCGCTGAAAGTCTTACTTCCTCAAATCGAACTTTAAAATGGGAAAAGTTAAAAAGACAGAAACTGATGAAAAAAAAATATTTTCCGAAAATTCGGAAGATGTTACAATGAACGAAAAACCAAAAGATAAATTAGATAGTAATAGTGAAATTTTGACCTCTCTTTTGAGTAAAATGTCGTTAAACGAACAACAAAAAGATGAAGTAAAAACTCTGCTAAATGATGAACTGGAAACATCTGTGAATTCTTTAAAATCAGATGTCGTAAAAGAAGGACAAGAAATCAAAAGAGATTTTTTGACGATATTTGGCTTATTTGCGTCTTTTGTCACATTTTTATCAATAGAAGTTCAAGTTTTCAAGAATAGAGATAATATTTTTGAGTTACTTGGAATAACTTCCATCTCATTATCCTTTGTAATGTTTTTTGCTTTGGTCATAAATGACATTTCTAAAGATAAATCAGAATGGAAAGATTTCAAAAAACCAACTTATATCATAAATATTGGATTTGCAATTTTGGGTGTTTTAGCATTATACATAGGAGGACTTTTATCTAAAACTGAAATTAAAAATTTACAAGAGCAGAATAAAAAAGATAAAATGAAAATAGAAAAAATGGAAAAACAGTTAAAAACAATTAATGATAAAGTGGAAAAGAAAAGCAAATAAAAGTACAGCACACAACAGCGGTTTCATGAAAGTGGGGTAGTTGTTTAAACCGGTTGCCGATTTTACGCTGGAAATCTCTATTTTGACAGAAACAAAACCAATCACGAAATCCCAAGCTTCTTAAAGTCGGTGTCAAGTCATGGTCAAGTTTTCACACAAACTACTAAAAAATCATGAATCCGAAAACAAAAGCATTAATCAAAGAATTTTACGCTCCAAGAGGAAAAGACACAACAAATTTAAGGTTTAAATTTGAGGAGGCTTTGGATACTTTTGTGTCTGGAAATTTATGTGAAGATGAAGATAAGGAATACGAATCTCTATTTTGTAATATACATTCAAATTTTGCTTCTGGCCATAATTGTGTTGCTTGTAATCTAAATGAAAGTAATGATAGATTATTTAATTTTTTAATTCAGTATAGAAGATTTGAAGACTACAATTTAACTTTTACAACGTTCATCTTACTTTTGTATCTACAAGTGGAGATGATTCACGAGTATTTTGAAATTATGCAACTTCCAGAAAGTTATCGCATGAAACATTTTAGAGTACTACAAAAGGTAAAACGATGGGCAAACTTTTTAAAGCATCCAAAAGCATTTATGCTTGTTCATCATCCAAATTGGACATTTGAAAATAAAACATCGAAACTATTTCCAAAAGAAAAAAAATTTAAAAAACCTGTAATTGATACAGATTTCATAGAAAAATATTATGCTGGAGATAAAAAGAATAATGAACTTTATAAGATCTTGAGCAAAAAGTCGGATCTAACAGTTGTGTTTCCAGATCCGTCAGAACTTATGAAAGAATTTGTGGATGCTCAGAAAAAATTTGTCGAACTGATTGAAAACAATGAAATCGTTCGAGAATTTTTGAATGACAAAGCTACAATTGAAGATTATTTTAGTGAAAATGAAGACGAGGAGAATGATGAATAAAACCAGTCCATAGTAGCCATTTTGCTCAATCGCTAGTTTTACTTAACCTGATTATTTCTTCACGAAAAACTTTATATTTAACAGAAATTAATCAGTTCGCTGGCTTCGTTACTGCGCCAAGCAGTAGAATACTATAGATAATAATTTTCAACACTAAGTTAAAAATAATACCTACTTCAGAACTTTACTAGTCCTAACTCTTCAAGCCTAATTGCCATTGCTTCGATTGAAACATTAAAAAAAGAAGCAAGTGATTCAAAATAAATATGGTTGTAAGACTCTGAAACAGCAAGTTTCTTCGATAGACCTCTTAAAGTTTTAACTTCATTTCTTAAACTAGTAATATCCCCTCTAGTTAAATTAAATGTTGAATTCTCCTCAATTACAAAAGGAGGTATCCCAAATCTGGATGTAAATTCTTTAATAACAAATTTTCTTGGCATCAAAATAAAAACTGCTCCTCTATCTGCTTCTTTCTCTGTTTTAGATTTTGTACCATTACTTTGAGCAAAATCCTCAAGATTATCTCTGTGTAGAGTATCATCTAAATGGAAAAGAGCATGAGCTAATTCATGAGCTGCAGTAAATCTCTGAACTGGAACAGGATATTTATTTGAAACTACCACTAAACGATTACTTTGATGTATTATTCCTGCAATTTCTTTCGTATTATTCTTTTCATCTAAAACTCCAAATTCTTCTCTACACACATAGTCATACCCTAATACTTCTCTCAAAATTAACTCTGGATTTAAGAGATCTTTATAATCTTGAGGTGGATTATCTGGCCAAATTAAATTGCGATGTTTCCAAATTAACTTTTGCAATTTAGAAATCCCTGCTTCAATCATTTCATCACTATGAATCTTATTTGACTTCAAATTATCAATCAAATCATGTAATTCGAGGTAGAAAGGGAGTTTTACATCGTATTCTCTTTGCAAAACAGTAATTTTTGAAGTTGCAAGCTTATTATAATTTGTATAGGTAATGTCTAAATCTTGGAGTTTACGGAGTATAATTTCACAATATTTATAATCATCAGTACCAAACTCAAGAAGATTAAGTCTAATAATTGCTAATGAACCTGCTAAAGCAGCTACTGCTCCACTGAATGCAACATGTGAATCGCCTCTAGCATCCTCAAACGCATTGTCAAATACATAATTTGCCATTTCGCATAAAGTTGTTGCATGATTAGCTATTCTCATGGGAATATCAATAACAACTTTCATTTGCTCCATTTCTTGACGTCTCAAGAAATTTTTCTCTATAAGATCCTTTTCTTTTCGTCTAGCCAATCTAAATTGAATAGCTTTATCAAATTCAAATGAATCTTTTGAAAATAACTCGTAAAGTTCAGGAAAAATGTTTTCTTCAATTTCTTTATAATAACTTGACAAGGTAGGTAATGCAATATCATAACGTGGTTGATACCTGGGTCTTTTTGTAACTGAAATTACAGTCATTAAAAGTTTAGCCGCTAACATACCTTCAAAAGCAGCAGCACTACCTGAACCAGGTTTATGATTTCCTGCTCCAAATAATTTTAATAACTCAATTGCTGGTTTATGAAGTAAAGTTTCTGTCATATATTTGATAATGAATAATTACAAAGATAATAAAATCATTGAAAAACAGACAATTACCTCTATTACGGCGGTTTTAAGTAATGGCGTGGCTTGGTTATTTGGGGAAATTTTTGAAGTTTCGTGAGTGGAAAACCGCTACTACACAAAGCCACCGAAACGTTATACTACACTTAATAAATCCCCAACACTATAAAAATACCTTTCATATTCAAATTTCACTATTTTTTCTTGGACATTCAACCTTTTTGTTCATTACCAAACAATCCTATCATTTGTCCTACTGAACTTGCTTAACTTCGTTGAATCTTCGATTTCTGCACCTCAACAAACACCTTTACTTCATATACCAATTCTGAGTATTCCTTAAAATTTTAACCTCTACCCTATTTCATCTTGAAAATCTTATCTTAGCCAGAACTAATCGTTCCACGCAACCGCTACTGCACAAAACTGGCGGGATGTTATACGCACTTAATTAAAAAGGAAGAATTTATTATAGATATAATCTGTCAAGTCCTTGTTGACTATAAATCGAAAGAGTTGATTTACTCGGTACTTAACGAATTTATACCCGACTATGAAACGATAAATCTTGATTATACTGGAAAACCAGATGATGAGTACTATGAATTCAAATCTGAAGACGAAATGATTGGCTGTTACATTGATACACCTAACGTTAGTCAAACCTTATATTGGAATAAGTTGAATGATAATCCGGATCAGATAATGGTTGGAGCAAACATTACAGAGGATAATCAAATTGTCTTTAGTTTAACGCTTAATGGGACTCCTGAAACAGAAGCGAAATATTATCTGAGATTAAAAAAATTCTTGAATTCGAATATTGGTGTCATAACTTATATAGACCCCGCTGAATATGAGAACGGAATGGATTTTAAACAGCGGTATAAAAATGTGTTATACGAGTTTGAAAGTAACTTTTAGATTATAAGTAATACCTCAGAGACTATAATTAATCCCTTTTTACTTATAATTAATACCTCGGAGACTATAATTATAACCTTTTTGCTTATAATTAATACCTCAGAGATTATAATTAATACCTTTTTGCTTATAATTAATACCTCAGAGGTTATAATTAATACCTTTTTGCTTATAATTAATACCTTTTTGCTTATAATTAATACCTCGGAGGCTATAATTATAGCCTTTTAGCTTCTAATTAAACCCTTTTAGGTATAAAACAAAAAAAGACCCCAATACTGGAGTCTTTTTTTTCGATAATTACAATCGGGAGCTTGTTAATTAGAACTACTTCTGCGGGTTCTTTTGGCAAACCGCTGACTTAAATCCTCATAAATCGGTTTTGCGGTGACAATCCCTTTGCTGTGTGCTTCTTTTACCTGTCCGTAGTACAATAACGAGGCTTGTAAGGCTTCACTTCCGGCTAACATGATGGTATCATTCACATCGGTAGACAATTGCGTACTTAAATTGGCTATCGGACTTAACAGACTTACCAACGCTTCGTCTTTTAAAAATTCTGTTTTGTCCATGTACGCCGGTACAAACTCGGGATTGGTATCTACATACGATTTGGTTTTTTGCACCGTCGCTACCGTTTTGTTCCCCATTTTAAAAATCGTAGCGCGTTCTTCTGCTGTCAATCCTTGCAAGTACGGAGCTAAAGCGGTTTTACACTCTTGCAATTTTTCTCTTACTGTATCCACCACCTCTTGTGGTATTTCGATACTAATTTGGTTTTTTGTTCCCATTTTTAAAAGTTTTATGTTTATTTAATCTTCTACCCACATGCAATTTGCATACCAAAAAACCATTTTTTATGAAAAATTTATAGTAAAATTCTTATAATTCAATAAATCCAAGGCTTTAGCCATTGTGTTTATTTCTTTAACGAATGCTTAAAAAACAATTACTTATACTGCTAAAAAGCCTTAGTTCCAGTTGTATACTACAAAAAACGGTTTGAAAAATCCAAACCGTTCATTGCACCTAGTGTCGTGTAATTATTTCCCAGTATTTGAAACGATGATCTTTTTAGTCACCTTTTCCACACCATTGTCTATATGTAGGAAATAGATCCCATTCGGTAAGAAGCTCAGGTCATAATCCAAATTATACACCCCTTCTTCTACATTGTCATGCACCAATACGCCAACTGATTTGCCTTGCTCATTGAACAATTCGATATGCATAGCAGCAGCATTCGATACTCCGAAATGCAAATGGGTTTCCCCCACAGAAGGATTAGGGTAATTGCCTAAAACCACCAAACTAGAAGTTGCTGTGTTCGATCCTTTTTGCAATGGTGCCTGCGCACTGGCTGTTCCGGTAAACACCGACGGATTGTTGGCTTTCTTTAAAAATTTAGTTCCATCGGCAACATAATACCCGTGTGAGAAAAATTGATCGGTACTTGGTCTATCTATAGTCGCCACATAATTCCAGTCGGCTTGTACCTTTGCCGAGGTTACATCCAAAATAAAATAACCGTGATTGCTCAAATCTGCTTTCTTAATGTGCGGATTGAAAGTATCCACCAACCAATTTAAGAAAGAACTCGAGAAGCCCACAAATTCGTCCAAATTGGAAGAAGTAACGCTTGGCGCCACAAACTCCACACCCATTGAACCGGTTTTGATTAAAGAACTGTATTTCAACAACGTTTCCGGTAAATCGGCTACAAATGTCATGTGAATATCGCCGGTGATGACTACAATATTTTTAACATTATTGGATTTGATATAGTTGTACAAACGTTCTCTTTCTTCCGTATACCCGTTCCAAGTATCTTTCAATTGCAAAGGCAAAACAGGCATCATTAAAACCTGATTTCCAACCACTTTCCATTTTGCTTTGGAAGTAGACAGTTGCTGCGTAAACCATTGAAATTGCGCTTCTCCCAATAGCGTTTTAGAGGCTTTCTTGTCTTGAATAGTAACTCTTTGTAGCTTGTCAAAGATCTCAGTTCGCAATGCTTGCAATTCGGTGTCGGAAATTGGGTTTTCCAATCGCTTGGCATCCCACTGGTATTTATTCAAATAGCCTAATAACTTCGTATACAACGCATCAAATTCAGCTGTAGTCAATGCTTTATTTTCTTCATTCATTTGGAATGTAGTCTCCAAAAAGTGGCGCAGTAACCATTCATTGGATTGTTCTTGCGACATTTTTGAGAAATCCTTACTCTTTACGGTTCTCAAAAAAGATTGATCCGGTTGATCTCTCCCTTCAATACGGGTATCCAATAATAACAAATCGACTAAATTGCCATACTGTATTTTTCTATAAATCTGGTTCGGGCGAATGGCGTTGTCACGAATCGGCATCCATTCAAAATAAGCTTTCCAGGCATTATTTTTTCGGGTATTCCAATCGCCTTCTGTGTCCGGCTGATGGTTTTCTGCTCCGGAAACATAAGCATCGTTAGCAAACTCATGATCGTCCCAAACCACGATAAAAGGATGTTGTTGGTGTACTCTTCGTAGTGCGTTATCCAATTTGTAAAACGAATGACGCACTCTATAATCGTCTAAAGTTATAATTTCATTTTGAGGTTCATGTCCGCGACCAATAGCCTCACTGTACCCAAAGCCACCTTGCTCGTACTCATAAATGTAATCCCCAAGATGAATAACGGCATCAATATCATTACGTTCCGCCAAACGGTCGTATACATTGAAATAACCATTCTGATAATTGGAACACGACACTACGGCAAAACGAAGTTGTTCTATATTTTGAGTAGGAACGGTTCTGGTTCTTCCCGTTGGTGAAGTTACCCCTAAGGCCGTAAAGGTATAGTAATAGGTTTTCCCCGGTTGCAATCCGGTAACATCCACTTTTACGGTGTAGTCTCTACTATCGTTGGTGATAAAGGTCCCATTTTGTACCACTTGCTGCATTTTAGGATCAAGCGCCACTTTCCAGGCTACCGGAAT
The DNA here is from genome assembly GCF_042653365.1 of Flavobacterium sp. GCM10023249. Lineage (NCBI taxonomy): Bacteria > Pseudomonadati > Bacteroidota > Flavobacteriia > Flavobacteriales > Flavobacteriaceae > Flavobacterium > Flavobacterium sp. GCM10023249. Next base: position 325,596 of record NZ_JBHSHZ010000016.1, read on the forward strand.
AACCGCATCATTTTTAGGAGTAACACGGGTCCAAAGAATAACATTGGTAGTCGTAGGATCTCCCGAGGCAACGCCATGGTAAAAAGGAAATAAGGAAGCATCCATTTTTCCTGAATTTTCAATTTCTTTTGTCTTTTCGTACGTGTGACTAATTTTAGTCAATCTACTCTTCACAGCACTTTGTCCAAACACAAAAGTGGTACAAAAGATTAGAAACAAAAAAGAAGTTTTTTTCATAATTGTAGTTATTAGTTAAGTATTTTCCTGCAAAACTAGAGCCGCTATATTACCTCTTCCTTAACAAGAGATTAAGAAAAAACTTTACTGTTACATTAAAAAAGTTAGGCATTTAGGATTCCTTTTCACCGAGCAAAACCTTTTCTTTTTTAAATGAATACTGACAATTATCCGACAAATTCGAATGCATACGATAACAATTACAATTCAATAAAAAAAACCAATACACTTGTTTACAAGATAGTACTACTTTGCGATTGGTTCCCTAAAAAAATTGCTTTAAGTGCTTTAAAACACTACTTTTGCGCCGCCATTTTCCTCCCTCAGGAGGAATCGAACCCAAATACAGAAAACCATGTCAATAAAAACAAAATTAGTTTTCCTTTTTATCAGTTTGTGTCTTTCGAGTTGTGTATCTATCCAATCCGTTGTAGACAATTCGTTATTTAGTGAGCCCTACAAGAACGCTTTGATCTTAATCCCTTATGAAAAATCCATGACTCAGAATTTTGTCATCAAAATAAAAGAGAAATTGGAGAAGAAATTTCAGGAAAATCAGACTAAGGTTACTTTTGTCTTATTTGAACGACAAGAAAAGGAACTACAACTAAATAATCATACGGACTACAACGCTATGATTAATGAAAATTTGAAAAAGGAGTACAAGGATTTGATACTCGTCTTCAGACCAACGGTATATGGTTTGAACAATACAGGTGGTGGACTTAATTATGTCAATTATGAGATTACCGGTATTGATACCAAGACGCAAAAAGAAGTATGGAAATCCAAGTTCATGTCGCAAAGTGGCTTTGGTCCTGCCTTTGTCGCAGAAGATACTGCCAATAGCATTATAAAAAAACTAAAAAGCGATAAGATTATTTAGTAAAATGCACTTGTGATTTTAAATGGTAGTCCTACGCAAAGCAAAAACCAAAACCGCCTTTCGAGGCGGTTTTTTATTGGATATAGTTTGAACTACTCTTTATGATAAGGACATCCAGAAGCAGCTGCTTTTGTTTTCGACGTTGGAAATTGTCGTTCAATCAATTCCCTTTGATCGGCAGGAACGTCTTCTATTTTACGAAGGGTATTGATTTGAATGTGGGGCCAGCTCGTAGTACCACCATCATCACCAAAATGGAATTCAAAGAAAATGATTTGCTCGTATTGCAATTGTAGCACTTCTCTTCCGTCTTCAATCACCGTTTCAATCCACATGCGCATGTTCATTTCTACAGTGGGCACATAGCGATTAACAAACGGTACATTTAAAATACCGCCTTGTGCTCCCGTTTTATTTTTAGATGACATCTGAATGAATACGTGATTTTTCACTTTGTCTTCCGCCAAAGCATCACGCAAACGCAAATCAGGACGCACCGAATACGGATACAATGGATTTGCTAGTATTCGTTGGGTGTAAATTTTATTCTCACCCGGGTCATTCTGATCGTTCAAGGTTTCGAAAACCCAAGCCGGTGGCGCTTGATCCAAGTTGATCGGATTGGTTTCGCTCGCTCCTGCTCCACCCATTGTTCTCGAAATGGAAAGATGATCGTATTTCCAAGCGGCATCACCATGAGGGAATTGTGGTGCACCATCGACCAAATACCCTGAGTTGCCCGGTACCAAATCGCCCAATAAAGTTACGGTACTCCCGTGTGGAATTACCCCACTTCTGGAGATGGAATAATCCGGTATAAAGTAAGGCCCCGTTTGACCGGCTCCCTTTTTCAATTCTTTGGCCGCAATGATTTCGGTATAGTGTCTTCCGTTCAGATTTTCCTGCGTAACATATTCCTTTTCGCCTTTTTCATTGACAATCAGAAACAAGGTTTCATCCTGATACCCGCTTGGGTATAAATCTTTATTCGGATTATCCGGAGCAACGGCATGAATCCCTCGGTCTTCTTTAATCGATTGGTCGGTAGCTGCATGATTGAAAACATCACTCAACCACAAGTACATTCCGTTTTCTTCGTGAATGGGCGTATATTGTAATTGGCCATTGACATCATTCACACTTTGAATGCTTTGTTCGTATTTCACTGCGCCACAGAATTGTTCGCTTCCGCCTCCACGATTGCGGACACCGCCCGGAACCAAATCGAAGGTTAGTTTCTCGATATACTCTTCACAAAGGAAACTGTATTTCCCTGGTATTTCCCCTGTATTTGTACCCGGTGAAGGCATAATCGTGGTGTGAATACCGGTACCGTTCATTTTTCTTGGGCTTTGGGCACTGTTATTATAACTTACCCAGGTGCCTTCCAATGCCTGCAAAATACCGTAATCTACATTGTTGACTACTTGTTGTAAATCATCCACATAAAATGGACGGATTGGATCTTCAATCACGAGTTTGGAATAGCCTGACATCAAGTTCTCCAAAATTCCTTGGTCTTCCTGACCATCACTAGTCAGTACCTTTTTGGCACTATTGGCCTGGTCTGCAAGATTTTTACGTTGTAACATTGTATTTCATTTTTTAGTTAGTTGCTTCGTTTGTTGTTCCTCTTCCTACTGTCCTTTAGTGCTTACAATAGTAGGGCAAAATTTAAAATGGGAAATAGGTAGATTTACGTGATTTCGATTAAAAATTAACTCCTAAAAGTTGGAATGATGGAGCGCGCATCAACGAAAAGAGATTGTTTTTTTTTCTATGCATCGATAGTTGACTCCCTCTGTTTATTTGATTTTTCTTACATCCATTTTACTATATTTGTAAAGAGAACCTATTTAATTCCCCAATCTAAAAAATGAAGGACATTAAATACTTTTTGAATTTCGTTGGACGATAAATACTATTGAATGAAAGAAATTTTCTCTAAAACGTACTACTTCTGGATTATTACCAGAATCCTTATCATCGTATTTTGCAGCATTGATGTTTGCAGTTTAATTTCAAAATTTGGTTTTTCCCTTTTGTATTGTGTTGAAATCGTATACGTGCTCGCAAATGCAGTCTTACTTTACAGAGCGCTTTTACAACTCTCTCCCATTATTATTCTGAATTACGTTGTAGGTACCTTATCCATTGGTTTAGGTTTGTTTCTCTTTTACTGGAAATTCACAGAACCCAAACCAACTTGGGGAATCGCCAAATACCAATTCGATTATGTCCGATTGTTTTGTTATATCGCATCGGGTTGGCTTATCGCCTTCGGAGTATTCGATTTTCTTGTGATCAATAAAGAAACAGAAGAATAAAAACAATACATCCCTGCCCTATGAAATACAAAAAAGAAGCCTTATGGTTGCTCATTCCTCTACTATTTAGTATCCTCTGTTATCAATTGGTCTTTGATTTCAGAGATCCGGTCATCGATTTCCCATCGCTTTATTTTTATGTAGAAACCTGGATTGGATTTTTGGAGTTGACCCTTTTGCTATATACCGTATTTTATGGCTATCGAATGGTGCGATTGAAGTACGAAAATCAATTCTCAACTACTGTATTCTTAATCACCAATGCGTTGAGTATACTTTCGTTCCTTTACCTCGCTCGGTTTTTTTATTTTTACAATCAGAGTTACATCCATATGCCTGAAGATACCCATAGCCAAATCAAGAATGCCAACACAGCGACAGCATTTTGGACAATTGCTTTAATCGCTATTGGCCTATTTTTGATGGAATTATTTGTAGCCATCAAAATCTATAAAAAACACAAGGCATAAGTGTTTCAATTTCAAATCGGTATCCAATAATTTACAATGGCTTCGTATAGTTGAAATAATTAGGAAAGGCATTACAACTGTTTTTTTTGAAGTAATTTCATACTTTTGCACGCTTTTTAGAATAGCTGCGAAACCTTATTCCGCGCGACTAAAAGCAATGCTACCTCCTATGTAGGTAACGATAGACAAGACAAAGTAAATTAGTAAAGAGTAAACCTGAAAATGAAAAAAAAAATTGGAATTCTAGCCTTATTGGGGCTTTTATGGTCATCATGTGACAACAACGATATACAATACACTGGAGATCTCGTGGTATCGTCCTATGGAGTTACTGAGCTTGGTGGAAAACCGATAGATAACCTGCATGTTGGCGTTTTTGATATAAATACCGAATTATATTGGGACAATTATGCTATCGCAACGCAACGATTTGATCAAGGGCAAGTCAAATTCAAAGATCTGAATCCAGGAAATTATACTGTTGTGCTTATGGAAAATTCGAATGGTCATCACAAGATTGTTCAAGTGAAAGTAGGAAAAACCACAAAATTGAATTTGTTCAGATAAGTACAAAAAACAATGGTAGAACACAAAACTGCAGTAATAATTATTGAGTTTTGTGTTTTTGTTTATAGGGATTACTAAATTTAACATTGCTATGGAAATAAGACCCGTCATCATTGAAACCGAAAGACTCTTTTTGAGAGGGTATTCCCCTCAGGATATGACTACTCTATTTGACCATTATTCGAAAGAGGAAATTCAAAAACGATTGGGGCACCGTTCGGAGGAAGAGTTCGAAAAGGAAGCATACAAACAAAAAAATGGTTATGCCTCTTATAACCGTAGTTTCCTTCTTTTTCTGTTGGAAGAGAAAACCTCTCAAACCATTTTCGGACGATGTGGACTTCACAATTGGTTTGCAGAACACCGTCGTGCTGAAATTGGTTACCATATTACCATTGAGGACTACAAAAGAAAAGGTTTTATGACCGAAGCTGTAAATGCTGTAATTGACTATGGTTTTACCGAATTGAAATTGCATCGAATAGAAGCACTTGTTGGTAGTACTAACATTCCGTCATTGAAAATCATGGAACAACATCATTTTGTTAGAGAAGGATTGTTACGACAACATTACTATAATAATGGTAGTTATGAAGATTCGGTAGTGTTTTCAAAGTTGGCTAGTGAATATTTTACATCTGGCGACTAAAATTCTATAGAACCACTCATTTTCAATTGTTATCTCGGGCAAATGAATTGGACTGGACTATTTCATGAGGAATAAAAATGCTACTATTATTATTTTAAATAAAAGGCAATGCATAAGCTTTTGTATATTTGATGCTACGACTAATGAATTATTCAAAAATAATAAGTTCGTTGGTACCAAGAATTAGCTAAAATATCATGCAGAAAGTAATTGCTCTCCTATTTTTGATAGCATTTGTGTCTTGTAAACAAGAAAAACCTAATCCTTCCGAAAGCTTTGAGGAAAAAATCGTTGCGATGGCGATTGAACAAAAAAACAATAGAGCAATCGAACTGAAAGACATTTATGACGATCTTGTTACTGAAATTCCTGAGGATAGCATTGAAAAAGCGGTAATGGTTGAAATCTTAAAGGAAAAAGGATTTGCAATCATCCATTGGGGACGAGGCAATTTTACGCATGGCCCTAGAGTTATCAACTACACTTTAAAAAAGGGCAATTGTGAATGTGAAGTCGCTAAGTATTATTATTCAACTACTGAAGAAGCAACCTACTTAAGATCCGAAGCCATTTCATGTCAATAAAAACTATGTATTACCAACAAAATACGATGCAAAAAACCAACTATCTCTTACTCATTTTATCCATTTTCACTTGCATCCTTTGTAGTGGACAATCCAAAAAAGAAACACATCCCAACGGTAATAACTACCTATTTTTTCTCCACAATAGATTTGTAGAAGAAAATGATTTGGATGTCAAACATCCCGAATACGGCAAAGCGGAATATCTTGAAATCATTACCTCCTTTAAAAAGGATGGTTTTATTGTGCTGAGTGAAAAAAGAAAGAAAAACACCGATGTTAAAAAATATGCCGAAAAAATAGTAACCCAAATTGATAGTTTGCTACAAAAAGGAGTCCAACCCAATCATATTACTGTTGTGGGAACTTCCAAAGGCGGCTATATTGCTCAATATGTTGCTACATTTATGGCCAATCCGGACGTGAACTTTGTATTCATTGGTAGCTTTCGGGAAAGTGATATCGAAAACTATCCCCAAATTCAATTTTGTGGCAATATCCTAACCATCTATGAAAAATCAGATGAATTCGGTGTTTCTGCAGTACAACGAAAAAAGAATTCTACACTAAAAATAAATACCTTTAGAGAGATTGAATTGAATACAAATTTGAAACATGGATTTTTATTCCAACCTTTACCAGAATGGATTGAACCTTGTAAAATGTGGGCGAAAAGAAATTATACTTTTGATAACCAAACAATAATCAAACATTAACTAAAGTTCAATGTTAGCAAATATAAAAGCCAATGGAAGATTTTAAATTTACAAACGAACAAATAGAAGAAATAGCGAATTGGACACTTTCGGGATTGACCATGTATTACAGAGATTCACAATTGAGTCAAAACGAAATTCAAAAATATGCTGTGGGACAAATTTTTCGTTCTCAGACCTTTGTAGATGTTTCCGATTACGCAGGGAAATTAACCAAAAATTGCAGGTTCATTTTTGCAACGAACAAAGCTGCTCCCTTATACAAAGTTAATCCTGACACTGAAAAATGGAAGTTGCATACCATCAATACCAACAGTTATTTTAAAGTGCTTGACATCTACCAAAAAGGAGATAAAACCCAGTTTTTTTTATTACACATACCGGCAAACGGAATCGACTTTTTTAGAAATACCATTTTAAGAATAGGAGGCAACAATTTGGAGGAACAGTTCATTGAAAAATCCAGAATCAGTCTGGACCAAAAAATGGAAATGACTATTATTCCTGAACTCGAAGAAAAAGAATGGGTGCAAAGAACTAGCTTTCCTATTGGTTTGGATGTTAAAGGTAACTTTTTCCCATTACAGCCCACCGAAGAAATCATGCCTCAAGCAATTCCAGTCTATAAAGCAATATTCAAAATGACAAATGACACTGAATTGAATATTGCCAAGATTGTACAGCCGTGTAAAAAGGAAAACAAAAGTGGATTTTGGAACAAGTTCTTTGGTAAAAATTAAAGAATTATTGAGTTCGCTTACAAACGGAATGGCATTTTGAAAAGCAATCTACTACTTAATTGCACTCTCACGAAAAAAGAAAACGTACTCAATTATAAAAACCAATGCACCATTTAGTCACTATTCGCGAATACGAACCGAATGATAAAAAGGAAATCATCAACTTGATTCGATTGAATATACCGAAGTATTTTGCCGTAGAAGAAGAGGAAGATTTAAACCTGTATTTGGAAAATGAAAGGGAATTGTATTATGTGGTATTGTACGATCAGAAAATAGTCGGATGTGGTGGAATTAATTTTGCAGACAACACTACGATCGGGAAAATCAGTTGGGATATTTTTCACCCGGATTATCAGGGAAAATCTTTGGGCACTTTATTAATGCAGCATCGCATCGATTACTTGCATTCGATCCCAACAATACAGAAAATAGTAGTCAGAACTTCTCAGGTGGCTTACCTATTTTATGAAAAACAAGGATTTGAACTAGTTGAAATCACCAAAGATTACTGGGCGGAAGGATTTGATCTTTATTATATGCAATTACCACATAATTGAAATTATACCGGAAAAGAAACTAGAAAAGAATTGAATAGATAGTGATTCGATCTAACCCAAACTCAGCGATTACTGGTTTTGAAATGTAGCCGAAGGACTAACCTAATTTCAGCCTTCGTTTTGTAGTTGAATTCTTTTAGGCTATATTTACGAGAATTGGACATAACAGATATGGCTGTAGCAATGGTAACCCAACATAATCTACTAGCATTTCCTAAACCTACAATTCGGACGAATGACAACAACTATCATAATAACATTTTGCGTATTACTGCTCATTGCATACGTATTCGATTTAACATCCTCCAAAACAAAAATCCCATCTGTAATTCTATTACTGATTTTGGGTTGGACAGTACGACAAATGACCGATTGGTTGAACATCCAACTTCCTGACTTTTCCAGTGTTCTTCCAGTTTTAGGAACTATCGGTCTTATTCTGATTGTATTGGAAGGTTCACTCGAACTCGAACTCAATGCCTCTAAACTAGGACTTATCAAAAAATCTTTTTGGGGCGCTCTTCTACCCATGCTGGCTTTAGCCTTTCTGTTTGCCTTTGCTTTTACCTATTTCGGAAACTTCGGCCTTAAAGACAGTTTGACTAATGCCATTCCTTTTTGTGTTATCAGTAGTGCTATTGCGATTCCAAGCGTTCGGAACCTGTCTTCCCACAACAAAGAATTTATCATTTACGAAAGTAGCCTATCGGATATTTTAGGAGTGCTCGTTTTTAACTTTCTTGCTCTTAATGAAACTATCAATGCCGAATCATTTGGCCATTTTGCTTTGCAAATCCTTTTCATTACTATTATTTCTTTCATTGCAACCATTGGGCTTTCGTATTTACTCAGTAAAATTGAACATCATATTAAGTTTGTTCCCATTATTCTTTTGGTCGTTTTGATTTATGCCGTTTCTAAAATCTACCATTTGCCGGGATTAATTTTCATATTGCTTTTTGGATTATTCTTAAATAACCTTGATGAACTGAAACAATTCAAATGGATTGAACATTTCAAACCTAATGAATTAAACAAGGAGGTATTGAAATTTAGAGAAATTACCATTGAAGCTGCTTTTTTGGTAAGAGCCTTGTTCTTTCTGTTATTCGGTTATTTGATTGAAACTACGGAAGTCCTGAATCTAGACACTCTTTCATGGGCTTTGGGAATTGTAATTTTCATTTTCCTTTTTCGTGCCATTCAATTAAAACTGTCTAAACTACCTTTACAACCTTTGTTGTTTGTGGCTCCAAGAGGATTGATTACCATTTTACTTTTTTTGTCTATCGAACCAACACAAACCATTTCTCTTGTGAATAAATCGCTAATCATACAAGTAATCATTCTGTCTGCATTGGTTATGATGATGGGTTTAATGGTCAATACACCTCAAAAAAAGGAAAACTAAATCGTAAAATCAACGGGAGATTCTTCGGATATGAGATCAATAATTCAACAATTAAGAGAAGAGCGAAATTTAACACAAACCGAGCTTGCAGAAAAGAGTGGCCTTTCGTTAAGAACAATTCAAAGGATTGAAGCGGGAACTACTCCCAAAGGATTTACGCTGAAAGCATTAGCGCAAGTTTTTGAAACCGAACCTGAAAAGTTGATTCCCACCAATGAAACCCTAAAAGTTGACAGAGCGAAATGGATCAATTTTTCAACTCTAGCCGGACTGATTATTCCTTTCGGAAGTATTTTATTTCCATTGGTTTTAACCTATAAAACAAAAGATCCCAAAAATAAAGAACTGGGAAAATGCATCGTAAGTTTTCAAATACTTCTAACCGTTGTCATTTCTTTAGTTTTAATCGCAATTCCGTTTGTTCAAAAAGGACTATCACTTCAATTTCCTCTATTTTTAATTCCTGTACTTTTACTAACTACTTTAAATTTAGTGGCTTTTATAGTAAATGGAATAAGTTTGAACCAGCAAAACGACTTACACAAAGCCTTCAAAATCAATTACCTATAAGGATTGTCGTAAATTGACGTAAAATTGGCGTATGCTTTTTACAAAGATTTCCCTTTTTGAAAAGGAAATTTGTAAAAAAATAATCCAATGAAAATTATACGAAAAATTGTATTTGCCTTTTTGGCAATTAGTGGTGTAGCCGCAATTGGTGGCGCTCTTTATTTTGACCGAAAATTTACTCCTAAAGAAAATTATTTAACCGTTGAAAATGAAAGTGGTATCGTTCCATTAATTTGGGAAGGTACGGAAAAGAAGGCGCTATTACTTCCCCTACATTTTGAAAAAGATACTACGACCTACTATTTGCAATTTGACACCGGTTCGCCGTATACTATTTTATACTCACAATCCATACAAAACCTTCCTTCTATCACAACCAAGGGAACCGTAGCAAAAGCCTCCTTTTCTATAGGAAAAACTAAAATCTCATCCGATCAATTCAGCATTTACAATCAAGGAAATGACATCAAAAAAACTGTGGGAGCGCTAAACATAATTGGTACTTTGGGAACTGATGTATTGGACCAACGAAAAACAGTTCTCAATTTTAAAGAAAACTATATGGTTCTCAATTTAACCAAAGTACCTGCTACATTTCAAAACAAACTAACTGATTTTACATTCAAAAAAAGGAGAATAATTATTGAAGGAGAAGTACAAGGTAAACAAGGTAGTTTTTTATTTGATTCGGGAACAAGTGCTTTTGAATTAATTACCAATAAAGAAGTTTGGGAGAATTTGAAGCTAAAAAATTCAAAAATCACAATTGAAAAATCGAAATCATGGGATAAAATTTTGTCTACATTTACCGCAAACAGTAACCAAAAAATACATTTTCACAAAAGCGAAATACCCTTAAAGAATGTCACTTATGTGGAAGGTTACTCTCCTATTCAATATGCAATGATGCAATTTTCAGGTATGACAGGTATGCTGGGAAACAAAATCTTCCTAAACAACAGTTTGTATATTGATTGCTCAGAAAACAAAATCGGAATTGATTAAAACGAAATCGTAACGAGATAAATAATAACCCCAAAAAGGCTTTACAATGGCTATTATTTCCTTTCTTTGATGAAATAATAATAAAAAACGAAGTATCTTCGGATGCAAAAGTCAAAACTTAGAGTTGAAACCCTTTCTTTTTTGCCAAGGAATGGATAATCGTAAACCAATCAGGAAGTACGAATGTCTTACTAAATTCATTTGTTTTTTCAAAAATTAGGCTTCCATTCCAACCTTTGTATTGTTTTTCATCTCTAAGTAAATAAAAATAAAACAATGTATAAACTACAACTACTTACCATCGCATTGGTTTTGCTTCAAAATTTACAAGCACAGCAACTTGTAGGAAAGTGGATTAGTACTAATTTAATCGATTCGGAGAACCAACAGGAAGAATACACGTTACAACCACCCAGCAAAGGTTTTCAGTTTGGTCATGGCCTTACTTTAAACCCAGACGGTACGTTTTACAGTTACCGTATACCGGGTTGCGGATTGGACCGTAATCCGCCTAGAACTCAAGGAAAATACAGCATTATAGACGAAAACTACATCCATTTTTTTCAAGAAAAGAAATACGAGGGAGCGGAAACCTTAATTAACAAAGAGCTTGGCAACTTTTACTATTATCAAAAAGAGACCAATTTCATTTTAGTGAAAAGTACGGGTAATCTTGAGCAAGACAAAAAAAATGTACTGTACCGAAATTTGCTTACCGAAAAGGAGAACGAATTGCGTAACTATGAAAATCTTTTGAATTGGATGCCAATAACGATACAGTTACAAGACGAAACCCAACTCATTTCTAACTGTTTGGCAGAAAACCAAATTAACCATTATGCCATTTTACACTACAAACCTGCTGCCTACCAAAATCAGAGAATCTATTTAGTACAAGTGGGAAATGATTTTAAATATGTCATTTATGATATTCAACACAAACGAATAGCATTGTTTGATGATCATTTGATTACAAAAACAAACACATTGGTTACTGCAATTGACAAGGATACGAACCTTAAAACCACAATTCTTAAAGAGACCTATATTCCAAATAGAACATCCTCTGAAAACAATACGATTACGGTATATCGAAAGAAAAAGAAAATCGAAAAAATCATTTATAATCAATATTTTACTAATGGTGGTGGTTGGTTTACGACTTTCTATTTTGAAAACGACCAACCTGTGTATTTAGAATTTGAGGAGAAAGCGGTATTTAACAACCGTGAAATGGCTTCAAAAATTGCATGTTACATCTCTGATAGTAAAAACGCTAAAATCATAACCAAAACGATTCAATCCGAAGTAGGTAAACTCTATTTTCCCAGCGAACATTATAATCGAGCGATAAACGATGTAAACCAACAACTCAATTATAACTTCAAACCTCTTTGATTTCCTATTGGATATGAAACCTTTCGTCTATCTCCTATTTTTTAGTTTTTCTTTCATCTCATTTGCGCAAAAAAAGTATGAAGTTACTGATGGTGATTTACAGTACATTCATCCCTCTAAAGGAATAATTCTTAAAAAAAACAATGCGTACTTCCAACTCCAAATTGACGTCGATTATACATTGCAACAGCTTAAATTGAAGTCGGTTTTACATCCTATAACACAAGAGGATGCGATTCAATTTGCTCAAAAAAAGGAATCCATTTCTTATAACGAAATCGATGGCAATTTTAATTATGATGCACTTCGAAAAAAGCAATTTATCTATTCTGAAGAAGATACAACCGAAAGCAACTATACGCTCTATAAGTTTTGCCTCTTCAACCCGAATTACTTCGCTATCTTTTCAGAAGAACATGATACCGAAAAGAAACAAATACATACCCGATGTGAAGAATTCCTACCTTATTTGTTGTTACACTTCGGCAAAAAGAAGATAATCTACACGTATGCGCATGAAAAATTATACCTAATACCCGCTAAGAACAAAATCAACTTGTTCGGATTGCATAGTGATTATGTTCCCCAATTAAAGGCTGAAAAAATCGCATTAACCAATCTGGAAATTTATAACTTTTCCAATCATGCTTTTTATGAACTTCAAGAAGAGTATTTCAAAATCGATACTTTATCCGATAAAAAAGTGCTACTGAAAAACAAAGACAATGCAATTCTAATTTCCAAAAAGTATGACTCTATCACTTTAGGAAAAATAATCATTGGCTATTCTCAAAAATCGATTGATTTCTACAATTTAGCCTTGCAGAAGTTAAATTCAACTCCAGTTAAAAGCGGAAAAATAAATCTCGGAAGCATTCAACTCATCGAGAACAACCATCTTAAATTAATTGATTGGACTGGAAAGGAGTTAAAAAAAGCAAAGAATTACACTTTTACTCATTTGTACGAAGCAACTTCAAGAAACTATTACTATGAACTGTCGTTCACGAAATCAAAAAAGAATCATCAACTTACCATAAAGAATCTGCCTTTTTTTTCTTCAGAAAATGAAGCGACGGTGACTGACACAATTCCTTTGATTAACACCTCCGATATTCAAGCAATGTATATCAATACTAAAGCCTTGGATACTTTGGTAACGTCAAAAAAGTACAGACCAACTTCGTCTGCCTCAAATTCAACTGAAAATAGTAATCCAATTCCATTCTACGACTCAATTGTTACCTATTTAAAAAAAGACGGCACCTATGGCATGAATTATTTGAACCATTTTCTCAACCTCGACTATAAAAATGAATTTTTTACGAATAACGAGCTAGCGAATTATCAAAATTTGCAGTCAATTCGGTATATTCCTCCTTTTTACCAATTAAAAAAGAACAACTTGTATATGGTATATCCGTTGCAAAACCAATTCCGTTACAAAACACTCGGCGATTTTCAAGGCAATTTTGCGCGTTTTGAATTACCCAACGGAGTAAAGGGATGGCTCGACAGTAGCGGTAAAGAATACTTCGACGATTAAAACACCTAAGAAATTTACCCTTATGCTCATAGCATTTCAATCGATAACTTCAAACAGCATTTGTCGTGTTGAAATCGTAAAATCCATTATCTTTACTTTATCAACCCACCGTATGACAACAGAAGAGCAAATCCAAGACTATATCGCCTCTCAACCTGAACCGAAACGCAGTGAAATGCAGGAACTTCATCAGCGCATTCTTCAATTGATGCCTAATGCTACGCTTTGGTTTTTCGATGGTAAGAACAGTGAGAATAAAATAGTTTCCAATCCGAATATTGGCTATGGCATCCGAACGATTCATTATGCCGACGGAAAAACCAAAACGTTCTATCAAGTTGGAATCAGTGCCAACCAAACCGGCATTTCAGTATATATCCTGGGTATTGATGATAAAAAGTATTTGAGCGAAACCTATGGTAAAGAGCTAGGCAAAGCAAGTGTAACGGGCTATTGCATTAAGTTCAAAACACTGAAGGACATCAATAGCACCGTACTCGAAGCTGCGATTCGTTATGGAATTGATACTACAGCCTAAAACTGCACTTTCCAATGAATTACAATTACTCCCCAATTATTTCTTACTACAACTATGATTAAATACCTATTGCTTTGTTTATCTACTTGGACCGTTTTTTCACAAACAAGCAATCCATTAGAAATTGGTGGATTAACCATTGATCCAAGCATAAAAGAAAAGGTCGAAATCCATATAAAAGCTTCGGAAGATTTCGAAGCAATGAAATCCGTAATGCAGATTTATGAAAATGCTGTTTTGTGTGAACTCTATGAAAATGATACATTAAGCTTCTCAAACAACGATGTGTCAAAAAAAATGCTTTTCAAATCCTTTTATTTCTGGAAAGACGGAAAACTAGGCATTGATGGTGCATTTGGTCTTTTTGGTAGTGCCGGGTTTCATATTGCCATCGAAAACAATCAGGCCCATCTTTACCACATGCTAAGTTCTGATGACTTTCCTACCTATGCCTACGATGAAAAAAGTGATCTGATTGATCGTTTGGAAGTACCTTGTACCGAAACCAAAATCATACTCTCTGAAATTCCAGACAGCACAAAAAAACAAATCATTTACGGTTATGTAGAATTTAAAAGCGATTCCTATTATGGGATCAGCGGTGCCTATTCCAAAAACCAAACACCTTTAAGAAAAAAGTACCGAAGCACGATGCGAATCTACTTCCGAAGTGGATTTTTGAATCTATAAAGGAACATGAATGGCACAACTAAACCACGCAGAACAGCGTTATTGCATAAACGACCAAAACAAAACACTCTAACATGGAAATTGTAACACATCAATTTGAAGAATTCGTTATCACTACCGATAAAACCAAACTCGATCTTATTGCTATACATGATTTTTTATCCAATCATTCCGGTTGGAGCAATCATATTCCATTGGAAAGAGTTAAAACTTCAATAGATCACTCCCTCAATTTTGGGTTGTTTCATCAGGGAAAACAAATTGGTTTTGCCAGAGTAATTTCCGATTATTCCACGATTGCCTACTTGGGAGATATATATGTTTTGGATTCATATCGTGGCCAAGGTCTTTCTAAAAAACTAATGGATATAGTCATGACACATCCCAATTTACAAGGTTTACGACGTTGGATTTTATTAACTTCCACAGCCGATTGGCTCTATGAAAAATACGGTTTTCAAAAACTCCCGCAACCCGAGTTGTACATGGAATTATTCAATCCGAATGTTTATACAAACGACACTGAATAATAAAAAATAATTACTAAAGAAACTATACTTGATCGAACCCCTCCGTTAAACAACATTACAAATATGATACGATATACTTTTTTTATTGGTGCTGCTCTATTGTTTCTTATGACTACTGCTTGTAAGGAAACCAAAGCTGAAGCGACAACACAAACGATGCCTGAACCTCCTACCCAAGAAGAAACGAAACGTGATACCATCAGTACCACAACAGAATACAAACAGAATCCAACTGATTTCATCCCTAAAGGGTTTGTCCTTTTTGAAAAAATTTTGGGCGATGTAAACAAAGATGGTGTAAAAGATTGCGTGTTAATTATAAAGGGTACTGACCAGTCCAAATTCGTTACTGATGAATACCGAGGTAAACTTGACCGAAACCGAAGAGGTATAATTGTTTTGCTAAATCGGAATAAGGGTTATGAATTGGCCGTAAAAAATTACAACTGCTTTTCTTCTGAAAACGAGGACGGTGGTGTATATTTCGCTCCCGATTTGATGGTCAGTATCGAGAAAGGAAATTTATACATCCATTATGCACACGGAAGATATGGTTACTGGAAATATACGTTCCGTTACCAAAATTCGGATTTTGAACTGATCGGTTACGACCAAAGCGAAAACAATGGCCCAATTGTAAATGTCGAAACGAGCATCAATTTTTTAACCAAAAAGAAAGTGACCAAAGTAAATACGAATGACGAAAGTGAAGGCGGAGATGAGATCTTTGAAACTACCACGACCAAAATCAAAAGAAAACAACTTTACAAATTGACCCAAATTAAAGATTTTAACGAATTTGAAATGAATGAAGAAGGTTAAAAAAGAAGACAATTATACATCTGCTTATTTCATGAACTATAAAACCACTTTACTCCTACTCTTCCTGACATTACAAGTAGTTGCACAAACAGAGAAAGACAACATTGCAATGGTAGTAAGCAAAAGCAATATTGGAAAAACTTATACTTTTGGGGAATGCGACGGCAAAACCAAAAATGAAACGCAACTCACCAATCTTGGAAATGTAAAAACCAAAAAGGGAATCGTTTATAAAGTAATTACTTCGGTATGGACTTGGGGTATGTCGTGCCGTTCCACACACAGAATATTGATTTTCAATACTAAAAATCAATACGTTGGAAATTACTACATCTTGGACTACTGTTCACTGCCAACACAACTGCAAAATGGTTTTCTAATTGTTCACCAAACCAATGACACAGAATGCGGAAAAAAGACACAACAAATCAATCTCAATAACGGATTGCCCAAAAGCATTTTCGGAATGGAATTTCAAGAATAATACCGTTATTTACAACATCAAATGTATTAACCAATGACAACCTATTTAATTGTATCCGGACTTGGAAATTCCGGACCGGAACACTGGCAAACCTATTTTGAAAATTCAGGCGATAATTTTCACCGAATAGAACAAGAAGAATGGGATGCTCCTTCCTGCGAATCCTGGATTACCACTATTGACCAAAAAGTGGCTGCCTTTGATGCATCCAATGTGGTGTTAATTGGACATAGTTTGGGTTGTTCGGCTATTGCGCATTGGGCAGTAAAATATCAAAAACAAATCAAAGGCGCTTTGCTTGTCGCTCCAAGTGATTTAGAGGCACCTCACTATACTTTTCCTGCAACTGGCTTTGCTCCAATTCCGCTGCAAAAATTATCATTCCCTTCGTTTGTGGTGGCTAGCGCAGATGATATTTGGGTTTCCTTGGAAAGAGCCATTTTTTTTGCTGAAAGCTGGGGAAGCGAATTCATTACTATCGGCAATGCCGGGCACATCAACGCAGCTTCTGGACACACGAATTGGGAAGAAGGAATGGCAATTTTGAGAACGATAGGTTGATACTATAAACTAGATGACATAGAGAGAATTCTATCTTTACCTAAACCGAAGTTGAAAATACTATGAAAAATAAATTGAAAACAGAAATTCTCTATTTCTTTACAGCAATAGTACTTACTCTAATCACTTTTCATTTTGTTTTTGGTCTTACCAATTTTAAAACTGAAAATAGTTTTGACATCAATATTCATGACACTTATTTTATCATCAATAAAATGGACGTACTTCCCTATTATAGTATTGCATGTTTGCATTTTTTCTATGCCATACGGGTAATGATACAAAAGGGTAGCTATCGTCTTGTTTCAGGAATTTTTATAATCCTAAACTTAATTCTTATTTTAATTTTCCCGTCTATTTTATCATTTGCAGATTCATTATCTGCTGATTCAGGCACGATCATTTATCCTCCATTATCGGCAATCTCTCCCGTAGAAATCAAAGAAAATATTTTCAATACTATATATACTGTTCTTTATTCTATTTATATTGCCTTAGTGCTCTTTACGGCTTTTGGAATTTATAAATTAGGAAAATCACACCAAAGCATATTCACTAAACGATACAATTCCAACAAATAATAAATCAACTGATGAAACACCTCTATCTTTTTCTATTCTTTGCCGCACTATGTTATGGACAAGAAAAAGAAAAAAAAGGCGATAAAAAAGCGGAACTCTACTATGAAGAAGCGTTTGAAATTCTGAACAATACTACTCACAATTCCTTATCCGAAGAATTAGCCCTCAAAGCTTTGGATTTTTCTAATAAAGCCATTAAACGAAATCCTAAAGTATCAAAATACCATCGGGTTAAAGGTACTTGCTATATCCACTTGAAAAAATACGATATCGCAATAGAAAATTTAAATGTAGCAGTTCAAATAGACTCTACCAACGCTCTAGCTTGGATGGGGCTCGGTATTGCTTACGAGAATACGGAGCGATTCGAATTAGCGGAAAAAAACTATAAGAAGTCGTCTGAATTGGATAACAATGCAACTTTAATGGTCAATTTTGGGTTGTTGTACGATAAATGGGGTAAATTAGACCTTTCGATTAAAGCCAACGACAAAGCCATCGAAATGAATCCTATGTCAACCAGTGCCTATATTAATCGAGGAGATGTCAAACTCAGAAAAGGATTGTATTCTGAAGCCATTGCTGATTTTAACAAAGGAATTGCATTGGATGATCAAGATAAATTATCGTATAACAACCGAGGGCTTTGTAAGTATTATACAAAAGACTACCAAGGAGCTATAGCCGATTTTGAAAAAGCGTTACAAATTAATCTGGGGCAATCCTTCGATGAAAATTTTGACACGGACAAATATTCGTATAACAATATGGCCAATTCGTATTTTGAACTTGGTAATACAGAAAAAGCCTGTGAATTTTGGAATATTGCTCTCCAAAAAGGCTATCAATACCAAAAAAAATGGAAGGCCATATACAATATAGATGACCCAAAAGAACTCATTCAAAGACATTGCCACTAAAAAACTGTGGAAATCTTTTTTTGTCAATGCACATCTCATCAAAACTAGTATCTTTAGCAAAAATAATCCCCAATCCTGCAATACAATAATCTTGTCAATTGCACTAAAACAAAATGTATTTATGAAACAACTTTTCTTCTTATGCCTCACTATTTTTATTGGCAACTCTACGGTTTCTGCTCAAAACATCAAAGAAATTGATTCGTTGAGTGTTGAAATGTGCAATACACTCTCCAAAAAAAGTGATCTTTCAGGAGAAAAGAAAATTGAAGCTACTTTCCAAAAACACTTGGTGGAATACTTTCAAAAAATCAACGTCTCTACTCAGGCAGAAGCCGATTCGATAAGCACTCGAATTTTTTATAGACTGCAAAAAAATTGTACCGCTTTTACTGAATTACTTGGTGTTCTGGAAGAAAACAAAAGTGATTGGGTTAAATTAACGGAGAAACCCATTTCAAAAATTGCCAAAAAAGACTTTACTTCATTTACCAAAGGAGGCCAATTTTACTACAAAGAGTATGATGGAACTACTGTAAGTGTTGTCGTAACCAAAAACTCATGGACCGAAACGTTTGCTGATGGTACTACTTCAAAACTGACTTTCGTACCGAAAGACAATAACGAATTCGAATTAATTTTCATTGAAAGCAATAACGAAACAAGAAAAAATTTCAGTGTGAAAGGCGATAAATACAAATACGGTATTTATGATAAAAACAAAGACGGATTACAGATTTGGACCTCTACGGAAGACAACATCTATTTAGGTTTTACACTTTACAATAAACTATAACATTTCATGTGCTGGTATGCCATGTATCCCTACAAACCTCATTATGCCTGCTTTACTTGTCAAAAGACTTTTAAACGCAGGCTATTGGGTGATGTACAGCGTGACTCCAAAACATCCAAAGAAGCCAAATGCCCTGAATGTAATGGACTCATGGCCAACATGGGACTGGCTTTCGAATCACCGAAAAAGGATGATGGTAAAGCATGGAACCACATAAAAGCGCTTTATACCGTTGGGATTACCTTTCATTCCTGTGGTTGTACCGGACCAGGCTATATCCCAAAAGACAATGAAATGCTCCTACTTTATTTGAAGGAAATTCTAGAAGAATACAACCAACAACTCTCTTTTTGGCGAAACCGAACCGAACCCTTAACCAAAAGCGAACTAGATAGGGAATACAGTAAACACGGGTATTATATCGGCCAAATTCCTGCTGAGTTGCGCCCTAAAACAGGCGTTATTTCAAATGAGGATGCTAAAAATTACTGGTTGAACAGAATTCAGGAAGTGACTCAAAAAATACAGCAAATTTCTAAATCCTAAACGCTTACCAATTTCAATGTACTTATGAAAATCTATTTTCTGTATTCGTTTGCTATGGTTACACTTGTATTGAGCTGTCAAAACAAGAACACATCTCAAGAAAAAGAAAAACAACGAAAACAAATTGAAGCGATCAAAGCAGATATAAAAAAAGTGACCACTACAATACCTTCAAAAGATGAGTATACCGAAGGTACTACCGAAATTATTTGCGATACGATTTATCCCAACGAAGGTTTCAAGATAGTACTCAGCAAATACGATGATAAAGGATACGATGAAACAGTCAATAACTCGGTTTTTATTCTTAGTAAGTTACAAAACGGCAACTACCTAGAAATATATAGAGATTCTATTTTCCGACGATTTAACGAAATCCAATTCAAGGATTTCAATAATGATGGTGTAAAAGACATTCTCATTGAGAACGACTCCGATGTACGAAGCAATCTGACCTATTATTTGTACTTGGTCGATTTGAAAAAAGACAAACTGAAGAAAATAAAAGGATTTGAAGAAATCAAAAACCCTAAAAATTTACCTGAGTATAATTTAATCGACAGCTCGGTGATGTCAGGGAGAGATTGGACCGGTTTCTACAAAATTCAAGGAGACAGCATCAAAGAGTTTGACGACATAGTGTATTGGGGTCAAGATGAAGAAGGCAATCCCAAAAATCCGGAATTGGACTACCAAAAAACAATAAAGAAAATACTGCAACAGGAAAAGAACAAAAGATAAGCACCATGACTAATTTTAAAAAAAAGGCTTTTACTCCTCTTCTATTACTTCTTACAATTTGTTTCGGTTGTCGAAATGAAACTATCGATAGTACGGTGCCTAAACTAAAAGAAACAACAGTAGTTGCAACTAACATCAATGAAAATTTTGATGATTTTCTAAAAAAATTCAATCAAGATAGTGTATTCCAAATGAGCCGTATCGTATTTCCGCTAAAAATCACGACCCTTAACGATGACTTTGAACCTATACAAGAAACAATAGACAAAAAGGAATATGTTACGATGGATTTTACGTATCCCAAAGAGGCACAAACCCGAGAATTGGATCGATATACTCAAAAAACAAAAGAGGCAAAAGATACCGCAGTCATTGAGATTCGTGGTATTGACAATGGAATTCTTACGGATATCATTTTTGAAAAGAAAAACGGAAAATGGCATTTGAAAACTTGGAACGATCAATCTACCTAAAAAATTCACTACACTTTAATTGGGCATCCAATTTTTAAGAAAACCCTATCAACCTTACTTCTTTTATAAGTAAGTATTTTTCAATTGCTTTAATGTGTGGCAAAAAAAATAAAAATAAAATTCTGCCACTACTTTTCACGTGGCAAAAAAAAATTAATTGAAAAATTTGTCACAATTTTCGTGGCTGTTTTTTTTAATATTAAATTTTGCCACACCTAAAAATTTAAATTTCAATACTAAATTACAGTTGAAAAAGTGAGTGCTTTCGTTATTTTCAACCTATGTCTGAACGAGATTCAATTCATTACGGTAGTGTTACAGACAAAACTATTCCCAATTATCCCAAATCCTAAAATAAATACGCTTTTAGAATCTTAAAAGATGTTTTTGATTACTTATGTTTGCAGTACATAATCACCCAATTCACAATGAATCCAATAGTTAAAAAAGTACTTATAGTAGCAGGAGTTATATTCACATTGTATAGTATTACTTCCTTCTTTGGAATTTTCAAAATGTACAACAATTCAACGATGGCCAACGAACCCAATCTCAAAATAGGTTCCAAATTCTTCGTGTCTAACCTGGTAACTCCCAAAAATGGCGATTTTATTGCCTACTCTCATGAAGATCCCTACTTAGGCAAACACAGTCGAATTCATAGACTTTGCGGTATGGAAAATGATACTATAGAAATCAAAAATGGTGTGTTGTATTTGAACGGAATCAATACCGATACAGCCTATACTTTACTGCATTTATACCAAACAACGGTTCGGGATTATGAAAAAATCCGTCAAGAGGAAAACATCCCTGATGAGAATAGGGTTGAATCGATTGGGTTCAACACGATGAATGCAACGTTAGCAGATGCAGTTGCTCAAAAATACGGAATAGCGGATCGAATAATTGAACCGAAAGTAAAAGTCGATAAAACTATTGCTTCGGTTTTCAAACAGAATTGGAACAAAGACAACTTCGGTCCGTTGAAAATTCCTCAAGGAAAACTATTTGTTTTGGGTGATAACCGAGATAATTCGGAAGATTCAAGATATATTGGTTGCATTGATGCATCGAATATCTTGGGAGTCGTAATTGCTAAATAAGTAGATGAAAATAAAATGATTCCGGATCCTAAAGTTGATAAAATCATACAGACCAATTATACGGCTAGCTTCATGAACAATTCAAAATGGCTGAAGCTCATTCGTTTATTGGTAGACAATGCTCAATGTATAGCGCGTTGTGATGTCAAACTGATTTATGATGACAAAATCAGGCAATTGATGATTAACGGAGAGGAACAGTTTAATTTTGATTTCTATGAAAATGCCATGGAAGCCATGATTACTAATCCGATTGCACCCGGTTGGACATTATACAAAGAAATAGAATGGATTTGTTTTCCTATATCCAGTGAAAATTCAGAAAACATACTAAAACTAACGCAATTGGTCCAAAAGTCTGGAGAATTTCATACTCACCGAACTGATGAATACTATCGGATCATTGCTTATATATAAATTAAACCCAAATGAAATATAGAATCGCTATCCTTATTCTGACAAGTTTGCTGATTGGAACTGCCATCGGATGGTATGCCGCTACAAAGTACACTTCTTCAAAAATAGAAAAAGTGGTCCCAACATCTGCGGCTAGTTCAACAGCTCCTGATAACACTAAAACAGCTGAGAAAAAGGAAGATAACGCTAGTAAAATTTCGATGAATGATTTGGGTGAATGTGCCAATGACATTGTTACTTTAGAGCCTTTAGTGGTGCGATATGCTCAAAATGCGACTTGCAACTGTGATACCGCGCAAACCACTTTAGAAATAAGTTTTTGCTCCAGTATCGAAGCGTGTATCGAAAGAAAAAAGTTTGATCTATTGACTCGAAAAATTTTGGCACAATATGATCCTGAAATTACCGAGCAAAATATGTTCGTTCAAATTGCTGAAAAAAATAACGATCCCTCAATACTACAAAGTATACCTGATTATAAAGCAGCCAAAGCTTTGCAGGAAAAAGCATTTCTATTGTTTCTTGACTATGTGGAAATGGAATCGGAAATCGTAGGCATTAAAATGGGGAAAGGAAGAGAACGTAGTATTCATGAGAACAGTAAAACTACCGGACTTCTGAAAACGAAAAACCAAGAATTGGAAGCACTTCTGAAGGAATAAAATAAACATACTTTCAACATCAATACAATTCAAAAAAAGATTGAAAATATATTGAAAAAAGTATCTTTGCACCATTAATTAATTTTAGTCAAGAACCCAAAGTTCTTTTTATCTATCCTCTACACGTTTATGCGCTTACATTTCTCATTTTTAATTGCACTTTTATTGTTCTCATTAGGAGTAAATGCACAGAATCTTAAGAATATCAATACATCTGATTTAATTATCGAGTGTAGCAAAAATGGTGGTGAACTACCTTCGAAACAAATAGCAATATGGTATCCTTCTCAAATTTGGCAAATCATTGGTGAACAAATGAAATTTACGCCAAATGTTGTTGATCATCTTACCAATGGCACTAAAGATTATTTGATTTTTGCAGTTGTAGATTATACAGTTGGCAGTACTCTCCCTTTATTTAAATTTAAATCCAAAAGTGAAATTTCGGAAACTATGATACTTACGGATTCTTCCAACAAAAAGCATTTTCCGCTTAAAAACGAAGATATGTCGTATTTAACAAGAAAAATAGTCACCGATCTTGAACCCATGTTAGCCAAAATGTTAGGACAATTTGGGGAAGGTATGCAAATCATTGTTTTTAAAATGCCCGAGACTTACGGCAAAGACGGTTTAGATATCTCCAAAAAAAACAATTTTAGTTTACATTGGAACTCGACTACTTTGAAATGGAAATTACCATTTGCTAGTGTTCTTCCAATCAAACATTGCCCTATTGATCAAGAAGAAATGAAAGGCAACTGGGATTTTTGTCCGGAGCATGGCAAAAGTCTAAACTAGTCGTTTTAGTTTGCCCTCATGTAAAGGGTTTCTCAATCACAATTCGAAGAAATGATGACACAATTTGTTTTGTATATTTGGTAACATCTATACCGCTAAACTATGTTTCCATTTACCGCCACTATTGAACGAATAGGCATCAATCCTTTTGTTTTTGTTCCAGAAGAAATTCTTGCTGCCCTTTTTGAACAAGCGGGTAAAAATAAAAGTCCTATTCCGATTCACGGCACAGTAAATGGCGTTGTTTACCAACAAAATTTGATGTTTTTTAAAGGCGAATGGCGACTTTACATTAATACCTCTATGCTCAAAGATTCGCCTCAACGCATTGGGGAAAACATCCAAATGACTGTTGCTTACGATCCGTCGGAAAGAACCATTGCGCCCCACCCTAAATTAACAACTGCATTACATGAAAATCCTGAGGCGTTCGCTGTGTTCAACGCGTTGATACCTTCCAGACAAAAAGAAATCGTTCGGTATATTGCTGCATTGAAAACAGAAGAAAGCATCGATAACAATGTAAAAAAAGCCATTGCTTTTTTACTAGGGCATGGAAGATTTATAGGACGGGATGCACCCTAAAGGATTTCCTATTAATTTTTATTCTAAATCAATTGTAACAAAAGCCTCTTTTGCTCGTCTTACTGCAAACAATTAAAAAATCAATCATGAAACTAATTCAAAAACTTGTTGCCGTATTTTTGTTTGCTTTTGCATTCAATACTGCAACAGCACAAATGGCAGAATCCAAAAACTTAATCGTAAACAAATGGTTTATTGATAAAGAAGCGATGAAACCGGTAATCAAAACTATGTTGGCTACAAACCCGCAATTTATGGGAGCAGATGAAGCAACAAAAGAGAGCACATTAACTATGGTATTAGAGCAAATATCAGGAATTCGTGTAGAATACAAAAGTGACGGTTCCATGCTTCGCAATGATGTGAATGGAGAAGTTGCTGGAACGTGGTCATTGAGTGCAGACGGAAAAGAGTTAACCACGAAAGCCGAAGGAAAACCGGATAAAAAATATACTCTTTTGGAAATCACCAAAACCAAATTGAATTTACTTTCAGCCGACGGAAGAAACATTATCTTGAAAACCGAATAAATAGAAAAGCCGAAACATGATTTCGGCTTTTTTTTGCCTTCTCTTTTTTGTAAATTTGGATGTACTTGAAAATATCTTAATTGCTTTACCATGCTAACAGCCATTCATCCAAAATTACCGATGCGAAATAAAGCCATCACCAAAGCGTTTTATTTGAATCAATTGGGATTCAAAGAATTTGGCGATTCGGACTATGATGGCTACTTAATGGTTGAGAAAGACAACATTCAAATTCATTTTTTCGAGTTCAAAGAACTGGAACCCAAAGAAAATTACGGTCAGGTGTATATCCGTATCCAGGACATTGATACCTGGTATCAAACTTTGTTGGACAACAAGGTACGAATACATCCCGCCGGTCATTTAGAAAACAAACCTTGGAGACAACGAGAGTTTTCTTTGTTGGACCCCGACAACAACTTACTGACGTTTGGTCAAACGATTTCGTGATAAAAAAAGTGAAATTGGAAAATTTCCTTCGGTGAATAGTTTCTCTTTTTATCAGATGACCATCAAATCAAACACTTTTGATTATTTTTGCACTACCAACTAATGTGAAAACACCTTTCAATCAAAAGAAAAAATGACACAGTATTTCCTATTTCTGGTGGTAATTATCATCGGTTTCGGCTATTCTCAAAAATATGGGAAGAAAGCCCAATCGGATATTCTCATTTGGAAAAAGAAAAAAGAAAATGAAACCAAAAAATAATTCAATTTTAAAATCAATGCTTTTACTTACTGTATGAAAAAAGCAGTACTCTTACTCTACTTAGTATTCCCTTTGGGAACCGCTTTCTCACAACAAATTCACGTTCCTAAAAATTTTGCACTTATCGAAAAGATATCGGGCGATTTGGACAAAGACGGTATCAATGAATTAGTCATGGCCTTTGACATTCAAAAAGTGGAAAAAGAAGTTCCGAATGAAGAAAAGGAACCATCCGAAGAAAATGAAGACGTTTTTGAAGGTGTCCCTCGAGAACTCCGTATTTATAAGAAAAAAGACAAACAATGGGTGCTTTGGCAAAAATCCAATCAAGCCTTATTCGGTAGTCGTGATGGTGGTATGATGGGCGATCCGTTCGAAGAAATGAAAATTGAAAACGGCGTGCTACTTATCAGTCAGAGCGGCGGAAGTAGCTGGAAATGGAGCCAAACCGACAAATACCGCTATCAGGACGGTGAGTTTCTATTGATTGGGTACACCAGTACCGCAGGCAAAATTTGTGAATATTGGAAAAACGTTGACTTTAATTTACTGAGTGGAAAAATGATCGTAGAAATGGAATACGAAAATTGTGAAGAAGAAAATCCGACCCAGGAAGCTTTCAAGAGCGAAAATGAAACAATTTATAAAAAAGGAATAAAAATTACATTGAAAGAACGCAGAGCCAAAGAAATCAAAATTACAACTCCAAAATACAAACACGAGATTTATATCGCTACTACCGAGTAACGATTACTCTTTTGTATCTTTGAGACGATAAACCTTTCCCAATCTTTACCATTACATGGAAAACTATGCTGTTTTTAGAAAATATCCAACCCTAGAACAAGCACAGGAACTGATTGCTTTATTGGAACAAAATAACATTGCATCACAACTTGCGGATAACATTTCCCCATTCGATGCGACCTTTTCGGGCAATACCGTGCAGCACCAATACGAAGTTAAGATCCATCCTTCCGATTTTGAAAGAGCAAACCAACTCGTAGATGAATTGGCTAAAAATGAAATTGAACAGGTTGATGAAGATCATTATTTGTTTGGTTTTACCAATGAAGAATTGTACGAAGTGCTACTCAAATCTGACGAATGGAGCGAATTTGACTATGCTTTGGCACAAAAAATTCTGACTCAAAGAGGAAAATCCATCGACACCGATTTGCTGGAAGGCTTGAAAAAAACAAGATTGGAATTATTGGCAAAACCGGAAACCGGTCAAAAACCATGGATAATTGCGGGGTATATACTTGCTGTACTTAGCGGACTTATTGCAATTCCGATCGGGTATGCTTTATGGCAATCAAAAAAGACATTACCGGACGGTACAAAAGTGAATTCCTACCAAGAAATGGACCGAATGCATGGAAAAAACATTTTCTTTTTAGGTTGCATTGTATTTCTTTTAGTATTGTTTTTTAAAATTGTCTTTTGGTATTAACTCTGTTCCAATGAAAAAAGTCATTTGCCTTGGTTTTGTTTGTTTTTTTCTATTAAGTTGTACCAAAAATGGAAAAGAAGCTCAAATTAAAGCATCACCCTCCGAAACGGCTAAAATGTATAGCGTTTCAAGGAATGACCAAATTGTACAAGAAGTACAAAAAGAGGTTGTGGAGTTTGCGCAACAACTGGATAAAGAATACCTCACAAAGGAAGAAATCCAATTTGCCAAAGATACCTTTGCCATTCATCTGAAGAACCAAAAAAGACAAGAATACGATCCTTCCACCGAAGGTATGAATAACGCGGTGTTGGAAATGACAGAGGCTTACCAAAAACTAATGGACAAGTATTATCTACTGTTGAGAAATGCAGTAAATGACACGGATAAAGTAGCCTTGGAAACTGCTCAAAAGAAGTGGCAGGACTACAGCACTAGTGAAAAAATATTCCAGGAAATTATGCAAAATCCCCAATACAATTCGGGAGGAAACCTACAATCCAACATTACCCTTGGCAATTATTTTGACCTAATCAAAACAAGAACCGAACAGTTATTTTCCCATTACAATTCGATTGTAGAAAAAAAAGAATCGGAAGAGTAACAAAAAGAAAATCTAGCTTTTTTAAAGAAATTTGAATCGCAATTTTACCCAAAACGAAACATCACATGACGCATCAGGAAATACTACGAAAAGTGGAATGGAAAGACCTAAAAAACTTAACCCTAAAGGAAATGCTGATTGAAAACAACCTAACTATTCCTTGGTTTGTTATTTCACTGTCATTAGCCTATTACGGTTATTACCTAATAGCACTACCCTTCTCTGGATTTTTCTTCCTGACTGCACTTCGTCAAGTACACAACGGTTTTCATAATTCACTAGGCACCTCGAAGTTCCTTACTTGGTTGTCTCTCTACCTCAATAGTCTTCTCATGATGGTATCCATTCATGCGGTGAAATTCAATCATATCAGACACCATAAATATTGTCTTGGTGAAGAAGATTACGAAGGAAAATCGGCTGCAATGACTTGGTATGGTGCCATTTTATATGGGCCTGTACATATGTTTTTGATTCATAAAGTAACCTTACAGCTTGGCAACAAAAACTACAAACGAAATGTACTGTTGGAACTCCTTTCCATCTTTGTATTGATAGGTTTAGTAGTGTATTTTCAAATTGACTTTTTGATGTATCACATGATCGTCATGTTCGTTGGGGAATTTTTGATGGCATTTTTTGCGGTTTGGACCGTTCATCATGATACCCACGACAGCCCTGAATTAGCCAGAACACAAAGAGGTTTTTGGAAAAACAAACTTACATTTAGCATGTTTTATCATCTGGAACACCATCTATTTCCTGCTGTTCCCACGATCAAACTTCCAGAACTTGCCGAGAGAATTGATGCCGCTTTACCAGAAATTGAGAAAAAACAAACGTTTTAAAAGTCTAACACGACTGTAGAAACTAATAATACAAGGTAAAGCCCATCGTTTTACATAAAGCATAGTGGTTTTCGTATAATTCTTCCACAATGGTCACTACATCATCATACTCCTGACACAATCTGAAAAACTGATGATCAATGACTGTACTTAAAACCGGCACCGATTTTCGGTAGCCTGAAACTGCTTTAGCGCCCGTTACATCCAAAAAAAACTGTGCTTGTTCTTCATCCAAATCCAAAAGTTTCGTATTGGCAAAATGAAGAATTTTCCCTTTGAGTTTTCCTTCAAAAATTTCAGCAATTTCTTCTAAGGTATAATAATAATTGTCCAAAACTATGGCATTATCCCTACCTGCAAAAACCAGATAAATAATGGTATAATCCCTAAAATTGCGATCTTCATAGAGCAAAGCATTCAAACTTTCTTCCACTCCCTCTATGCTATCACAGGTTTTATAAATATTGGTAATATCGTGCTGAAGGGCTAAACCTTCTAAAAAAGGGACAATAGGGCTTTCTCGATTGACGGTTACATCGTTTACTCCTTCGAGGCAAAAGAGTTTGGAATGGTCTTGATACTTTGACATGGGGCAATTTTTCAATAAAGATACTACGCTTTGAAATTCCAACCAAATGCATCAACATAACTATAATAGACATTTTTAACTGTTAGAAGCTATCGCATTTGATACAAATTCTTCTTCGTTTTTAGTACTTTTACATCTATCAAATCTATACATAATGGAGGAAACCAATAGCACTGGAAATACATTTGATGGTTTCCGTTTTTTCTTTAGAATACTATTATCACTTGCGATAACCAGCTTGCTAATAGCGTCTCTTTTAACTTTGATGACCAGTACTTCTGCCAATTATTCCTTTAACTTTTTTTCCATTTTTTTCTCCTTTTACGTGCTCCTTTTTTCAATCGTCGGAATAATAGGAATTGTACTTTATAAAGTGTTAAAAAATGAGCCTGTATGGAACTTAGTACAAAGAGAGGTACTTCTATGTTGCGCAACAGGTTGTGGG
The DNA here is from genome assembly GCF_042653365.1 of Flavobacterium sp. GCM10023249. Classification (NCBI taxonomy): domain Bacteria; kingdom Pseudomonadati; phylum Bacteroidota; class Flavobacteriia; order Flavobacteriales; family Flavobacteriaceae; genus Flavobacterium; species Flavobacterium sp. GCM10023249. The sequence goes on from NZ_JBHSHZ010000016.1 coordinate 355,699, forward strand.
TTGTTGCATTTGGGATTTGTGACCAACTATATTGCCAATAACTAAGATAGCTAACTCATCTTGATTGAAGAAGTCATTCGTATTTCGTATATTTATTGAAATCAAAACTTCATTGTATGAATCGAAACGAGCTAATTAAAAATTGTTATAATGACGCAGTCAATTACCCAGATCTTGCACAAAAATTAAACAACATCGGTGTAGCATCCTATACTGTAGATACAGCCACTGGATCAATTCTCTATCGATTTGCTGAAGGCGAAACCATACTGCACCAAGAAAACATTCCTATACGTAGTATTGCACCGCTGTTTAGTGAAGCGTTGACTATTCAGGCTATTAGAGACAACCAACAAGGCAAATCGGATTATCCCGGTTTTATGGAGGCTATTGCTGCTGCCGGAGTTTATTTTTATGAAGCAACATTACAAGGAACCAACAGAAGAGTAACCTACATTGGAAAAAATGGGCATTATGCCGAATCCATTCCTTAAAAAAAGTATTCGTCAAGCTATACTTTGTACTAACGCATCCGAAAGCAAGCATTTTTTGTAAATGAATTCTGTACTATAAATGGTTTATTTTTCGATTCTAAAAAGAAAAATTAAGAAAAAGAGTACATAATTTTAGCTCGTACTTTTGCAATTGATGGTTAAATACCCTCGGAAAACTATCGCCATTCTGTAAATCTCTGACATCTAAGCTTTAAGAAGCCACCAAAAAGCAATTGAAATACTAAACTTATTCATTCGCACTATTTTGCATTAACTTTCTTTTAGTTACATTTGTCACTCTTGTCCCCAAACAAGTAAAAAACAATATCTTAACCTAAATCTAATGAAAAGAACACTACTTTGTTTAACACTTGGTTTTCTCACGATTGGCTGCCAATTTGCCTCTGATCTGGATGAGAAAAGTCCACAACTCCCCGATACCAAAACGGTATTGATGAGTTCTTCCGGTGGAACTACCGCTTTGGCCTTCGTCAATGAATATGCTAAAGTTTACACTTCCATGGATGAAGCCCAAACCTTGCAATGGGTTAGTGCCAACGCTTTGGTCACTCCAGAATTTAGAGATTCGTTAACGCATCTTATTACTGAATCATTGCAAAAGAATCCCGAATCAGGTCTTAAATTCAATCCTATTTTTGATGCTCAAGAAAATCCGGAAGAAGGATTTGAAGTGGTATCTACCGATTCCAAAACAGGTTATATCACCCTTAGAGGAAAACATTCCAATGAGTTAAAACTCAACTTAAAAATGAAAAACGTTAACGATACCTGGTTGGTAGACGGCTGTGGTATCGTGAATATTCCTCTCGAAAAAAGGATACAACGATAAAAAGTAACATTATACAAACACCATGAAAAGAAAACTATCGCTTATAGTAACCTTTCTAACCTTACTAGTCATTGGAGCCAATGCACAAGGTGCCAAGGAAAGGGAAATTTTTAACAAAGACTTGAACTGGACCATATCGATTCCGGAAGGCTTTGAAGCCATGAGCGAAGAAGAAAAGGCCAGAATTGAGCAAAAAGGTAAAGATGCTCTTGAGAGCACAACCGGAGTTACCATTACCGCTCAGGTAAAAAGTCTTTTTGTCTTTAAGAATGATAAAGCGCATTATTTTGAAGCCAATTATCAGTCTTTTGATCCGTCACAAGAAGGCGACTACATCGAATCGTGCAAAGCGGTAAATGATGTGATGTATAACACTTTTAAAAGTCAGATGCCTGGCGCAAAAATCACAAAGAAAGAATCAACAGAAAAAATAGACGGATTGGATTTTCATACTTTTGCTGTGGAGGTTGAATTACCCAACAATATGACTATGAAAATCATCATGTTTAACCGCCTTTTTGGCAACAAAGACCTATCGGTTAACATGATTTATATCGATGAATCGAAAGGAAAACAGATGATGGACTCCTTTCGAAAATCAAAATTCAAACGATAAAATTCCCATCACTCAAAAAATACAAAGTCAAAGAGAAGTAAATCTCTTTGGCTTTTTTTTATGCTTATCTCCACAGAATTATCTCTTATCACAATATAATCCTATTTTACAATATAACCTACGGGAAAACCTCATTTCGTAAGAGGAAAAACACTATCTAAAAGAGGTGTTTTCACTACCACTCAGACAGTAGAACCAATGTAACTTTATACCCTATAAACACATTACGTCATGTCAAAATTACCATCAACCTTTTTTGGATTTCAGGATATACAAGCCTTCTTCCGATTACTGATTTACACTGTAATTATCATAACTCTGGTTATTTGTACCGGATTTTTATTCTTTAAAAGTGAAAATCGAATAACCGGAGTATTAACCTTACTTATGGTTGCTGTGGCCAGTTTTTCTGGAGGTGGCGCAATTGGTTTCCTATTCGGTATTCCAAAATCAGAAAAAGTAATTGCCAAATCGGACAATGGTACGACCACTGCTGTGAAAAACTATTCAGACAACACCAATCTGGAAGAAATTTCCGATTGGATTACTAAAATTATTGTGGGGATATCCTTCATCAAATTCCGTACAGTGATGTCTTGGCTATCCGAAAGCGCTCAATCCATGGCCGACAGCCTTAATCCTGGAAGCGATTTCAACTTTTATGTTTTTTCCTATGCACTCATCGTTTTTTATTTTCTTACCGGTTCCGGCTTACTGTATTTATGGTGTAGAACGAGTCTTTCCGATATTTTGGAAATGAGCAAACGCAACAAAGAATTACGCGATAAAAACGAAGAGTTGGAAACCAAAAATAAAGTAATCGATGAAAAAAATTACTCCTTAAAAACCACGGTGCAAAAAATGGCCAATGAAACCAACCTTAACAACCTTGTGAGCACACTTGAAAGTAGCGAACTAAAAACCTTAGAAAATAACGAAGGATATGAGCCCAACACGACGTTCCGGGAAGAAACTAAACGATTGTACAAATCCAAAAAAATAATAGACTCCGATGATTTACAACTCGGCAGATGGGGCGGAAAATCAATCGTGCAAAACAAGGTATTGGAAGCCTCTTACCAACCCTCCGAATCGTTTGAAGGATTGTGTAGAATTCGCTTATCCGTCTATTCAGCCGATGCTAACCAACCATTACAAGGTGATGTAGCCTTCTTCCTTCACGATACGTTTCCCAATGAAATTGTGTTTGCCACAGCCAAAAACAATAAAGCTGAATTGAGTATCAGTGCGTGGGAAGCATTTGTAGTGGGTGCCCGATTGGAAGATGGTACCGAACTGGAACTGAACCTCAATGAGGTAAAAGGGTTTCCCGATGAATTTTATTGGTAGTTAGAAAACCACCAAATGACTTAAATCCAAAGTTAAAATACAAAAAAACTAAAGCTGAAATCATGAATATCGAAACATACAAAATAGGAAACAATGAGAATCCAATTCTTCTAGAGATGGAGATCTTAACCGTTTTCGGTGCATTAATCACTCCCGGAGTGGATGTTTACATTGGAAACAAACGAGTTCCCAAAGAACAACAAGAAAACACAACAGACATCCATCCGAGTTTTTTAATTGGCAAGGCGTCCGATTTGAGCAATGGCCTATTGGCTGTTGATGTTGTTATCAACTTGAAATATGTAGATCCGGATCTTTGGGATGATGCATATGATGATCTCGTCATCAACTACAAATTGAAAGGAGGACTGAAAGATGAAGAGTACAAACACAAAGAAACAGATATCAAACACAAAAGCAATACCGGTCGAATAATCCAGACTGACAAACGCTTTTTCTTACAACAACAATCATGAAACCTATAGCCTATCTGATTTTAGCCATGTTTGTTTCTTTGCATTCATTGGCTCAGGAAACCGAAAATTCCAATGCAATCGAACTTCAAAACATGAAGACACCTAACGCACCGGGATTCCAACTATTGGACATTTCACCATCACTAATAGAAAAACCTTCGAATCCTAAAGAATTCACGGCCACTTTGATGAGTTTATCCAACAATGGTTCTATACTTCCAAAGAATTTTGCCATGGAAATTGCACCCTTTTGGCTGTTTGATCAACATGCACCGATTACCAAATATTTGAATATTAAAGATTCCCAAGGAAATTCCAATGCTTTTAGTGGTATTTACCGTAAAATGAGTATTTCACTGGCGTCAGTTTACAACGATTCCACCTCAGGAACCCTTTTGGAAAAAACCAACTATCTGGCTTTTGGAGTCCGCACCAATATTGTGACGCTACGATCCAAAAGCCAATCCGATGCAATAACCACTGCGCTGAAAGCCTACAATAAAAGAATCAACGAGTTGCGAGAGCCACCGGCTGAATTATTGGTAAAGCAAGCGAATTTACTACCCAAGATAAGTGTTTTACAAGAGTACAAAAACACTACACCTATCGAAGCTATTCATTCGAAAATCGCCGATTATAAAATTAAATTGACTACTGCAGCTACCGAAAACGAGAAAAATCAAATACAAAAAGAACTCGATGCAGCGATAAAAATAAAAACGGATTATGATGCGGTGGTGCAACAACTTAATGACTTAACCGCTGAACTTTCAATTACCGAAGCTCAAATCAAAGCTGCCTATACACTATCGACACAGGAATTGGAAAAAAGAACCGAAAAGGATGAAAAACTACTGGAATACTATACAATCATAGAACAACCACCCGTTTTTCAATTGGATGCCGCTTTTGCTTATTCCGATGCATACCAAGACAACAAATCGGAGAACAAACGCTTCAACAGAAGTGGTTTTTGGTTAACCGGAACGGTGAATCTTTCGGGACTGGATGAGGAAAATTTGAACGATAAAATTTCACTACTGTTTACCGGAAGATATCTGAATGACAATGTACTAAAAGATTCCATTGCCATGACTTTTGAAAAAGAGAAAGGCTATGATATCGGTATGAAACTGGAATACAAAATCAAAAAATTTTCCTTAGGTATTGAACACCTTAAACGCAATTATTCGGGCAGATCGGATATCCGCTTTCAAAGAACGGTGGGTATCTTGCAATACAAAATCAATGACGAACTCTATTTTACCGGTTCCTACGGCAAAAATTTTGGTGAGGTCAATACGCTATTTACCCTCTTCGGAATTAATTATGGCTTTGGTAAATCATCCGTAACCAATACTTCCGAATAAATTAATACACAACAAAAAAACTACTACTATGGCTATCGATTTTTTAATATCCAGTGCTGTTTTGTCCAGTGGCAGAAAAGTATTTTATGGTAAAAAAACATCCAGTAACGAAGATAAATTCACTATTGGATATACAACAATGTATGAAGGTAATTTTGGTTTGTACAATATTTTGCAAACGGAAGGTCAAATATATCTGCCGGAAAATTACCCACAGTATGGTTTCTGGAGTTATTTCCTTTATCCAACTGCCATGGCAGAAAGTAAAGGTTCCTTCAAATGTTTGAATACGTACGATCGAGCACGATTTACCTTTGGTTTCATGCAATATGCGGCGCATGTTCCCAATGGTGATTTTGTGGTTTTCCTGAAAGAATTGCTATTACTTCCGGATGCTTCGGCGTATTTTCCAAAATTGGCACTGAAAGACAACCGAATACATTACCGTTCCAACAATGGCACTCTTACCCTATTGGAAAGCGACAGTAGTACCCAAGCCTTAATGGATTACCTTAATCCTTCGTTATCCCAAGTTGAAAATCAAGAGTTAATCTGTTCGGCTCGAATGGTACATTGGTCAAGTACAAGTTTAGCCCATCGCGAATTGCAAGTCAAAACAGCGGTAGAACATTATCAAAAAAACATGAAGTCCTATCATACGCGATTCGGCTTACATGGTGCACCGGCAAAAGTATGTGCATTAGTGTGTGACATCCGTCATCAAGGTCGCGGTACCAACAATCGGATCGCCGCCGCACTAAACACCAATGGCGATTATGAAAAAGCGTATTCCAATCTATGCACTATCGGCCAAGCGAATTACCAAAGTCGAATTACCACCGTTAAAAATACCATCAAAAAATTAAGCGATCTAGGTCTTTTTCAGATGAAATACGATGCCGAACAAGCCACTTTTGTGGCGATGTAGCCTTTATCATTCATTGAATCAATTCGTAAAATAAACGATGCATTTCCTAGCAAAAGGCGTCGTTTTTTTATTTCAAAACAGGTATTTCTACGCTATCCCCATTCTGTTCAGGTCAATATATTTGTTAGTAATACAATCAAAACTATAAAACAAACATGAAAAAGACAAAATTAACGTGGGCTACGGGACTACTTACTATGGTTTTCCTAGCATCCTGTACACCCAAAAGTGAAGAATTTGCAATGATCCCAACGGATGCGGATACTACCTGTACCGTTTCTGCATCGGAATTCAACAATTGGTTCGTCAACGGAAAAGCCGAAGAAAATGGAGCTGTAAAAGCAGCAAACAGTGTCGATTTTGTACACAACAACAATTGTGATTTCTACAAATGGTCGGCACAAATGTTCTTGTGGATTACCTCACCGGAAGGAACCGGCACTACGATGGAATCGTCAACCTTCTATACGGTTTCCCCAAAAGAAAATAATGAACGTCAATTAGTTCCTCATAAAAAAGGGCAATTATTAAGAGCTTTGGCCAATGTTGATAAAGACAGGATGGTAAATAGTGAAGAAGGTCAGGCTACCGATGATGTATTAATGGATCGTAATGGCAATTTAGTCTATTACATCTCTATGGTGAATGATGTCTATGCGCAATTCTTAACTGCCGTTAAAAATGATAAAATGGGTGGAAAAACATTTCCAACCACAGCAGCCGAAAGAGATAGTATTTTCAATTATGCCAAAGCCAACGGAGTCGTTTTAAAAGATCCGAATGCATTAGCTATTGAATTGAAAACGTCATGGGTATTGGCAGAATCGTTAAAAAATGTAAGCGATTATGTTACCGTAGATGCAATTATTCCTACCTATACAAAATCAGATTCTATTTGGACATTAAAAGGCGAACGCAAAGCGAAATTGGCGTTAATCGGAATGCATATTGTGGGTAGTACTTCAGGTCATCCGGAAATGATTTGGGCTACATTTGAGCACCATAAAAATGCTCCTAATTTAGCCTACCAATACATCAATACTCAGAAAGAAACCATTACGGTTCCTGCGCAAGGTGGCGACGATTGGTTGTTGAATACCAATCCGAAAGATTCGGCTAATATTTCGCACATGGTGTTCTATACCGATACAGTGAACAATACCGAATACATCAAGAGCAAACCGGGTTATACCATTAGTCCGAGTAACACGACCAAAACCAAACCTTGGGGTGTGGCATATTCGGGACAACCCAATGCAGAAAACCCAACAGCAGCTGCATCGAATACTGAGATTTTATCCATCAATGCAGCCATTCAACAATTACTACCAGGTAATGACGTACGTAAAAGGTACTTATTTTTGGGAGCGACTTGGACCGATGGTGGCGCCGGACCGGATGGAACCAGTTATTCACCACAAAACACGCAAGCCGGAACTGCTATTGGAACCAGTCAATTGGCCAACAGTACTATGGAAACCTACATTCAAAACGGACCGGATTACAACAAAGGCGGAAGTTGTTTCTTGTGCCACTCCAACAACGGAGGTTTACAACCAGACGACTTGAGTCACGTTTTTAAAGCCATCCAACCTTTACCGAATAGGAATAAATCACCAATGTAATACAACCTTACTAAAGCGGAGAACTTCTCCGCTTTTTTTTATGCTTACTACCTTCAATACAAAAAAATTACAAAAACGGTGGCGTTAGTCGGTATTTGTGGGAAAACAATACCAATCCGACTTTCGATTTGATGTTGAACCGTTCAAACAAAGCAGTGCGGTACGCTTCGATGGATTTTACCGAAAGATGCATCCTCTCCGCCATTTGATCGTAGGTCAATTCATTGGCATCGCACACCAATTCCAAAAAAGTCAACTCTCGATCCGAAAGTACAATGGAAGCTTCTTCCGATGGTGTTGGCGCGTTATAGTTCCGGATGCGTTTCAGGATATCGGTAATATTATTATAGCCTATTTTGACAATAGTATCGATGGCCGACTGCAAATCGGCAGCGCTACAGTTCTTGTGCAAAAAACCTCGCGCACCATGATGATAGGCCGCATTGATAATGTTCTCATCAAAATGTTGGGTAAGCAATAAGACTTTGTATTCTCCTTCCTTATTTTCCAATTCCTGCAACACTTCTATCCCGTTTTTATGCGGCATCGAATAATCGAGGATGTACATATCCGGTGGCGGATGCAAAGGTAGACTTTCCAAAAAGTCATCGCCATTGTCAAATTCATGAATCACCTCATAGTTATTGAGTTTGTGCAATAATTCTTTGAGTCCTTGTCGTACGATGGCGTGATCGTCGATAATGCATATCGTGGTGTTCGTTTTCATTCTCTTATGGTTTTTCAGCAAGCTGTATGGTAGTGCCCTCGCCTTGGGCGGTATTCACATTAAACGTGTAGTTGATAATTGCTGCACGTTTGCTCATATTGGTAATACCCAGTGTTTTCGGATGATTGACTATCCGCTGGTAATCGAATCCCTTTCCGTTGTCTTTCACTGTCATGGAAAAATGGGGTGTTGTGGTGATGTTCACTTCGATGTCGGAAGCTTTTGCATGTTTGAGACAGTTGTTGATGCACTCCTGAAAAATACGGTATACCACTATCTTTTCATTGGTTGAATATTCTTTCCCCGAATGGTTTTCTATCGTCGATTGAATACGGATTTTGGTATTTTTCTGTAATCGTTTCACCTCATTGGCAATGGCTTTGATCAAATCTTGTTGCACCAATAACTGATTGCTTAGGGAATGACTGATACTTCGAATGGAATGCGACACCTGCCCTACCGATTGCGATAACGGATCGAGTGAGGTTTTCAGTTCGGCGTTGTCCAGTTTCAGGTTTTCCAGTTGGAAGTTGATATACGTCAGTTGTTGCCCCACATCATCGTGCAAATCCTGCGCAATATTATTAAGCACTTGTTCTTGTGTTTCCAATATGGTTTGGTTGAGTGCCTTTTGGAAATCAATGTCTTTTTGGTAAATGAGCTTCGTATAGTTCTTTACTTTATTGATATAGAGTTTCACTATCAAAATACAAAAGAGCACCAATAAAAGTACAAACAACAAACCAATGATGATTCCGAAGGCAATGCTATACATGTTTGCGTTTTTTTTCCTTGTAGATGTAACTATTCAATAAAGTATAATACAAAGCGTTCACCACTGTCATAATCAGCGGATAGAGCTTGATATGATCGAAAACCACCGTTGTGGCCAGTTCTTTACTTTTGAATCCGAAGACAAAACTCAATCCAAAAAAGAACAAAACCGGAGCTGCCAGCAACAGGTATTTGTTGGCGGTAAAAAAATCAAAATTTTCCTGCTTCAGATGGCGAAAACTTTCCCAAATAAAAGCTCCGATATACAATAAAGCGCCAAAAATGAAGGTATTGTAATTGAATTGTTCGGTACCTTCCAAAAAAAACAAATTGAAAGCCGCGAAACAGATAAAAACAAGCGTTATGATTTCCATCATTTTTTTCGACTGACTGTTTCTGTAGAGCAATACCAACCAAAGACCGTGGTGCAAAATCACATTGATTGTAGAAGAAAAACCAATGGGTCTTTTTACAAATAATAATGCTGAATTAATGAGTTCAGTGGCAAAACTAACCATCAGTATAGTAATCAAAATTTTGTAGGTCGCCTTTTGAAACCCCAATGTGAAGGCAAAAATCAGTGTGAACAACACATACATTTTAACCCAATTGATCGATTGTATAAAAAAATCCAGCATACGATGATAGTTTTAAGAAACAGTATTCCAATACATTTAAAGTCCTATAGGAAAATAATAGCCCAGCAACCCGGGAAAATCGGATAAATCATAGTAAGCCGCTTCTAAATTGTCTTTCCCGATTTTGAAAATGATCTTTTCCATTTCTGTTGACTGTTGGTTGATGGTTACATCCACTTTCGCTTTGGTAAAATAAAGAGTATCCGTATCCTTCAATTGGTAGAGTTGTTCCAAACTGATTAAAAAAGGTAACGAATAGCACGACGTTTCTGTAGTAAAGTCCTTCACTTTTTTCAATTCCAGTTTATCGGTTGCAGCGTCAAAACTCAAGTAGGCTTCATAACAGCTTACGCCGGCCAAAGTCTCCTTAATTCTTTTCCATGGAATTTCATAGTATTTTATTTTCACTTTATTTTCTGGATGTGCTCCTGCAAATACTTCAAAGGTATCGGCATTCTTAATTCTATGAATCGGTTCGATACATTTGTATAGGTTTTGCGTACATATCTTCTGACCATTGGTTTGCAACCACGCTACCCTATCTTGTTCATCGGCACATAATAGCCCACGGATTAACTCATTGTTCTGACAATCTACAGGTAGGTTTTTAAATTCTTCTGAACTGGTAACCTCACATTCCGTAAGGGTTTGCTTTGTTGATGCTGGTTTTGTCGTAACCCCATCCTTGTTTTCTTTGTCTTTACACCCCACCATTACCATAGTTAGGAGTGCCAATAGTACTGTTTTTTTCATCGTTCACAATATTTAGTTAATAGTTCGTTACAAAGTTGGTTACTCCTTCCTTTTCAGCCATTAGGGAAAACCCTATTTCCGGTTCCTGCTTTCCCTACTAGAGGGATTAGTGCTAAAATATCACTTTTTTCTTAATAAAAAGAAGGCAAGTCACTGTTATTTAACGACTAGTGAAAAAACGCTACACCATTAGGGTTTCCCCTATACCCTCCATAGAAGTCTCGAAGTAATTTTGAAATACAAACTTTAAAACGAAAACTACGATGACACGAGAAATCAAATCAGAAAAAGAAGTTAGGGAGCTTGAAGTGGTAAAAGCGCCCAACGATTACAAAGAACGACTACTGAAATTAATCCCTACCGAAATTGTTACAGCCTATATCACCATTGCCGGTATTATAGAAGGCTTCAAAATAAAAAATGACGAGACTATTTTGTGGACAGTCATCCTTGTACTCGTATTCATCACTCCACTCTACTTGTACAAACTATTCAATGTGGTGAAAAAAGGACAGCTTTTTTTCTCCACCATCGGGTTTTTCATTTGGGCACTCGCGACACATTCGCCAATCAAGCCGGAAGATACTGCCAACGAACTACCAGTAGCCTCACTGGCATCCATAGCACTCATCATTTACACCTTGTGTATCCCTATCTTTTATAAAGGTGAAAAATTTTAATCCTAACTTTTAAAAACTACAATCATGTCACAAACAAACGAAGAAAGAATCCAACAAAAAGTGGAAGAAGTAAAAAAACGCTTTGAAGAACAAATTGCCAAAATTCAAGAAAACGGCAATGCAAAAATCAAAAAAATCTCTGAAGATTCTCCGGAACCCAGCAGTTTGGAGGCCGGTATCAATGCTACCTTTGACGTAAAATGGAAAGAAACATCCATTCAATTTGACATCCCGAAATTTTCCATGGAAAAAGAAACCATCAGTTTTGATGTACCGGAAGTCACTATGGAACTAAAATCGATGAAATTCGATGTCCCTGCCACCCGAATGGTTCGCGCTTGTTTATTCAAAAAACCGGAGGTTGTGGTACGAGGAATGAGTGTTACCACCAGAATGACTTGTGTTTACGGAAACAAGCCGGAAATCTACATGAAAACCATTGAAATCAAAACGGATATTCCAAAATTCAATTCCAAAACCTTAGAAATCATTTTTGATAAACCCGTTGTCCGATTGGAAACTACAGCAATCGTACTGAAGCTCCCACAATTTTTCCTGAGAGAACTTTCTACACAATTGAACGAACAAAAAGAGGACCTGGAAACCGTAGGTCATGAAATGACGTCTGAAATTGGAAAAGCAGAAAATGAAATGCGATTTTCATTGGAGTCGGAAGTAGCCAACGAACTCAAAAAAATCAACGATGAATTGCGTGAAGAACTTCTAAAAGAAAGAGACAATGCGTGTAAATATTATGATGATGCCATTGCGAAAACCAAATCGTCAATACACATCCTAAAAGCGAATAATTTCAACAGTGAAGTGGCCCGACTTGAAGCGGAGTTGTCGAAAATGGTTAGTGATTATCAAGCCATCTTAGAACAAATCGACAATGGCATTCAAAGTATGAATACGTCTATTTCTGAATCGATCAACGGATTGAAAGCCGCTTAAAAAAAAACGGCAGGTTGGAACGTTTCTCCCAACTGCCGTTTTCATTTACCATCCGTTGAAGATAAAAAAATTTGAAAACAAAGGGAATATTCCTACATTTAGTACGTAAACCAACTAATTAAAAACTATGAAAACAAAACGACATTACCGTATCTTTTTCCTTTTGTTATTGGCGCATCTCACCGTTTTCGCACAATTACCCAGCGTAAGAGAAAAGAAAACCATGATTCCCTATAAAGACAATTCGAAAACCGTATTGATAAAAATTAAAAAAGCGGACTACGATAAGGCGTACGAGGCTTCTAAAAAAAAGGCGGAAGGGCCAACTGAACAAAATCTATTCGATGCCAACCAACGCCAACAATTGGATGTTTTCAAAAACAAAGCACCACTCGCTGACACTTCCGACCTCTATCTTTTTACAGGAAAAGAAAAGGACAACCCTTTTGTAAGTGAGTTGAAAAATAACGGTGGCAATGAAATCAACTATCTCAAATCGAATATTCTCTATAACTACTATAAAAGAAAAAAAAATGAAGTCGAACAACAAATTCAATCAAAATTCAAAGAGAGCAAGAAAGAGGATAATCAAGATAACTTAGCCGTTTTAACTAGCCTCACTAAAAGTATTGATAGTCTTTACATAGAGCAACAAAAATATGTCGATAGCTTGAGCACTTTTAAGAGTCAAGATTTCAGATGGATTTTCCCTTCATGGTACAATAGTAAACCGACCAAAAAAGAGGCTTTCTTCGAAACCTTGTATGGCAAGTCGCCCGACAATGATTTTTACTTTGTCAACAATGCGGCCTTGCAATTGAATAGTGCCGGTAGTACCATCCAATCGGAAATTACCGCTGCCTACCTAAAACCTTTGCGTGTATCCTTGGGTACATTAGTGAGTAATTCGGGTACGGAGGCAAGTGACGAACCGGACAATGAGAAAGAAGCCGATGATACCGAAGCCTTTCAACGATTATTGAGCGGTGGCGGTAACATTTATATGAACATTGAACTTCCTTTCTTGTATTACGGCAATGATTTCTTCAAAGTATACAGCACCTTGTATGCCAAGGGAGCGATGGAAATTACCGAATTCAGTAATGATGTGGATACCTCTACCGGAAACGGAAGCCTGGGAGGTTCGTTGTACCTGAGTGTGGCTACCGACAAAAAAGAGTTCGTTTTTTATACGTCGGCCAATTGGGGTCTCTATGCCGGTAGCGATGCCTTCTTGGATCGTTTGCAAGTACAGAAAAATTATTTCGGATTTGGTCAGGTTACCGTCGGAGTCACTGTACTGGATCGCTTGCGTCTTTCCATGATGACCAATACCTTCGGTGTGCATGAATTGCAAAGCGGCAGAGTCGTTTTCGGAGTGCAGGTATTATCAGGTTTATTTGAATAAAACCAATGATGAAAAAAATTGTAGTACCCTTACTGTTCCTTTTCGGTTGCTTCGAACTATCGGCTCAAGGCAAAGAAGGATTTCAGGTGCTGATCACCCATGAAAATGATTTCCTTACCATTGCCAATAAAGACGAGAATTATACAGGCGGTTTAAAATTGGAAACGCTTTTCAAGGAAATCAAAGGGAAAGGACTTCCTTTTCTAAAGTACCGAGGAGAAAATACCCTTACAATAAGCCGTATCGGCATGGGTGCCACGGCCTATACTCCTCAAGATTTAGGCAGCGAAGCGGTTGTGGTGGGCGACAGACCCTATGCGTCTCTGGTCTTCGTAAATTTCGGGGCCAATTCCTACCATCTGGTGCGCAACGAAATGCTACAGTCGGAAGTACTATTGGGTATCATGGGTACTTCTCTACCCGGAAATGCACAGGCGTACTTGCACGAAAATCATTGGTTCGGTTCTGAAAGACCGGTACCGAAAGGTTGGAACAATCAGATTGGTTACAAGGGAAGCTTCATCATCAATTACAATACCCGCTTTCAGAAAGCACTATTTTCCAAAAACTCGGTAAACTCCGATTTCCAATGGCTGGCGGTTCATGGCGTTGGAAAAGTAGATCTGGGTAATTATATGATACACGCCCAGGCCGGATTGAAACTGAATCTCCTGAATTGGAATTCGACACTGTTGCAAGACCAGTATCCCAATCTGGAAACCCTTACACGAAACGAAACAACAACCAAAAAAATACGCTGCAATCTTTTTGCCGAACCTACAGTGCGTTTTGTTGGGTACAATGCCACTTTGGAAGGCTTGCTTTTTAAGGACAACAGTATTTACAAGATCGACCATTCCGATGTGAAAAGAATGTTGTTTGAAATCAATGCCGGATTCAACCTAACGCTCTATGATGTGTTCTACCTGCGGTATTCGCATTCCGGGAGAAGCAGGGAATTTGAAGGAGGCAAGTCCTTTCACAATTGGGGTGCAGTCACTCTAGGATTCTCCCCACAACGTTGGCATTCAAAATAAGCCGAAACGGAACAACCCATTACAACAGCACTCTTTTACAGTGCTGTTGTAGTTTATTTCAGTACCACTTTTAAAAAAACGGCACTCTTTTCGTAATTTTTTTAGCTTTGTAACGTACCAATAAAAAACAACCATGCGATTCCAAATCCTGCTCTTTGCACTATCATTACAACTCACCTTTTCTGGTATGGCTCAGGATATGAGACGAGAATCGCTCAAAAAAAATACCGTTGCAGCATTAAAAGCAAAGGCTGAAACGCGAAAAAAGCAAACGGTTGATACCACATTGGTGAATATCTATTCGGTAATCAGTGCCAAACTGCTCTATGTGAACAATGCCGAAGCCAAACAGTTTGCCCAAAAAGTACTACAGTTGTCCCAAAAGTTGGATTACCAACGCGGGATGGCTTCCGGTAAAAACGACTTGGCCTTGGTTGAATTGGCGGAAGGCAATGGCAACAAAGCCTACCAACTATTGCATTCCAATTTGGCCTATTATTCCGGGGTGCATGACGATGTGGGCTTAGGCACCAATTACTTGAATATCGGTATCGTACACGGCAGTCAAAATGATTTGGACAAAGCCATCAAATGCTTCAACCAAGCGCTAGTACACTATAAAAAAGGAAACGCTAAAAATTCGTTATTGGCGAGTGCCTATTCCATGTTGGGTAATGCTTACTCCTATCAGAATAACGAAGCGAAATCCATCACGAATTATCGAAAAGCCCTACAATTGCAAGACGATCCTGAAGACATCATTAACTTACAAAACAATTTAGGGAAAGCCTATGCGGAATTTAAACAGTACGATTCGGCATTGTACTATTACAAGAATGTGATTGTGTTGAACCAAAAAGTCAAATCCACCTTTAACGAGATGAATTCGAACCTCAACATTGGTGATTTGCACTTGAAAATGCAGCAACCGCAGCTAGCCATCGGTTATTTGAAAGAAGGGCTGCGCCTTGCGCAAAGCGAAAAGCATCTGGAGATCCAAACCCAATTGCAACAGCTATTATCCCGAGCCTATCAGAAAACAGGCGATGTGAACAATGCCTTCAACGCCCTGCAACAGTATACGGTGTTGAAAGACTCCCTGCAATCCCTAAGCAGCCGTGAAGCCGTTAAAAAGATCGAAGCCCAATTCGAATTGGAACGTCAGGATGCCAAGCTGAACCTATTGGAAAACCAAAAGCAGCTGAATGAAGCGAAGCTCAAAAAATCGAACCTTATGCTACTTATGGGGGCTATTGTTGTACTTCTTACCCTAGCATTGGCTTGGTATTGGTACCGTCAGCACAAAACCAAAACCTTACTCAACCAACAACAGGAGATACAATTCAAAACCGCTTTACAATTGAAAGAAGCCGAATCCAATCTGGAAGGGCAATTGATGGAACGACGACGACTCGCTCAGGAATTGCATGACGGATTAGGGGCAACTATGGCCGGTATCAAGCTTTCGGCCTTGGCACATTTCTCAGGACAGCAGGACAAAAACAGTTCGTTGATTGCCTCGTTGGACGACGCCTACAATGAAGTCCGCCGTATGTCGCACAACCTAATGCCACCGGAGTTTTCCCAGGCCTCCTTCCATCATGTCATCGAAGAACTCCTTCGGAAATACGAAGGCCAGACCGCTACAAGCCTGCAGTTGTATTGTAGTGAAGGGAACGATTTGGACCGTTTGGATACCCATCAGAAAAGTCAGCTCTACCGCATTTTACAGGAAATCATCAACAATACCCTCAAACATGCCCAGTGCACTTCCCTTTCGCTACTCATTACCAGCTTTGGGGATTATATCAATATCATTGCCGAAGACAACGGTATCGGTTTTGATCCGACGAAAAAGGCAGAAGGGATTGGTTTACAGAACATTCGAGAGCGTGTCAAAGCACTGCACTCCGAGTTGGTGATCGATTCTTCACCCGGTAACGGAACCATAGTACAATTCAATATACCATTCGCCACATGACACCCTACAAAATAGTTTTAGTTGACGACCATACCATGTTTTTGAACGGACTCGAATCGCTGCTTCGAAATCTGAACGATGCCACACTTACCGCAATGTATACCGATCCTGTTGTAGCACTCGAACGTTTGGAAACCGATGCTCCTGATTTAGTCATTACCGATATCAGTATGCCGGGAATCAATGGCATTAGCCTACTCAAAAAAATACGCAGTAGCCATCCGACTATTGCCGTTATGGTATTGAGCATGCACAACGAGGCCGCTATGGTCAAAACCGTTTTGAAAGAAAATCCACAAGGGTATTTACTCAAAAACACCGATCAGGACGAGCTTTTCCTTGCCATACGTACCATCCGTGAAGGCCAACGCTATTACTCCCCTGCCGTACAAGCCGTGTTGATTGATGACCTACAAGGCGTGACCCCACCGCAAGCATCGATCATTCCGGTATTGAGTCCGAGGGAAAAAGACGTGCTGCTACTGATTGTTGCAGAATGCACTACCCAGGAAATTGCCGAACGTTTGTTTTTGAGTGTGAATACTGTAGAAACCTACCGTCAGAACCTCTTGCGCAAACTGGAAGCCAAAAACTCGGCCGGCATCGTTGCCAGAGCCTACCAATACGGCCTTGTGTAAAGCTCCCTGAAATCAGCCAACTTTTATTTTGGTGGTTTTCCGTCTTGACCCGCGAAGCCTACCCTACTACTTTTGAATTCATCAAATTAAAACAACTATGACAATGAAAACGAAATTATTAGGGTTAGCAACATTCCTTATAGTAGTGGGATGTTCCGAGGATGAACCGACAACGCCCTCTCAGGATTTGCCTGTCAAAATAACCCGTTGGAACGGAAACGGGACTATGAACCATCAAAAAGTTATTACCTATGACAGTCAACACCGAATTTCGAAGATCGATATAACCGAATCGAATGCCAGTTTGAACCGTACCATCACCTATACGTATGCTTCCGGAAAAATAATCCGAAATTTCAATTATACGGATCCGGCACAAACCGATTACGAATATGTGCTTTACCATCGCTTTGGAAAAGTGACCAAAGAAGAAGTGTTCTACAATGGTCAATTGAGTAAGGAGTTCAACTGGACGCACAATACTGATGGTACCAAAATAGTACAATGTACCAATGGTAGCGGAGGGTTAGAGTATGTTTTCCGTTATTATTTTAACGAAATCGGCAATTGTACTTCGGTACGAATCGACTTTGCCGACACTTCTAAAAAGGATGTCACCGTAACCTACGACAATTATGACAATCACCCACGTGCGTTGTACCACCACGATTGGTTGGCGCCATGGTCGGAGATTCCGGAACTCATTCGCCAATCGCAATTCACTAACGAACCGCAATTGCCAAATAATCCGGGTACCTATACCTATAAGCCGGACGGTGAAGTACCTACACAAAACTACATTTTTGATTACCAGTACGATGCCAATGGCAATGTGGTCTTTCAAAAAACACTGGTTGGCGGATCCTTACTGCATACTATTGTTTATGACTATGCTACGCAAGAATAACAAAAGGGTACCGATGGGTACCCTTTCTATTTGCTTCTTCCTAAACTTCCTGGAGTTGCCTCTTATTTCAAAATCGGAAGCGTAATCGTACTGTCGTTGAACCATTCGATTTCCAATGGCACTTCCCCATCGGCCATTGTTTCCTCACTCACCGGCTTTCCGGTACCGTAGTTCACTTCCCAGTTCGGGTTCTTGTTCATCCCCAACACAATCACAATACGACTCCCCTTTTCAATCTGTTTCGAAATGGTATAGGTATTCTTCATGTGGATGGTTTCTATCGTATTCGGACGCAACAATTGGCGTTGGCTTCGGTCTTTGGCATAACTGGCGCGTTGCAGGTTGTTCGTAAGTGCAAAGTAGTCGTTATTGGCGGTCTTTTCATACAACTGCAAGGCTATGTCAATGTCTTTTTTGTTGCATCGCACTTTCAACGCCGCTTCCAAGGCACCACTAATCGTGATGGCTTCCTCCATCGGTTCGCTTTCAAACACCATCAATTGTTTTTCCAGGAGCAACTCTTTGTTGATTACCGCCGGGAAATTGCACACATCGGTTTTTTTGTAAATGTTGATTTCACTTCGGTCTTTGTAATCTACCGTTTGGGTAATTGCACTACGCTTTTTGGGCAATTGGTGGAGCAATACCTTTTGGTTGTTTTGGCTACCCAAATAGAACGTACGTGTACTGTTGTGCATTTTTTCCAAACTGGCTGCGTGTTGCCATTCGTTTTTCCCCATCACTTGAAAGTTCACCTTGTCTTTCAGCAATTCCGGGCGTTTCCCGTCTTTCAGCGTATAATCGAACCAATCAAACACCAGTTGGTTGATATCGATCTGCGCTGCCGCATCGATTTCATAGCCCCCCAATACTTTTCTGGGATAGGCTTGCGCCCCTCCGTGATTGTACGGACCAATCAACAGGTAATAGTTATTGCTTTTGTTCCACTTTTGGTATTCTTTGTAGTAGGACAAAGCCCCCAATTGGTCGTCATCGTAATACCCGGTTGTGGTGAGTATCGGAATGTTGATTTTGGCATAGTCTTCTTTTTGGGGTACCATATTCTGCCAATAGCTGTCGTAACTCGGGTGGTCCAACCAGCGTTGGAAGATGGGCGACACACTGCCTTCGATACTGTCGAGTGAGCGGAAACTGGCCCCTTTTTTATAGTACTCCGTATAAATCTTAGCCCATTTTTCGCTATTGTCGAAATCGGCATCATCGGTCAGTTTGTTGTTCATTACAAAACGAATCCACGACAAGGCATAGCCCATGAAAACCCCGTTGTGCATTGGGTAGTCGATACCGATACCCACGGATACCTGAGGCACGATGGTTTTGAGTGCGGGGTGTAGCTTTTTGGTTGCACTCCACTGGCTAAAGCCGAGGTAACTGCCGCCGTACATGCCTATTTTCCCGTTGCACCACGGTTGTTGGCTCACCCAGTCGAGAATAGCATAGGCGTCGTCGCCGTCGTGCTCGAAAGGTTCGATGGGGTCATTGCTCAATCGTTTCCCTCGGGTATTGGCTATAAAGCCTACATAGCCCCTACTGGCGATTTCCTTGCACAGTCCCAATTCGATACCGGCATAAATGTTATATAGCATGACTACGGGTTGGGGTGTGGTGACTTTGCTGCTGCGCACCAAGGTTCCGGCAATGGTACTTCCGTTGGGTAAAGTAATGAGGATATTCTCATCAATGACATACTTCTCGGCTACTTTTTTGGCGATCCATTGCTTGGCCAATGCTAAAGTCCCCCCATAGGCCTGTACATTGGAATACGATTTACACAAGGCTACGGCTTCGTTGATGCTGATACTATCTTTGGCTTGCGCCGCTTTGAGTTGGCTGGCAAACCGATCTTTGAACACATCCACCCAACTGTTGTACATATCATCAACGTACCATTGATTTTCCATATCCATGGTATCATAATAGGAATCAAAAAAGGTTTTGAATGCCGTGGTGAATTCCGATTGGTTTTGGGGTTTTTGGTTACTGGTTTTTACATACACCCTTTGACCGAAACCAAAACTGCTGAGGTGCACGCTATCCTTCACCATTTCCATCTCTAATTTTTTGAGCGTTGCCTCCATGGCGGGGTAACTTTTGGCCAAAAATTCCAGGCGAAACCTATTCTCGAGGTAGGCCTTTTTGTCTTTGTTTTGGTACAGCGGAATGAGTTTTTCGGCTAGTGTGACCATGTTTTGGGCAATGGCGGTACTATCGGTAAACTTTTCCTTGGGAAACGGAATGTTTTGTGCCCATCCGGTTAGGGTGCAACTCACTAGGAGCAGCAGTAGGGTCTTTTTCATGCGATTGTTGTTTTTTAGTTGGCAAGCGAAAGTAGTGATAAATTCTTACGCTTTGGTTTGGTCTTGTCCTTTTTCTAAGGGTTTTAGTGATCTTAGCAAAGATTATTGAATGCCTTCATTGATTTTTTCTGCCATCTGCATAGCACTGTACACATTCAGTACTTTACCCGTTTTGGACAATTCTGAAAACTTCACTTTTTTATCTTTGGTTCCCGGCACAATGACTTCTAAATCGTAACTTGTCCCCGACTCCAAAATGATGTGTTTGACTTGTTGTACCGTTAGTTTTGGATAATGCAACCAAAGTAATGCCGCCGTTCCCGAAACCATGGGTGCAGCTAGCGATGTACCGGAATCGAATCTGTATTGATTATCGGGCATTGCAATATAAATATCTTCCCCAGGAGCAAACAGATCCACATTATTTTTACCATAATTGGAAAATGAGGATACCATTTTATCTCCATATTTTTTGTTTATGGAGCCTACATTAATGAAATTATTACTGACTTCTAATGTATCATCATTGGGATAGTAAGCAGAGTTGTCGATATTCTTCCCATTATTACCTGCACCATGTACAATCAGTACATTGTATTTTTCAGCGTATTGTATGGCTTCGCTAATTAATTCCGGTTGTAAAGAAAGTTCTTTTCCGAAAGACATATTAATTACTTTAGCACCGTTATTCACCGCATAATATATAGCATTGGCAATATCCTTATCATACTCATCTCCTGATGCACATACAGTCAAAGGCATAATCTTGATGTTATCCGAGAACCCCTTTATTCCAATATTGTTTTTTCTATTGGAAGCTATTACACTTGCTACTTCTGTTGAATGATTACTAAAAGTGGGAATCCCTTTTATTTCAATCTGTATTTTATTATTACCGTAACCTTTTTGATCATCTTCTATAAATTTCCTTTCATTATAGAATAGATTACAACTTTTGTTACTAATTGAATCGTAGTACTTGATACGATCACTTAGTTCATCGTAGCTTTTTAAATTAATATCAAGATTCGTAATGTAAGAATGTAGTAAAGCTCCTAAATCCTTATCGTTGTTATCCCTGCGTTCGTAAAATGGCTTATCGTTACTCCTATGTTTTCGATATAAACTGTCTAATTGGTTATAGGTGTAATTTTCTTTTGGGAAAAAATGGCGGAGTGTATCTTTTGCTATTTGATATATAGAAGCATTATATTTTAAAGACTTCAGATAATTATTGTAATATTTTGATGATTTTTTTTGATTTTCTAGTGCTGACAAATATTGATTATATTTTGTTTTATCTTTTTCTGAAATTTCGTCAACAGTTTTATTTCTAAAAACAGGTTCATACTCACGGAGTATTCTGATGTATTCAAAATTAGCCCATACTGTGTATCCGCCTGATTTATTTCCTAAAAAGTTCCAACCGTGAATGTCATCCGTGAATCCGTTTTTATCATCGTCAATCCCGTTATTGGGAATTTCTTTCTTGTTGGTCCAAATACTTGTGTTTAAGTCCTCATGAAGTGCATCGATTTGTGTGTCGATTACTGCCACGATTATTTGTTTTTTTGAAGACGGCCGATTAACACTCTTTATGGCCTTATCAAGACTGATACCTGGAATGCTAGTAGTTGAATAATCTTCTTGATGCCAAAATTTTGTTTTTTCTGTAGTCGTTTGAGCGTAACAATTGTAGACTGCGATCATGAAAAATAGTACTATTTGAATATTTGATTTCATGTTTGTAAAAGAACTTTTAATTTATTTTCGTATTCATTTCCTTAGCCATCTGCATCGCATTATACACATTCAGTACTTTACCCGTTTTGGACAATTCTGAAAACTTCACTTTTTTATCTTTGGTTCCCGGTACAATGACTTCTATATCGTGACTAGTTCCCGATTCCAAAATGATCTGTTTGACTTGTTGTACCGTTAGTTTTGGATAATGCAACCAAAGTAATGCCGCTGTTCCCGAAACCATGGGTGCTGCTAGTGATGTACCGGAATCGAATCTGTATTCATTATCGGGCATTGCAATATAGATACCTTCTCCGGGTGCAAATAAATCGACATTTTCTTTGCCGTAATTCGAAAAAGAAGAAACCATTTTTTCACCATAGTTTTTGTTAATGGAACCGACAGAGATAAAATTAGTACTAACCTCTTTTTTTGAATAATAATCGTTGGGATAAAAAGAGGAATCATCGATATTCACTCCATTGTTACCTGAGGCATGTACTATAAGTACATTTTTCTTTTCGGCATATTGTAAGGCTTCAGTTATCAATTCAGGATACAGGGAAAGCTCTTTTCCAAAAGACATATTGATGACTTTTGCTCCGTTATCAACCGCATATTTGACTGCCAATGCAATATCTCGATCATGTTCATCACCTGATGGACACACAATCAAAGGCATAATTTTGATGTTATCGGAAAAACCTTTTATGCCTAAATTATTTTCCCTTTTAGCGGCAATTATACTCGAAACTTCTGTTGAGTGATTACTAAAAATAGGTATTCCTTTTATTTCAACCTGTATTTTGTTATTGCCATAGCCTCTATTTGAAATTTCGCTATCCCTATTCTTTCTCTCATTGAAAGAAAGGCTACAACTTTTATTTAAAGTTGAATCGTGTTGTTTCAACGCATCTGTTAATTTTGCATAACTATCCAATCCTATGTCCAGGCTGGACAGATGGGCACCTAATAACGCCCCTAAATCCTGATCATTACTATCTCTACGCTCTTTATACGTTTTGTTATTTATTTTATATTTTCTGTATAAACTGTCCAATTCCTTATAGGTATAATTCTCTTTGGGAAAGAAATGGCGCAGCGTGTCTTTTGTCTTTTGATACAATGAAATGTCATATTGTAATGACTTTATGTAACTATTGAAATATTTGGTGTATTTTTTATCGTTATCAATTGCCTTTAAATATTGTTCGTATTTGACTTTATTTTCGGCAGGAATTTCCTCTTTTGACTTATTTTTAAAAATTGGCGCATACTCACGGAGTATTCTGATGTATTCAAAATTAGCCCATACTGTGTATCCGCCTGATTTATTTCCTAAAAAGTTCCATCCGTGAATATCATCCGTGAATCCGTTTTTATCATCGTCAATACCGTTATTGGGAATTTCTTTCTTGTTGGTCCAAATACTTGTGTTTAAGTCCTCATGAAGTGCATCGATTTGTGTGTCGATTACTGCCACGATTATTTGTTTTTTTGAAGACGGTCGATTAACACTCTTTATGGCCTTATCCAGACTGATACCTGGAATGTTAGTCGTTGAATAATCTTCATGGTGCCAAAATTTTGTTTTTTCTGTAGTCGTTTGAGCGTAACAATTGTAGACTGCGATGATGAAAAACAGTACTATTTGAATATTTGATTTCATGTTTGTAAAAGAACTTTTAATTTATTTTCTTATTCATTTCTTTAGCCATCTGCATCGCATTATACACATTCAGTACTTTACCCGTTTTGGACAATTCTGAAAACTTCACTTTTTTATCTTTGGTTCCCGGCACAATGACTTCTATATCATAACTTGTCCCCGACTCCAAAATGATGTGTTTGACATCTTGCACTGTTAACTTAGGATAATACAACCAAAGTAATGCTGCCGTTCCCGAAACCATGGGTGCAGCTAGTGAGGTACCGGAGTCAAAACCATATTGATTCTCTGGAATTGCCGTATAAATTTCCTCCCCAGGCGCAAACAAGTCGACATTCACTTTACCGTAATTCGAAAAGGATGAAACCATTCTCTCTCCGTAATTTTTATTAATAGAGCCTACACTAATGAAATTGTTACTTATTTCGGGTTTGTCATCGTATACATAATCGTTGGGATACAATGGATTAGTATCGTTGTCTTTACCCTCATTACTGGCCGCATGCACAAGTAACACATTGTGTTTTTCCGCATATTGAATGGCTGCTGTAACCCATTCAGGATGCAAGGAAAATTCCTTTGCAAAGGACATATTGATCACTTTGGCACCGTTGTCTACTGCATAATAGATCGCATTGGCAATATCTTTATCGTGCTCGTCACCAGAGGGAGAAACGGAAAGGGGCATTATTTTGATGTGATCTGAAAATCCATTTATACCAATATTGTTTTTCCGGTTCGCTGCGATGATACTGGAAACTTTCGTATTATGTGCATAATTGGTTCGAATTCCTTTAATTTTTGGAGTAATATTCCCATTACCATATCCTTTTTCAAATCCATTATTCCCTCCATCAATCCATAAACGTTCGTTGTACTTCGTATTTAGGTTTTTATTAGTAATCGAATCAATTTGTTTATATTGATCAATAAACTTCTCATAAGAACCTAAATCAAGTTCAAGATGTATTTTCATGGTTAAAATTAAAGAAGCAAGATCTTTATCCTCTGAATCCCTTCGTTGCTTGAATGTTTTGTCATTAGTTTTGTACTTATTATAAAGACTATCCAATTGCTTTATGCTATAATTTTCTCTGGGAAAAAAGTATTTGAGTGTGTCTTTAGATAAGCTGTAGATATCATTTGAATACTTTAATGATTTTAAAAAACCACTGTAAAATTTATATTTTGATTCTTGAAAGAGTAATGCTCTCTTGTATTCATTATACTTTGGAAGGTCAATAGCTTGGATCTCTTCTATTTTTTTGTTCTTAAATAAAGGTTCGTATTCTCTTATGATTCTTGTATATTCGAAATTTCCCCAAACAATATAATTTCCAGATTTTGTTCCTAGGAAATTCCAACCTTTAACATCATCAACATAACCATTTTGATCATCATCCATTTTATTATCCGGTATTTCCTTTTTATTGGTCCAAATGGCCTTCTTTAAATCTTCATGATTGGAATCTATGAGGTTATCGATAGTAGCCACAATGATTTGTCTCTTTTTTGACAGTTTCTTTTTGCTTTTTATTGCTTTATTTAGGCTAATTCCTGGAATATTATTAATTGCAAAATCTTCATGATACCAGAATTTGGGCTTTTTTGAAAAATCTGAATCATTTTGGGAAAAACACGTTCCTGAAAAAATAAATAATAACAATACAATTGCAATTTTAAACCTCATCTTATTTTTTATGATTTAGTTTTACTTATTTTCTCAGCCATCTGCATTGCGTTGAACACATTCAGTACTTTACCCGTTTTGGACAATTCTGAAAACTTCACTTTTTTATCTTTGGTTCCCGGTACAATGACTTCTATATCGTGACTAGTTCCCGATTCCAAAATGATCTGTTTTACTTGTTGCACCGTTAGTTTTGGATAATGCAACCAAAGTAATGCTGCCGTTCCCGAAACCATCGGTGCAGCTAGTGAGGTACCGGAATCAAAACCATACTTGTTATCAGGGATGGCCGTATAAATACCTTCTCCTGGTGCGAATAAATCCACATTTTTTTTACCATAGTTCGAGAATCGAGACACCATTTTTTCACCGTAGTTTTTGTTTATGGATCCTACGTTAATAAAGTTGGCACTAACCTCAGGCTGGTTATCATAAAAATAATCACTTGGATAAACTTGTTTGTTATCAGCATCAAAACCATTATTTCCTGCTGCGTGTACTAAAAGAACATCATGTTTTTCAGCATACTTGAAAGCCTCCTTAGTAAAGTCCGGATACATTGTAAATTCTTTTGCAAAAGACATGTTAATCACTTTGGCTCCATTATCAACAGCGTAGCGTATAGCTAATGCAATATCTTTATCATGCTCATCTCCTGATGGTGATATTGACAAAGGCATTATCTTGATTGAATCACTAAATCCTTCAATTCCTTTATCGTTTTTTATTTCTGCAGCAATGATACTGGAAACCTTAGTACTGTGATCATTAAAAACTCTTATTCCATGTATTTTGGCATTTATCTTATTAGTCCCATAGCCACTAGTCAAAATATCTGAATTATCATCAACAAATAATCGTTCATTATAGTCTGGATTGCAGTTTTTGTTAAAAATTGAATCTTTCTGAGCATTGTGTTCAATCAAATCATCATACGATCTAACGTTAATTTCCAAGTTAGCTATGAATGAATTTATCATTGCTCCTAAATCTTGGTCATTACTGTCTCTTCGCTCATAATATGATTTATCATTGACTTTACTTTTTTTGTATAAACTATCCAATTGGCTCAGAGTATAATCTTCTCTTGGAAAGAAGTAGCGAAGTGTATCTTTAGTCTTTTTAAACAATGAAATATTATATTTCATCGATTTTAGATAACTTTTATAAAATTTTGACCATTTGTTTTGGTAATCAACAGCTCTTACGTATTGTTCATATCTGTCTTTATCCTTGCTTAAAATTTCTTCTTGCTTTTTATTCCCAAAAACAGGTTCATACTCGCGTACAATCCTAGTATATTCAAAATTTCCCCAAACAATGTAATTGCCAGATTTAGTACCCAAAAAATTCCAACCATAAACATCGTCAATATAACCGTTCTGATCATCATCAATGCCGTTTTCAGCTACTTCATTTTTATTAGTCCATAAAGATTTTTTTAAATCTTCGTGAGCTGTATCTATCTGAGTATCCAAAACAGCAACAACAATTGTATTCTTGTTACTTTTAAGTTTGGATGTCGCTTTGAATAATGAAATCCCAGGTATTCCACAAGAAGTAAAATCTTCTTTATACCAATTTCCAAATTCTATTTTACTTTCTCTTTTTGTTGTATTAGTAGATGTTTTACAACTCAAGGTAATTGTACCAAAAAGAATGAATAAAATTTTTTTCATTAATAGTTTTGATAAAGATTAATATGAAAGGTTATTTATATTACGTTATATAATTCTATGGTTTATTTTGGTTAAGAATTCCTCCACTTCCTCCTCCATCAGTACCAGTAACTGTATCAATTCCTCCTGTGTCTTTATCTCCACCTTTTATTATCAGTAAATTTTTAGATGTCAATTCAACCACTGTTGTTTTAATAAAATCCCATTTTGTTTTAGTTTGTTTTTTCATGCTAGTTTGTTTTTAAGATTCAGGGCAAATATAAAGTTGTCTCGTAAAACCTACTTGGTTTAAAACCGTCTCTTTCTCTGAATTCATGAATTCGGGGGAAGTCCTTTACATCTAATCACTAATAATCAACCACTTATATTATTTAATTCTTTGAGATAAAAACTCGGTTTGATCCCTGTTTTCCTGAAAAAGGCACTTGAAAATGCATCTCCCGTATTAAATCCGAATTCATTTGCCAAGGCGATTATGGTGTACTTTCTCAGTTTGGCATTACTTTGCAGTTTTTTTAAGGCATACTCTATACGCAAATCATTAACATATTGGACAAATCCAACTTGCTTCTGTTCGTTGATTATTTTTGACAGATACTTAGTATTGGTCTCAAACTTCTCTGCCAATTGCTGGATGCTAACCGAATTATCCAGAAATTCCTTTTTCTTTTCAAACTGCTCCAGTTTCATTAAGATGGAATTGACTAATTCATCAGCAATTATGGTTTCTTTTGATGAAGAATTATTTTTTGCTTCATTGTTTTCAGTTGACAAAACCTGTTCATTAAGTTTTAATGTTAAAGTAGTAAAGCGCTTTTTATAAATCTTTTTTTGATTACGGTTATACCAAAATAACCCCAAGAGTGACAAAACAAAAAAGACAATTCCATATAATGCAATAGAATACTTGTTCTCGAGAGTGTTAATCTTACTTTCCTTTTCTTCCATCAAATGCGGAATTTCATAGTTTTTACGAATAACCCTATCAATATTTCTGTGTCTTTTATACAAGAAGCTATCAATTGCCATTAACCGATTGACATACTTTAACTCCATTTCCTTATTACCACTTTTTCTGTAGTGTGCAATCAAATAATTGTACCCACTAACAAATTCCGGGTAAATTTTTTTATCAATTTGATAGGCTGAATCCAGTAATTTAAAATTATGTATCGCTTTTTCACTTCTGTTTAATCCTCTATAAGCATGACCCAAATAATAATAACCTGCTATGATATTAATCTTATTTTTAAACTCAATCATTTTAGGCAGTGCAATATTAATACTATCAATAGCAGTACTATACTTCTTTTTTAATACCAGATTTGCCCCTTCATTTAACACAAATAAATATTTGTAATAATCATCCTTAGTAAGAACACAATTGTTAAATCCTTTTCGGTTGTAATAGGTTGCAGAATCATTATTTTTCAATGCTTTATGTGCATCTGCAATATCAAATAAAACCTGGTTATATCCATAAAAGTAATCAATTCTCTTGGTATCTTTTTTCTCATAATATTTCAAACACTCTCTGTAAAGAATTAATGCTTCATCAACCTGTAATAACTCTTCGGACTTCACTTCTGCAATATCCAATCTGATTTTAAAATAAAAATCCAAATTGGTTTGCTTGGCTAAATTTTCAGCCAAAATATAATTTTGTATGGCTTCATCATATCTATAAAGCTGTCTTAATTTATAGGCCTTTTCCCGGTAGGCATCTAAAGGAAAATATTCGTGATTAGTATTTTTTGAATATTTTATAACGCTATCAAGATAATGGATTGCCCTTTCATCTTTATATAAAGTAGAATGCATATAATAACCAATTGCAATGTCAATTGGCTTTTTTATATTTTTTTTCACCTTTGTCATATAGATTTTGAGTATCTCTACTTGATATTTCTCGTTACCTGCATTCTTACAAAAAAGAGAGAATAATTCATTTGGATTAAGTTTATGTAAGTTGACATGATTTACTTGCCCATACCCCAAACCAAAAGTAAAAACAGTAGAAAAAATCGTAAAGAGAAATAAACGGCGCATAGTGAAATTAAAATTTGAGCAAAAATATAAAAGCTGATGTTATTTCCTACAAATTAATCAAAAAGACGGATAGAAAACTCTCAGTAAATAAAAAACCAAAAACTATATCCCGGAATTCATGAATTAAGGGTTGATCTGTGTACTAGTGAAAATAAAATAATTACTTATTCCCAAAACATTACCCCACAAAAAAAGGGGCTGATGCAACCCCTTTTCTTTTTTACTTGCGAAACTTAGTTCGGCAAGGTGGCTCTGTGCGCATTTAAAGCAGCAATAAAAGCGTCGTACTCTTTCAATTTCTTATTAATTAGTTGTACTTGCACTTCTTTTTTTACTAGTGCTACAAAACTTTGCGATTCCTTGCGGGATTCCAACTGGAACTTTTTGTACTGCAGTTGGAATTTACGTTTGAGTTCAGCCTCTTTTAACGGTCCATCCGGTAGCCAACCAATAACGGTTTCCGTAGCCTCTATCTCGGCTGGCAGTCTTTGAAGTTGCTCTTCGATGGCTTCTGCAGTGGTATTGAGCTGAAGCGCTGCTCTTTCTGCTATACTCTTTTTTTGGGCTAAAACGGCCCTTTCCTTCTGAGCCCAATTCAATACTGCATCACAATCGGATGTCTGTTTAATTTTGGTTAATGAATACATATCGTACGTTTTTTGATTTCTAATTTTTTCTTCGATTCACGCTTAGGCTTTACCTAATACAACCAAAAAAGGGGCTGATGAAACCCCTTTTCTTTTTTTCTTGCGAAGCTTAGTTCGGCAAAGTCGCTTTGTGAGCAGTCACCGCCGCGATGAAAGCATTGTACTCTTCCAACTTTTTGTCGATACAAACCAATTCCAGTTCTTTTTCGACTAAGGCCACTCCGCTCTTTTTGTGCTCTATCACAAATTTTCTGTGCTCGAGATTGGCTTTTTTCAAAATTTCAGCATCCCTTTTCTTGCCCGGAACGAGCATTCCCAGTGCTATTTCACATCCGGCTAGTTCCGCTAAAATTACTTGTAATTCTGCTTGTACTTCAACCGAATTAAAACCAAAATTCTCCGTGAACCTCACGTCCCCAATTTTTTTAAATTCTAAGTCCCTTTTTTCTCTTTGAACTGAACTTAATACTACATCGCAATCTGTTGCCGATGTCAACTTGTCTAATGAATAAGCCATGTCTATTCGTTTTAAATGATTAATATTACTTTTCCTACAAACAAACTGCGTGCCAAAAACTTAAAAAAATCATAAAAAACGTACGTGTTAAATTATAAATACTTGATTATTAGTGATTTATTTTTTAAATTTTTTCATTTCTTTTTTAATGAACGTATTTTGCAATTGGAGTAATTCTTTATCATGTTGGTACTTTTTTAACAATTTTTGGTTTCTTTTCAACCTGGCCCTCGCTCTGCATTGAATAACATTCTGTATCGTGGCTGTCCGCTTATTTTCAGGTTGTGCCTCGAGATATTCCACAAGTCGTAATGCGGCTAGCCCTTCATCATATAATAGTTGTGCTTTTTCTATATTCCTGTCCAGCTTTTCTCCTATTAATTCATTTTCCAACATTTTCTTGTGCAGCAAATCATAGAATCCTTGCTCCTCTTCGATCATAAAATCCTGAACGGGCATTTTTTTGGCACCATTTTTCTGAATGTAGTGCAATAGGCTGTTCAGTTCGAATACGGCATGCGGCGGCAGCTTTCTTTGTCCTAATTCGTACATGGACCATTGTGTTCTTGTTACTCCCAGGATTATGGCTAGTTCTCCCTGCGATATTCCCAGTATTTTTGTGAGTGAATCTTTTTCTTTCATTGCTTACAATTTTGTGGCAATTATTTTTTATCCCAAATAGTTTGCCACACTTTTTTCTGTGGCAACTTTTTTTTTGAAAAAATTATTGCCACGAAATCCGTGGCAACTTTTTTTTGAGAATTTTATTTGCCACAGGTTTTTTGAAAATCAAATAGACATGAAAATACCTAGATATGGGGATTGTGTAAGTGTTTATTTATGGTTATGTTTGAAAGATATACAAATTACATAATTATACATGGATCATACCGTTCACAATAAATTAGTTTCCTTTATTTGGTCAATTGCAGACGACTGTTTGCGAGATGTTTACGTTCGAGGTAAGTACCGAGATGTCATTTTGCCCATGGTGGTACTACGTCGTTTGGATGCCTTATTGGAACCAACAAAAGAAGCCGTACTGGAAGAATTGGCCTTTCAACGCGATGAAGCAGGATTTACCGAGTGGGACGACAAAGGATTTACCGATGTAACGGGTTATGTATTTTACAACACGAGCGAGTGGACTTTACAACGCTTACACAATACCGCTACCAACTCGCAACAATTGTTGTTGGCTAATTTTGAAGATTATTTAAACGGATTCAGTTCCAATGTAAAAGAAATCATCGACAAGTTTAATTTGAAATCACAAATTAGACACATGGCGGGTAAAGATGTCTTATACGATGTATTGGGCAAATTCACTTCACCAGATATTAATTTAACTCCTTTTGAAAAGTTAGATTCCAATGGTAAAAAATTACCGGCACTTACGAACCTAGGAATGGGTTATGTTTTCGAAGAATTAATCCGTAAGTTCAACGAAGAAAACAATGAGGAAGCCGGAGAGCACTTTACCCCACGTGAGGTAATCGACCTGATGACGCACATTGTTTTCGACCCGATTAAAAACAATTTACCACCGGTAATGACCATCTACGACCCCGCTTGTGGTAGTGGTGGGATGTTGACCGAATCCCAAAACTTCATTGTAGATCCCGATGGTGAAATCAAAGCCGTGAATTCCGATGTGTATTTGTACGGAAAAGAAATCAACGACGAAACCTACGCCATCTGTAAATCGGATATGATGATTAAAGGGAACAATCCCGAAAACATCCGTGTGGGTTCTACCTTGTCTACCGATGAATTTGCAGGGCAGTATTTTGATTTTATGTTGTCTAATCCTCCGTACGGAAAATCGTGGGCGAGTGAACAGAAATACATCAAAGACGGAAAAGAGGTCATCGACTCTCGTTTCCAAATTCGTTTAAAGAACTATTGGGGCATTGAAGAAGACGCCGATGCCATTCCGCGTTCTTCCGATGGTCAGTTGTTGTTCCTGATGGAAATGGTCAACAAAATGAAACCCCTTTCACAAAGTAATTTAGGTTCCCGTATTGCTTCGGTACATAACGGGAGTTCATTGTTTACTGGGGATGCCGGAGGTGGTGAAAGTAATATCCGCCGTTACATCATCGAAAACGACTGGCTAGAGGCGATCGTACAATTACCGAACAACTTGTTTTATAATACGGGTATTACCACTTACATCTGGATTTTATCCAACAACAAAGCGGCTAACCGCAAAGGAAAAGTACAGCTGATCGATGCCGGACAACTATACCGTAAACTTCGTAAGGCATTAGGAAATAAAAACTGTGAGTTTTCACCGGAACATATTATGGAAATCGTGAAAAACTATACCGACCTAGCGGCGGTAGAAAGGACTACTGAAGACGGTATCGCTTCCAAAGTATTTGACAATGCCGATTTTGGGTATTACAAAGTAACTATCGAACGTCCGAAACGTTTAAAAGCGCAGTTTACAGCAGAACGTATTGCTGATTTGCGTTTTGACAAAGGCTTAAAAGACGTTATGCAACAAGTCTACGACAACTATAGAGAAAAGGTTTATGAGGATTTAAAACCCTATAAAAAGGAAATTTTAAGCTTAGTAGAAAAAGAAGGCTTTGATTTGAATAAAAAACAGGTAGAAACGCTTTTGAAAAAGGATGCCTGGATCAAACAACTAGCTATATTTGAAACCGCTACGATGTTACTCAATAAATTAGGCAACCAAGAATACAACGATTTTAATGTTTTTAAAACTAAAATTGATGACATTTTAAAAGATGAAAAAATAAAACTCAGCGCCACTGAAAAGAACCAAATTCTAAATGCAGTAAGCTGGTACGATGAAACCGCTGAAAAAGTAATTAAAGGTACAGTAAAGTTAACCGGTGAAAAGCTCGATCAATTGCTACACCAATTAGATTGTTCTATAGAAGACTTACCGAATTACGGCTATTTCCCTTGTCACCCTGAGCTTGTCGAAGGGGGCAAGAAAGGAGAATACATCACCTACGAAACCGACAGCGATTTGCGTGATACCGAAAACGTACCGCTCAAAGAATATATATATGAGTATTTCTTAAAAGAAGTGCAACCGCACGTAGCAGAAGCTTGGATCAATCTCGATGCTACCAAAATTGGCTACGAAATCTCTTTCAACAAATACTTCTACCAACACAAAGCCTTGCGCTCGTTAGAGGAAGTAACGGCCGATATTTTAGATTTAGAAAAGCAAAGCGATGGTTTAATTCACGAAATCTTAAATTTTTAGGCGATGGTAGAAACTAAAAACAGCTACGAAGTCTATAAAGATTCGGGAGTAAAATGGTTAGGACGAATTCCAGAACATTGGAATATTGAATCATTTAAAAATATTTTAAAGGAGCGAAATGAGAAAAATTACCCTATAAAGAGCATAGAGAGATTATCACTTTCAATTGATAAGGGAGTTACATTATATTCTGATAAAACTACAAATTTAGACAGATTTAAAGATGATTTTACCCAATATAAACTAGCTTATGACGGCGATCTAGTTTTTAATAGTATGAATATGATTGTTGGTGCAGTTGGTGTTTCAAATTATTTTGGTTGTGTAAGTCCTGTTTATTATACATATACTGGGAAATATAAAATTTCCACTACCAAATTTTATGAGTATTTGTTTAGAAGTAAAAGGGTTCAAGGTGTTTTGTATAGTCTTGGAAAGGGATTGCTTGCAATTGATAGAGGAGATGGAAAATATAATACTTTACGATTAAAAGTTTCTAGAGATGATTTACGTTCTTTAAAATTACCTTTCCCATCTTTCGAAGAACAAAACGCCATCGCTAACTTTTTAGACGACAAAACCACTAAAATCGATCAGGCCATTGCCATCAAAGAGCAACAAATTGCCCTACTCAAAGAACGCAAGCAAATAATCATTCAGGAAGCAGTAACCAAAGGTTTGGATGCAACCGTCAAACTCAAAGACTCAGGCGTAGAATGGATTGGTCAGATTCCGGAACATTGGGAGATGAAGAGGTTGAAGATCTTGGGTAAAATTGTAAATGGAGCCACGCCTTCATCTAGCATTTTAAATTATTGGAATGGTGAAATTAATTGGTTGACTCCTACTGATATAAATGATATAACTTATGCTTTTTCATCGGAAAGAACAATAACTAAATTAGGTTACCAAAGTTGTGGAACTTCTCT
The DNA here is from genome assembly GCF_042653365.1 of Flavobacterium sp. GCM10023249. Classification (NCBI taxonomy): domain Bacteria; kingdom Pseudomonadati; phylum Bacteroidota; class Flavobacteriia; order Flavobacteriales; family Flavobacteriaceae; genus Flavobacterium; species Flavobacterium sp. GCM10023249. Next base: position 390,396 of record NZ_JBHSHZ010000016.1, read on the forward strand.
CGTACCTGTGGGATCAATAATTTTAACTACGAGGGCACCGATTGGTAAGGTTTGTATAGCTGGGACTGCACTTTGTACGAATCAAGGATGTAAATCGATTGTGTTAAAAAATGATATTATAAACTTGTTTATTTATTATTCAATTTCAATAAGTTCAAAGGTTTTAAATAGTTTAGGGACAGGTACCACATTTATGGAATTAAGTAATAAAGCGTTGAAAGATTTTAAAATAGTTTTACCCCAATCTATTGAAGAACAGAAACAAATCGTTGCCTATATTGAAATTCAATCCTCAAAAATCGACCAAGCAGTTTCTATCAAAGAGCAGGAAATCGAGAAATTAAAGGAATATAAAGTGAGTTTGATAGATGCGGTGGTAACGGGTAAGGTGAGGGTTTGTTAAGTTAAGTTAACTTTGAAATAAATTAATATTGTAGTTTTGTTTAAAACCGAATTAGAGATGGAAGAAAATATAGATCCAACATTGATAAATCTACCAAATAATTCAGATATATCTTCTGAAGAACAAGAGCCTATTGAAGAGGAGATAAATGATGATTCTATTTTGTTAATGGAAAAACCATTTGATCCCACTAAAATAAACATAGAAACAAAGACACCATCGTTAGACACTTTGATAAAAAGAATTGCTAGTAGATCTGTTGAACTGAATACAGAATCATATTTTCAGCGAAAAGATGATTTATGGGATCCTGTTAAGCAAAGTAGGCTAATTGAATCAATACTTATTAGGTTCCCATTACCTGCTTTTTTCTTTGACGCATCAGATAATAATCATTGGCTTGTTGTAGATGGTTTACAAAGATTAAGTAGTATAAGGAATTTTGCTGTTACGAAAACTCTAAAGTTAACTAATCTAGAGTTTTTGTCTCATTTGGAAGGTAAATATTGGGATGACTTAGGTGAAGATTTGCAAAGACTGATTGAAGAATCTCAGGTTGTAATTTATAAAATTATGCCGGGTACACCAACAGATGTAAAATTTAATATTTTTAAACGAATAAACACTGGAGGTTTAGTGTTAGAACCTCAAGAAATCAGACATGCTTTATTTCAAGGAAAACCAGCCATTTTCATTTCAGAATTAGCGAAAAATCCTGAATTTATAAAAGCTACTGCAAATAAAATAAAATCGCATCGAATGTTGGATCGTGATTTTGCAAATAGATTTTTATGTTTTTATTTATTTGGTTATGCTGAGTATACTCCTGATTTAGATACTTTTATGAGTAAAGCTATGGCGAATATTAACGAAAAAACTGATTTAGAATTGGAAAAAATTAAATCAGACTTTAGCGAAGCAATGAAGTTATCTAAAGCTATATTTGGCGAAGAAGCATTTAGGAAAGTCTATAATAACTACAAACGACTTCCGCCTATAAATAAAGCTCTTTTTGATGCAATTGCAACACAATTTGCTTTATTATCAAATGAAAAAAGAGAAATATTGAAGTCAAGAAAAACTCAATTTAAAAAAGCATTAAAAAACAGCTTAGCTCAAGATCCCCTGTTTTTTACTTCAGTTACAAGTTCTACTGGTGATAAAAACAGGGTTTTTAAAAGACATAACACTATTGAATTACTTATAAACCAAATAACTTCTGCTTAAAATGATAAAAACTTTAGAAATAAGGAATTTCAAATCTATAAAGAATAAAAGATTTAATCTGAAGAATCTAAACTTGAATTTAGGACTAAATGGTATGGGTAAATCAACATTTATTCAATCGATTTTGTTACTTAAACAGTCAAAAAGTCTTTTAAGTGGTCAATTAAATTTACAAGGAGAATATGTAAATGTTGGAACAACAAAAGACGCATTGTATCAATATGCAAAAAAAGGAGAAAATTTGTCTTTTGAAATTCAATTTGATGATTCAGATTTTTTTTCAATGGAATTTGATTACAAAATTGATGCTGATTATTTTAGCTTCAATCCAAAATTAAACATGTATGGTGAAAGTAATGACGCATTAGAGAAAATTGGAAGTTTAATACTTAATAAAGACTTTCAATATTTAAATGCAAATAGAGTTGAACCAAAATCAATTTATAGTAAAAGCTATTCTAATGTTGTAAATGATAATAACATTGGAAACAATGGTGAGTATACTGCTCATTATATAGAAATTCATAGTAATGATGAAGTTCTATTTGATAATTTATTGCACAAGGATACTATTGTGAAGGATACAACGACAAATACTGATATTGTTAACAGAACTTTAATTAATCAAATTAATTTATGGATGGGAGAAATTTCACCTGGTGTAAATGTGAGAACAACATCTATTTCATCTGAATTTGTTTTACTTGAGTATGTTTTTAAACAACCCAATTTTGGGAATACAAATAGATTCAAACCTGAAAATGTTGGTTTTGGTATTACTTATGGTTTACCTATAGTCACGACTTTATTGGCTTCTAAACCAGGGCAATTAATTATTATTGAAAATCCTGAATCACATATTCACCCTCGAGGTCAAGCAGAATTAGGAAAACTGATAGCAAAAACAGCTATGAATGATGTTCAGATAATTGTTGAAACTCATAGTGATCATATATTAAATGGTATTAGAGTTGCTGTAAAAGAAGGTGATATTGATAATGATAAAGTGGCTATTTTTTATTACGATAAAGTTGTTGAAGCAAGTGAACAACACTCAAAAATAACTGATATTAAAATAGATAAAAATGGAGAGTTAAGTGAATATCCCAAAAATATGCTTGACGAATGGAGCAATCAACTTTTTAAACTGATTTAAGATGGAGATTTATTTTAATGAAATGTCTGTTTTACCACAAAGTACTTCTGTTGCTGAGTCAAAACACAAAATATTTACGCTAATTGAAACAATGAAAGCGTTAAAAGAATATGATTTTAATATTTTACGAACTCACAATAATTTTTATTCAGAAGATTTAGGATCAGGATATACTTTTAGCTCTTTTTTAAATGATCCAGAGGTTACAAATAGTTTTAAAATATTATTGCTATCTATAGCAAAAAATCCTTTTATTGCAGATGAAGATAGTAATGAAGCCGAAATGTTTATTGTAAATCAGTTTGAAACAAATAATCATTTAGGAAAGCCAACCTCCCCTGAAGGTATAGCCATTTCTTATATTTGCGAAGTACCCACTATCAGCATTACTGGTTTCCCTCTATGGGATAGTGATGCGATTAATCTAAAAGTTACTAATACCGTTACTAAAAGTTCATCACATGAAGATATAATAAATCTTTCTTGTGCAGAAAGTGTTTTTAATCACAATTTTGTTGATTGGATCAAAAGTATTACGACAGAAGACACTCCATTAAATTCTTATGAAAATATCATTAAAGTATTCCCAATCGATAAATACGAATTTGATCCTAGGGCAATTAATGAAATAATTTCTTGGTATTATGACGATAAAAGATACATAATAAGAATTAAAAAATTGATTGAAGACATTAGAAATGCTCCTTTTGTTGGGGGGATGGGACTAACAGAAAACTTGGGTGGCGGTCAAGGATCAAAAAGAATTGTTAAAAAAGATAGGATTGTTTATACTGTACTTGACAAAAAAATAAAAATTCATTCTTGTAAAATGCATTATAACGACAAATAATTATGCCTAGCCTAACCAACGAACAAGCCCTAGAAGCCGCCATAGAAAAAATATTGACTGGCACAAGTGTAGAAGAACTTAAACAAGCTGGTGAAGTAAATGACCGTTCAGAACTATACCGTTCTGGCAAGGGATATTATATTGGCTATCCTTCCAATTTCAACGCAAAATATGCCTTGGATGAAGAACGATTTTGGCATTTCTTAGAAACTACTCAGGGGGATGAGTTGGCTAAGCTGCAAAAACAATCCGATTGGAAGTTAAAGATAGTAGAGCGTTTTGACCGTTTAATAAAAAAATATGGCATTCTTCGTTTACTTAAAAAAGGTTTGGAAGTAGACGATGCGCATTTTACCTTATTTTATGTTGCTCCGTTGGCTAGCAGTAGTCAGGCAATCAAAGATAATTTTGAGAAAAACGAGTTTTCGGTTACGCGTCAGTTGCGATATTCCAATTCCAATCCATTAGAGGAAATCGATATGGTGTTCTTCATCAACGGGATTCCTTTTGCAACCATGGAATTAAAAAACCATTGGACAGGCCAAAATGCCAAAGTTCATGGAATTAACCAATACAAATTCAAAAGAGATATAACGCAACCGTTATTGAATTTCGGCCGTTGTATCGTGCATTTTGCGGTAGATACCGACGAAGCCTATATGACCACTAAATTAGATGGGGGTTCTACCTTTTTCTTGCCGTTCAATTTAGGAAACAATAACGGAAAAGGGAATCCGCCCAACCCATTTGGACATAAAACGGCTTATTTATGGGATGAAGTCTTTACTCGTGAAAGTATAGCGAATATTATCCAACATTTTGTCCGTTTCGATGGCAAAGACAATGATCTTTTAGCAAAAAAGAGTTTATACTTTCCACGTTACCATCAGATGGATGTGGTACGTAAATTAGTAAACCATGCCAGTACTACCGGTACAGGGCAAACTTATTTGATTCAGCATTCTGCTGGTTCGGGTAAGTCCAATTCGATTACCTGGTCGGCCTATCAGCTCATCGAAACCTATCCTGCAAACGAAAACATACCTGGAAATAAGGGAATAGGCAATCCCCTATTCGATTCGGTAATTGTAGTAACCGATCGTAGAATATTAGACAAACAACTTCGAGATAATATCAAAGAATTCTCAGAGGTTAAAAATATTGTCGCTCCTGCTTTCTCCTCCCGCGAGTTAAAAGAGGCACTCGAAAATGGCAAGAAAATCATCATCACGACCATTCAAAAATTCCCATTTATCATTGACGGTATTGCCGATTTAAGTGATAAGAATTTTGCAGTCATTATCGACGAAGCCCATTCAAGTCAAGGTGGTTCTACAGCCGACAATATGAATCGCGCTATGGGTAAAAACGCTATAGAAGAAGAGGAAGATGCACAGGACAAAATTGTAGAAGCTATGCGTTCGCGTAAAATGCGAGGCAATGCTTCCTATTTTGCTTTTACAGCTACCCCAAAAAACAATACGCTGGAAAAGTTCGGGAATAAACAGGAAAACGGTTCCTTCAAGCCTTTTCATTTGTATTCTATGAAACAAGCTATTGAAGAAGGTTTCATTCTTGATGTGTTGGCCAATTATACCACCTACAGAAGCTATTACGAAATTAATAAATCCATTGAAGACAATCCTTTATTCGATTCGGCCAAAGCACAAAAAAAATTACGTGCTTTTGTAGAACGGGATCCAAGAACAATAGGGACTAAAGCTGAAATTATGATTGACCACTTCATGAGTCAGGTAGTCAATAAGAAACTATTGAAAGGCAAAGCAAAAGCAATGGTCGTAACCCAAAGTATCGAATCAGCGATTAATTATTACTTGGCAATTAAAGACATATTGAAAACCAAAGGAAATCCATTTGAAGTGATCATTGCATTTTCTGGTAAGAAAACGATAAACGGAATTGAATATTCGGAAGAAGTTTTAAATGGATTTGCCGAGAAAGACACCAAAGACAAATTTGAGGAAGACAACTACCGTATTTTAGTGGTAGCTAACAAATACCTCACCGGATTCGATCAACCTAAGCTGACCGCAATGTATATTGATAAAAAATTACAAGGCGTTCTGGCTGTACAAGCGATATCAAGGTTAAATCGTTCTGCAAACAAATATGGAAAGAAAACTGAAGATTTATTTGTTTTGGATTTTTTTAATGCAACGGAAGAAATTAAAGAGGCCTTTGATCCATTTTACACTTCAACTACTTTGAGTCGTGCAACTGATGTGAATGTGTTGCATGAATTAAAAGGTAGTTTAGACGATGTTGGTGTATATGAAGCATACGAGGTAGACGATTTTGTTCAAAAGTACTTCGACAAAGTAGATGCCCAATTTTTGAGTCCCATCATTGATGTGGCCGCAGAACGTTTTAATAACGAACTCGGTCTGGAAGATAAAGACAAAGCCGATTTTAAGATTAAAGCTAAGCAGTTTGTAAAAATCTATGGACAAATGGCTGCCATTTTACCTTATGAAATGATCAGTTGGGAAAAGCTGTTTTGGTTTCTTAAATTTCTAATCCCAAAACTTATTGTCGTTGATACGATGGCACAATTAGACGGGTTGTTAGATACAGTTGATTTATCAACCTATGGTTTGGAACGCGTTAAATTAAATACCAGTATTGAACTAGAAGATTCTGAAACAGAATTAGACCCACAAAATCCAAATCCAAGAGGAGCTCATGGTCCAGGTGAAGATGAAGACGAATTAGATGTAATTATTAAAAGCTTTAACGAGCGCTGGTTCCAAGGCTGGGATGTTACACCAGAAGATCAAAGAGTAAAATTTATTTCTTTGAGTAAAATGATGATGTCTCATCCTGATTATGAAACCAAAGTAGCAAAAAACCCCGATGCCGGTAATAGAGATTTGGCTTATTTGAAAATATTTGACGATATTATGGCTAAACAAAGGAAGAATGAATTAGACTTATATCGCTTAATAGCTAAAGATGATTCATTCAAGCAAGCGTTTCTGGATACAATGAAAAGAATGTCTGGTCTAAATTATTAAATGTTTTAAAGACAAATTAATGAAAATAGCTTTACTCGACGACAATCCTGAACAATTGCAAAGCAATTGTAATTACTTAAAAAGCATAGATAGCACTATGGTAGTTACAGCTTGTACCAGTGCAAAAACCTTTATGGAGGAAGTAAAAAAAACGATGCCTGAGGTACTGGTGCTGGATTTGAATTTAGGCGATTCGTACATGACGGGTATGGAAGTGGCGTATGTGTTAAAGTTACCAGTGATATTTGCTAGTAGTAATGTACCACAATATATTAAAGAGATTGAAAACTTAAAAAGAGAGTTTGGATTGTGTGTAGAGCATATTACAAAACCATTTACAGGTGATGACTTCATCAAAACCATGAATCGTTTTTTGAAAGAAATTCAGTTTTTTGGCGCTATTGATTATGTGCATTTGCATTTGGGTAAAAAAGGTAGAACAAAAATTGCGACCAATAGTATAGTCTATCTATCTTCTGATAAAGAAAATGGGGCGGAGTCGAACAATAAGATGATTCATTTTACCCATCAAAAACCAGAAAAGTTAATCGACTTTTCATTTACGCGAATGGAGGAAATAGGACTGCAAAAGTCGCAGTTTGTCACCATTCATAAATCGTATCGTGTAAACAAGCATCACATTAAAAGTTTTGATAAAAAAAAAGAAACACTTGCAGTAGAAATTTTTGATGGAGTTCAAAATTTGCCTGTGGTGAGGCATCTTCCAGTTTCTGAAAATTACATTCCTGCTCTCAAAAAAATATTAAAATAACCGCTCTTGTTATTTAAAGCGACGCTTTTATTACTTATAAACAGCTGATATGATTCAAGATTATATCAGCTGTTTTTTTTGATCGAGATTTGACCCATAATTAATTATTAACAATTTAAAACAAGATTATTATGAGTGAAAAAATGTTGCCGCCAAACAACAATGCTAACATGCAAAACGCCAACAAAGGGACTAATGGGGTCAATCGTCAGTATGCCCAGAACCAAGGGAATAGAGGAACCCAAATGAATCCTAACACAAAAAAAGGTAAGTAATCATGGAAAAGTACAAAATTATTGAGGCACATTATGATCATTTATTTGTTGAAATGGTCAATAAAGCAATTTTAGAAGGGTGGACACCTCTTGGGGGTGTGACCGTTTATAAAAATGACCTAGGTTGTATTTTCTATGCTCAGGCATTAATTAAGTAGTACTTTTTTAGCTTTCAGACTCTGTGTTTTAAGTAAAAGCTAAAAGTAAGCCCCTCAGAGGTAAATCTAAGGGGCTTGTTGTTTATAACATCCTTAGAGTTCTAGAAGGTAATACTATATGTACTGGGATTGCCTTGTTCACAAAGATAAAAAATCGTGATGGCTTATTGAGACACTTACAGCCACTTCAAAATATATTTTTCTATTTTTACGACCGAATACAATACCCCATACTCATGAAAACCCTATGCCTCCTACTCCTACTTTCCCTAGTTTCTTGCCGTTATTCCGAAAAGCCGATACAATCCATCCGTTCCGGATTTGTAGAAGAACCCGGAAGGTATTTTATGTTCCAAAATTTCAACTATTTACACCTCAAAGAATGTGTCGATGGCTCGCTGTTCTTTGGTGTTACCAATCGCAAAGGGAAGTTAGTGTACCAACAAAGTATGAACCGGATGTTCAGCCACTACCACTACTGGAATTTGTATGTCGATCGAGAGGGCAACATATGGACGTACAATTCGGATTGGAGTACTACAGAAGTCGTAGTGTTTGATGCCGAAACCCAACAGTATACCGTAACCGATTATTGCAAAACCCAACTCGCATTGCCCAAAGAATTCGCCAACGCAATGCAATCCCATAATGCCTTGTACAATTGTGCATCGGTTCGTTAAAACCAAAAACATGAACAAAATCATCTTTTTATACTAACCACTTTCCGATAGCGAGAATTTACTTCGTGAATCCGCAACGATTGTATCCCAGCAATAGACAAGCTATTCCAAAAAAAATCCGTTCAAAGTACCAGACGTTGAACGGATTTTAGAAAAAAAAACGATTTTATTCAATCACTACCTTTTTGGTGATCACGGCTCCGTCGGCACAACGTACTCTTAGGGTATAGATGCCCGGTTTGTACTGCGCGTTCAAAGGAATACTTATCAATTGGGTAGCGTTCTTTCCTATAGCCAATTTATGGGTGTTGCCTAGAAAATCCACTAGCTGAGCATCGGCTACTTTTCTCTCGCCCACGGTCAATTGTAGGGTGGCTCCTGCCGCTACCGGATTCGGATACAAAACGATATCTTCTGTGGTTGCTGATGCGGAAGTTCGGCTTTCCTTGGTTTTTTCTTCGATCATATATTCTTCAATGGCATAGTCCGGAGACCCATCGGCCAATAAACCTTGTACAACTACACGGAAGGCTTTGCGGGTTTCGTTCCATGGTATGCAATCGTTCCAAATACCGTGTTTGATGTAATACCAATGATTGACTACCAAATTAGCAGAGAAGGTGGCGCTGGCATTCGAACAACACTGATCCGGATTCCCGCTTACGTTGGTATTCCCAGTAGTAGAACCGTTGGGTGCTTCAAAAATCGACCAATGATGGTTGACCAACAAAGGGTTGCTATGCGCTGCCGCCGTAACGGTAACGGTTCCGTTCAGGTTGGCACTTGGCGCCATGTTGAAATTGGTGGTATAGTTGGCCCACATTGCCGTTTGTGGTAACGCGGTACGTTGTTCGGTCCAATTCACACAGTTCCCGAAAACACCATGCTTGATGTAGTAGTTTTTGGTATGGCTCAATCCTGAAAATGTAACGGTATTCCCCATTAAAACAGTACCCACTTGGCCTATTGTAGCGGCATCTGAGGTAGCCCCGGGTGTCGTAGTTTCCATTAATGCCCACCACTGACTAATACCCGGCGCAGTGTTGGAAGCGGTTGCTGTTACTCGAATGGTTCCGTTGGGAGCACAAGTACTGGTGAACGTAAAAGCAGGAGAAACAGAATTGGTATAAATTCGGAATATTCGTGTCATTTCCACCCATGGAATACAGGCACTCGCCACGGCTAATTTTACTTGGTATTCAAAGCCATCGGCAAAAAAATAGTTTTGTGCTGCGAATAGATTGGACAAATTCAAAACGCCTACTTGGCCTGTTGTCCAGCCGTTGGTACCCAATTGTGCTTGCCATTGGAAAGCGGCGGTTGAACCGATAGGTCTTCTCGAGATATCGATATAATAATGGGTTTCGTTTGTAGAGTTGGTCCCATTCATGTACACACTTTCTCCTAAACAGAAGTCGGTTTTCATGGTTCCGGCCGCATTTTGAAAATACATAGATGGATTGATCGCCGGTGAAATGGCTACATCATCTACCTCCATTTGGATTTGTGCATTGCCGTTACTTCCGGAATTTGCCGTCATTAAAGGATGCAACCACAATTGGGATTGGTTGCTATTTGCGGTAAAAGGTACCGTGATTGTTTGCCAATTGGGTCCAACTGCCGCTACGGTACTGCTCCAAATGGTTTGTACATTGCTGGGCGTAGGCATCGTATAGGTGCTTCCAGAAGTAAGTCCCGAAGTAATTTTCACATTCAGTGTCGAGTTCAAAACCGTTGTGTTAGGATTACCAATGTTGGTCGTGGCTCTTACTCGGAATGACATTACATAATTTTGTCCCGACTGGAAGTTGTAGTTGGTCATAATTCCTTCTCCTCTGTTGCTGTGGGACCACATCCAGGCCCATGTGTTGCCCCCTACAGTTCCCAAAGCAGTTGGGTCTCCATGGCTTGCCAACCAGTTCGGAACGGTTGGATTGCTGGTGTTAAAGCCATCTCCAACGATGGAACTATTCAAGCTTCCATTATTGATTAAACACTGGGCATTGACAAATCCCCATAAAAGCAATAGTGCTTTTGTAAACATAATTTTTTTCATAGTACTTTTTTTTTATGTAGTTTGTTATTGTTGAGTACAAAGATGGGTAGGAACCACATCGTATTTGTTAGGATTATTCCTATAAATCACCAAGGTTTACACCCCAAAATCATCACTATATTGGGGTAGCTTTCTGCTCCTTATTTTAGGGATATCGTTTTATTTCAGCGCCCTTTTCAGTACAAAGACGTTGTACCTAACCACAACTTGTAGTAAAGCGAATACGGAACTGTCGCAAACATCCACTCAATTGCAATGGGTCACTACAGAATAATTCCCCAACTCCGCTATTATCAACTGATTTTCAGTACCTTTGTAAGTATCCTAAGCTTCCTCTCATGAAAATCGCGCACCTTTTTCTAGTACTGCTGGCAGTCTGTTCGGCTGCGGGTCAGAAAAAAGAAACCATCAGCATTCCGGAAGGCATCGTATACCACTACTGTGATCCGGATAAAATTGAACTGGCCAAACAACGCATTCAGGAGTGTTTATCAGGCAATGGGTCGGCACTATTGCAAGACCATTTGATTGTGGGTCCGGTATTGTGGATGCGCTTCAAAGACCATCCCGAGATTCAAAAGATCGAAGAAGGCAAGGTTACGTTTCATGTTAACGATTTGGAAATCGAAGGCAAAATGTGCCAGAGTGTAAAGGATTCCGAAATCATCTGGAACGCATTGCGTAAGGAAATTGCGGGCGACTTTCAGATTCGCAAAGCCACGCCATCGGAATTGCAGTACTACTGGTCGGTCATTTCCTTTGAAATTGAGGAACCATTACTGATTGTCGAAACCCAACACCACAATTACATCTTGAATTTGTTACCCAACGACTTGAAATTGATGTGGTTGGACGAAGCCCCATGGAAAGCGAGTACGCAAGCCAAAAAGGAACACATCTATCAAAACGGTGTGGAAATTAGTGCGGTTCCCAAAGGCAAAAAGGAAACCAAACTGGAAAAAGTGATTTTACTGAGTTCGGATGAGGTGCTGTTGGAAAACACTTCGGTGGAAGATTTGAATCGAATTATGGCCAAAATCAATACGATATTCGAAGATTTGTTTCTAAAATCGAACAAATCGGGAAAAATTATCGTCGAATTCGATATGGGCAAAACACACAATGACATCCTGTTTGCCGTCAAGGACGATTTGGATTTGAAACTGATGAAAAAATTTGAGAAACGGGTGATGAACGAAACCTACCCCTTTTCCAAAAACGATCCGATCAAATTCCAATTGCTGTTCAAAATAAACGCTTTTAACGAAACTGAATGAAGCCTAACCCTTTCAGGGTTTAAAACCCTGTAAGGGTTAGGCAATGGATCGCCATCCTTTAAGATTTGAAACTAGATCCAATATCAAAACACAAAAAAAGTGTAAATTAGCACCTATACTAGCCATGATTAAAGTAATAAACAATGCCACACCTAAAACAACCTTTAGAATATGGTCACTTTTACCATATCTACAATCGGGGCAACAACAGTGCAACCCTTTTTTTTGAAACCGAAAATTATAATTATTTTCTCAGATTGTATTCAAAGTACATAAATCCCATCGCAGATACCTATGCTTGGTGTCTACTAAAAAACCATTTTCACATTTTAGTTCGTATCAAAGACAAAGAGGAAATAGAAAAATATACCACAAATGAAAACGATGGAAACAATTTCAAAATAAAACAACCATCTAGGCAATTTGGTCATTTGTTCAATGCATACACACAGGCTATCAATAAAAAATACGGTAGAACAGGATGTCTGTTTGAAGGAACATTCGAAAGAAAATTAGTCGATTCCGAAAGCTATTTCCAAAAATTACTGTTTTACATCCATAACAATCCTGTACACCATGGATTAGTTACAAGTATTGTAGATTACCCTTGGAGTTCTTATTCAACAATTATTTCGAAAAAGCCAACAAAATTAAATAGAGAAACTGTTTTAAAAACCTATGACGGTTTAGAAAACTTTATCTTTTTTCATCAACAAGAACAAGATCTTACAGCCATCGAAAATATAATTATCGAATGAAGCCTAACCCATTCAAGGTTTAAAACCCTGTAAGGGTTAGGCATTCAAAAAAACTTAAAAAACAAATCTTTTCTTTTTGAATTAAAATTTACATTTGCCCTCCCTAAAAAGTGAAAATATGAGTGCAACGTGGTATGAATGCAAAGTAAAATTCAGAAAAATTGACGAAAACGGTATCCAAAAGGTAACTACCGAACCGTATTTGGTGGATGCGTTATCCTATACGGAAGCGGAATCTAGAATTACTCAGGAAATGATGAGTTATATCAGTGAGGAGTTCAAGATAACCAACATCAAGGTAGCCAATTACAATGAGATTCATCCGTTTGAAAATGCCGACCGTTGGTTCCGTTCTAAAGTGGCCTTAACTGCTTATGATGAGGAAAGTGGCAAAGAACGTAAAACGAATATTTATTTGCTGGTACAGGCGAATGATGTGAAAGAGGCTTTTGACAATACAATGTTTGCCATGAAAAACACCATGGGCGATTATACGATTCCGGCCATTTCGGAGTCTCCTATTATGGATGTTTTCCCGTACTTCAGCGGTGAGGAAGACGGATTGGAACAAATTGAAAAATTCAACGCATTGAAAGCTTCCAAACCGGTGGTTTCGGAAGTGGAAGATCACATGGAATTTGATGCGGAAGTGGTAGCTGAATATCAGGAATAGGTCTATTTCAAATTCCATTATACAATGTGGCGATTTCGTTTTAAAATGAAATCGCCACATTTTTTTTTTACTTTCTCGAATACTTCCACCAACCGATGTTGAACTAACATACAGCACTTTGTATTCAAATTCCTCCCACTCGGGAGCACGGGCAAAAAAAATGTTGACCTACATCCAACCTTTTCAAAAAAAATCAACTCTATATAAGAACAAGGTTTCCCCACCTTGAACATCCAACCAAAAAAATAGTAAAACCAACTCCCATGAGTGCAAAGATGACCATCGATATCTGGACTGACCTTATGTGTCCGTTCTGTTTCATCGGGAAAAAAAACCTCGATAGCGCACTGCTGCAATTTTACGATCGCGACAGTCTGGCTATCGAATGGCACAGTTATCTTTTAGCGCCCGATTTTCACCCCAGATCGAAAAAAAATGGACCTAAAATTTTAGCCGAATACAAAGGGGTTTCCTTAGACAAGGCCAAAGCAATGAGTGTGTATGTTACTCAAATGGCACAACAAGCCGGTATACAGTTCGACTTGGATCGTTTGCAATGGGCCGATACCCTTCAGGCACATCGTTTACTGCAATGGTCGAAACCTTTAGGCTCTGCCTATTCGCTTGAACAACGTTTGTTTGAAGCGGTGTTCTGCTATGGAGAAAATATTGGCGATGTCCGAACTCTGCTTCGAATTGTGGAAGAAATCGGACTTCCGGTACAAGATGCGTTTTCGGTTTTAAAAGGCAACGACTTTACCGATGCCGTAAAAAAAGACATGAGGCACTCGCTAACCATTGGAATGCGTAGCCTGCCATTTTTTCTAGTAGATAATAAATTTACTTTTAGCGGAGCGGCACAACCTACCGATTTTCTGCAAATCATTAGCGATAACTATACCGAATGGAGAAACGACAATCCTCCGTTCTTTTCCAGTACTGGTACAGATGGACCTTTATCGTCGTAATTGGTACTCTATTTTAAAAAACGAGCTGACAATTTTTTCTTTTACTATATTTGCGAACGCTAGGATTTCTTTATGCTAGTCTTACAATTGTCCCCCATTCTATAATTATGCAACAGTTCAAAATTGATCCCGATCGTTACCCTGAAATCCATACAAAAATGCGCAACCAATTGCTCCTTATAATGGGGTTGAGTTCTTGTATTGCCCTAGTGATTTTATACATCAATAGGGACAATCAGAACGACAACTTCCTTTTCTACGTACTTCCGTTAGTAGTCATGGGGTATACTTTCATCAACAGTATTACTAAAAATCTAAAAAAACAGAAAGAAGCGCTATTGAGTTATGTTCTTACGGTAGATGCCGATTATGTTTTGAGGGAGCAAAAAGATACCCCAGCAATCCGAATCCCAAAATCGGAAATTCAAGAAATTATCAAATATTCCAATGGAAGTTTTGTAATTAAAGGTACATCAACTGCACAGTCGATTGTTGTGGTTACACAAATCGAAAAGAAAGAACTCGTTGCACAATTGCTGGCGGAATTGCATCCTCTTAGCGAAAAAAAACAGTTGCCTTTTATGGAACGCTACGGTATGCGACTTTCCTTTTTAATCATGGCAATGATGTTGGGTGTATATGCCTGTGACGACAAGGCTATCGTTAGTATTTGTGGTGCGGTACTGTTAGTCGTTAATGGCTACGCTTTTTACCAAATACAACGAAATCAAAATCTTAGTCCAAAAGTGAGAACTGCCTCTTGGTTAATTTTGGTGGTCATGGTTTCTATTGCTGGTGTAATGTTTCTTAAATTGACTAACCGAATGTAAATCGGTACCCTTTGTAGTGTTGAAAGTAATTGGTAAGGCAATCCATAAAAAAACACCCGAACCGAACTGATGAAGTACCTGTCCGGTTGGGTGCTACCCATGCAAAATTGTGTTACTTAAAACTTCTGCATAAAATCATAGATATATCTGTAGTTCTGACCTGTCGTACTCGTATTTAACAAGAACGAAGGATTAGGCAATACACAAGGTGTAATATTGGTATTGTTCGAAATAATCCCCATGGAGCTTCCAACGGTCCAACGTTTACCGCAGCATGCATCAAAATGGAATCCCAGTTCTTTCATGGTCCAACTAGGATTTGCCGTTAGATTTTTATACGAATACTTCGCTACATACGGTCCCCCAGCCGTGTTGTACTCAAAAATATCGCCGTAAGTTGGATTGCAAATCAGATTGGTGTTACCGGAAATGGCGTGAAATTTATTCCCCACTACGGTCAATCCATTGTATTGCGGTGTAGGTCCAGCAGGAGCAAAAACACTACATACACCACCTGGAACAGACACTTTCATCAATTGAGAGGTACCTTCTCGTACTGCCACAAACAATCCGGTAGTGCCATAATTTTCGATATCCTGTAACGGAACGGTTGTAGTGGCAACTACGCTCGCACTTCCGGTGGAAATTTGTACTCTCAATAGTCTACTCGGAAAATTGGAATTCACTCCGGTTACTGCCCAAGCAAAATCGGGAACACCGGGCATATCACACAATCCGGTTACCGAACGCACGGGAACTCCTCCTACATTGATCATAGAAACAAAGTTATAGCCTGTCGGACTGGCACATAAATCCACTTTAAAGATCGTTGAGGCAAAACCTGCAGGAACAGGCGAACCACTTGAGCCGGATAACACCAAAGCATACACAGGTGCACAAGGTGCTAAAGCTTGTACCGTTGCTTTCTGGTTTTGCTGTTTTGAACTGCCTTCCTGCTCGATATCGTTCTTCTCACAAGAAACCGTTGCAGCAAGTAAGAAGATGGCACTGACTGCCAACGCAAAATACTTTTTCATAATAGGTTGTTTTTTAGTTTGTTAATAATCAATTAAAGATAATACGCTTTTTCTTACACGGTATGAGGGAAAACCTCCAATTTTGATATGGAAAAACCGTAATTTTTTCTAATTCCCAAAAACAAACGATAAACAATAAACCATGAACAACTAGCCATAAATTTTCCGAACTTTACACCCATAAAACTACTATCGATGACACCTAAAATGACAATCGCTATTTGGTCGGATATGCTATGTCCGTTTTGTTTTATCGGGAAGAAAAATCTCGATATGGCATTGACGGAGTTTCCCGAGCGGGATCAAATTAGCATCGAGTGGCACAGCTTTCAACTGGCTCCTGATTTTTATCCGAAGAGCGGAAGAAATGCACACGAAGTATTGGCAGAATATAAAGGTATCACGGTAGAAGAAGCGCGACAAATGAATGCTTATGTGGCTCAAGTGGCATCTCGTTCCGGTATAACATTTGATATGGATCGAATGCAATGGACCAATACGTTTACTGCCCACCGTTTACTGCAGTTTTCGAAACAGTTCCAATTGGATTCCCTTTTGGAGCAACGATTGTTTGAAGCCGTGTTTTGTAACGGTGAAGACATTGGTTCGCTTTCCAAATTGGAAGCCATCGCCCTAGAAGTAGGTTTACCCATTGCCGAAACTCATTCAGTACTTAATAGCACTGCCTATACTGAAGAAGTACGACAAGACATCCGACAATCGCAATCGATGGGTTTACGCGGTGTTCCTTTTTTTCTGATCGATAACAAAATCACTTTTAGTGGCGCACTACAACCAGCCGATTTTCTTCAGGTAATTCGTGAACGTTTTAGTCATTGGAAATCTGAAAATCCGCAACCGCTTTCCTTTGATGGCGAATCATGCAGTCTAGACGGTATTTGTGAATAATACAAAATTGCTTATCCCCATGATTGAACGGTATTCTATCGTATTGCATCCTTCTCCTGAAATTATCAGTACTGTTCAACAAATGAAAGAACAACTGGCGGCTACCATCGGATGGTACAATAGCAAAAATTCGGTGGCGCACATCACACTGAATGAATTTGAGCTACCAGTCACTGAATTCAATGCTATTCAAAACCATCTCTCATCGATTTGCCGCTATCTGACCGCTATTCCAACGCACTTTGACCGATTCGATACTTTTCCTAATGGCGCCTTTTTTCTGGCTCCCCACGATTCCTGTAAAGAGGGACTAAAAACAATAATGAAAGAGTTTCATCAGGAGTTTCGTTACAAAACCGAAATCAAAAGCAGTGAACCCCATATCTCAATCGGACGCCGTCTTTCTCCAGAACAAATTGCCAAGGCCTATGCTCTATTTGCCCCACCCTCCCTCACCTTTTTATGTGATCGTATTGCTTTGAGACGTTTCAATCCAGACCGTAAACAGTTTGATTGCATTGCGGAATTTGTTTTTGGTGGAGAACAAAAGGAGGCTTTACAGGGAAAATTATTTTAAAAAACAGACACTTCACTTTGGTTGAACACTATTGAATCGCCAAAAAAAAAAGTAGCGGCACAATTTCTTTTGTTTTACTGCGTTAGTACTAACTGATAAAAAAAATAAAAAATCACGCAACCTTTCGTTTTTTTTCTGACTATAGGATAACCTTAAAGCCTAAGTTATGAAAATAATGACTGAAACTTGTTCTTATAAAAGTAGTTTCAAACATCGGAGTCGTACTCTTTATTTCCTATTGTTTTTAATTGGCGGACTGTTTTTCAGTTGCCAGGTTGAACCTTTTGAAGCGGGAACTTCAGCTGGAACGTTGATTACTCAGGACTCCGAATTGTTTGAATTACTGTCGCAAATAAGCACCGACAGTAACGAACCGTTGGATAGAATTACTTGTATTGATTTCATCTACCCGTTCAAAGTTTTTATCTACAATTCAAATCAAGAAATTATCGGAGAAAAGTCGCTCACCGGAGATGATGATTTCAGTTCGTTTTTGGGTGGCTTGCCTGATCATCAAGCGATCAGTATCAGTTATCCCATCCAAACAACTCTGGCTGATGGATCGCTATTCAGCGTAAACAATAATGACGAGTTAAAGGTGGCCATAGAAAGTTGTTCACGCGAAGATATCCTAGTGTATTATTCCGGATTATTTGGTGGTGGTGCGAGCCCAACAAAATGTGCCTGGACTGTTCCATATACTCGAAACGGCGACAATACCTATGCCGGAGGCGTATTTGAAACCAATAATGACGGTACATTGCGTTTTACTTACAATCACGAGCGGTATTTGGGTACTTGGACATTTTTGTATGTGAACGATGAACTGCACCTCAACATCAATCTTGAAGGAACTTCTGCCGTAGCTACCTATTGGAATATCGATCGTGCAGTTGGCATCAGTAATGACTTTCTGGTAATTTTCAATGAACCGAAAAATAGAATACTTTCCCAAGTTTGCGAAACGACAACCACCTACGCAATTGGCGATGTTGGTCCGGCCGGAGGCATTGTGTTCTATGATAAAGGCTATTACAGCTTCGGTTGGAGGTATATGGAAGCTGCATCAAGCGATTTGGATTTTTTTGAATGGGGTTGCAGTAACACTTCGGTGCCCAATAGCACTTCGGGTGCCCTAGGAGATGGATTCCAAAACAGTATCAATATTGTCAATTTTCATGATAGCTTGGTAGATTATTATACAACTCCTGCTGTCTGCAATCCGCTAAATAATGGTACTGTAGCCGCAAAAGAAGCCTTATACCATATCGCTGCAAGTGAGTTTAAAGATTGGTTTTTACCTTCAGCTGACGAATTGAATACATTGTATACTAATTTACATGCACAACAATTGGGTAATTTTAGTGCTACTTCTTATTGGAGTGCCACCGAAGCCGATAGTGCAACCGCTGTGATAATCGATTTTTCAACAGGAATTACTAACACAAGTTCAAAAATTCCAGTGGTGAATACCATAAAGACCCGAGTAATACGCTATTTTTAACCGATTTTTGGTTGTATCCGATGAAACTATCGGTACAACAAATAGAAACCTTATTCCATTTTGAGTTTAGAGAAACTAATAAAAAATTGTATCAAGCAAGACCGGAAAGCACAAGAAGAGCTGTATCATTTATACAAACAGCCTCTTTTTGTGTTGAGCCTAAAATATTGCAGTAATGAAGCGGAAGCGGAAGACAATCTGCACAACGCTTTCATTGATATATTTACGGGAATACGAAAGTTTGAAAACAAAGGCTCTTTTGAAGGCTGGATGAAGCGTATTGTCATCAATAAAGCCATCAGTTCGTACCGTAAAAGCTTTTTTCTTGTACCCATTAAAGACGAGTACACACAAGACACAACGGTAACTGTCGAAGAGTTTGATATTCCTGCCGATAGTATTTTACAACTCATACAGGAATTACCCAATCAGTACCGACTAGTTTTTAGTTTGTATGAATTAGACGATTACTCGCACAAAGAGATTGCAGTAATGTTATCGATAAGTGAGAGCACTTCTAAATCGAACTTACACAGGGCAAAACAAATTTTAAAAGAAAAAATCAACCATATTACTTCCGCAACGTATACTAAACAGCATGGAAAATAAAAAAGATATAGGCAGCGCATTTAAAGACAAACTTAAAGACTTGGACAAAAGCCCAAGCGATGCGTTATGGTCTAAAATTGAAAACGATTTAAACACCAAAAAGAAACGCAGATCGTTCGTGTGGCTTTTTCCTGCACTTTTAATTTTAGGATTATCGTCGGGAGCTTTGTATTATTTCTTCCCAGCAATTACAGGAAATAAAAAAGCGGGCGATTTACTTTACAGTACAGAATTCAATCAAAGTAATCCCATCTCAAATAAGGTAGGCAATACAAGAGGAAGTTCGGAAAACGAAAAGCAGTTGAAAACGGAAAGCACTGCTGAAAATACTATAGAAAACAAACAGGAAGCTATCAATTCGACCGAGCTTAAAAATAGTAGTACGGCCAATTCCAACAGTAAAACAACGGCTACTTCGGAAAAAGAAGTGACTACTTTACAGCCGGATCAGGAGAATCCGAAAATAAAGTCCAAAAAACAAACCGGAATTGCAGAGTCAGGAGGCACAACTTCTTTACATCCGATTTCGAAAACTGGAACGGATAAAACCTACTACAGCAGAGAGGCAACAAAAGTGACGGTTACGAAAAAACGATTGGTAAAATCTACTCCGGAGTATGACGAATACGAAGTCGTGAAAACCTATAGTTATGTGGTAAAAAAGAAAAAAGTAAAAGCACCCGTGAAAGTAAAAGTAACTGGAACAACAGGAGCAACGAATAGCAAGAACCAGTTTAGCACTTCACATCCGAAAACCAAAGTAGGTGTCAGAAAAAAAATGCCTAAAAAAAACAAACCGGTAAAAGCGGTGTCTACAACAACAGCTACAAAGCGTACAACTAAATCGGTTCCAAGTACTTCATCGGATACCACTTCTGATGCTACAAAAAATGACAACGAAACCCATCCGGTTACTTTGCAGTTGACTAATACGGAACCGAAAGAAGAAAAATTAGACAGTTTGTCTACTACACCTATCGTTGAAAAAAAGAAAACCAAAAAAATAATAGCCGAAGTAAAACCTCAAAAAAAGGATTCTTTGCCGAAAATTAAAGTATATCCATTGGGCGTATTTGGCTACGTTTCGCCAACACTTTCGTTTGCAAAAGGAAATAACTCAACGATTGACACCAGACTAAACAACAATTCGAAAACTTCTGCAGTACAATGGAGTTATGGTGCCTATTTGTGTTATACGCCCGAAGGAAGACTAAGTTCAAGAATTGGTATCGGTTTTACCAACTTGAATTTTAAAACTGAAGATGTACCGGTGAATACAACAGATTATTCGAACCTATCTTACACTAATGGTTACTCGAATATGGTAATTTACAATCAGTCCAATCAATCGGAAAAAATGACGCTAGTTCAGGAAATTTCATATGCAGAGGTTCCTTTGGAAGTTAAATATAAAGTCATTGACAAAAAAATAGGTGTCAATGCGATTGGAGGCATCAGTATTCTGTATTTAAATAAAAATAAAGTAGCTGCAATTACCAGTAATGGGAACCACTATGAAATAGGAAAAACCAAAGGACTATTGGATGCTACTGTTGGAATCAATTTTGGTTTCGGTTTCGATTATACAATTAACAAGATGATGAAATTGAATGTAGAACCAATGATAAAATACAACCTTAAAGGATATCAGACTATCAGTAATAGCAACTTCTTTTCAGGGAATATTTTAACCGGTTTGCAGTTGTCTTTTTAGAATTTACTTAGTCGATCAAAACCATTCACCATCCACATAAAACCATCTGCCTTCTTCGTTTTGGAAGGTAGATTTTTCGTGATGCACATGAGCTTTTAAATTACTGTCAAGGTAATAGGCTTTGAATTCCACTTTCTTTTCGGAAGTGTTTAAAATTTCTAGTTTCACCCAATGATTCTCAAGGGCAAAACTCAAAATATCTTCTTTATGATGATTTTTTCTGGTACTGCTGTGTGTGGTTGCTATCAAATAGGCTGCATTGTGAGTGCAATAGGCTGAGTAACGCGAACGCATCAATTTTTCAGCGGTTGATGGAAAGTCACTTCCTAATATAAAAGGTTCACAGCAGTTTGAAAATGCAATACCGGAACCACAATAACAGTTATTGGCCATTTTTTTGTTCTAATTGATCCAACAAAATACGGTACCGACTCAATTCGATCAAATCTTCATCGTTATCCGCAAAATCAGTAAGTTCTTCCAATAATTCTCTGGCTTCAGTGAGACGTAAATCCGTCGCTTTCTGCTCTTTTGCCACTATACTGTCAATAACTTTTTGGACTCTTATTTTTAATTCGGTGAAATTAATTGGCATTGTATCGATTTTGGATTCAAAGTTACTACAATATCTCGTGATAGTAAACTTTTACCTAAAAACATCTAAACTACAGCTATACAGTTTTTTACACAAAAAACACATTGCATCTCAATTAAATTCCGTAACTTTAATAGTATAATCAAAGAAAAAAATTGGAGTGTAACCTAATGGTAATCATTTAGGTTAAATACTAAGTGTAGGGATAGCCAATTATACTATTCTTCTTTGATTATTTGCAATGCAAAATTTGGCTATCCCTATCTAATTTTTCTTCTACTACCCTTTTAACAAATGAATACTCACCGTTGCATAATCGGTATGTGGAAAGCGTTGGAAGTACTTTGGTTCCGATTGTAGTCCTGCCAATGCTGCCACTTTCACAAAAGCATCAATTTCAAGAATATACTGATCGGACAATCCGTGTGTGACGTCGTAAGCTGTTGCCGGTGTACTTCCGATATTGGCCGCTGTGATTTTGGAGTCAACTGTATGCAATTCAATCAAAAGCAAACCAAAACGTTGTACATATGGTGACCATTTTTGGAAATGTTCCAATAAATTCGCTTCCACCTGATTGTTGGATAGTCGAACACCACGATATGCAAATGCGCCTGTAGACTGACTTGTAATTCCATGCTGGTTGTCTGGAGTCGACCAAATACGGTTGTGATCCAAAAAGGTGCGTACATTGAGTAAGTCTTTTAAATCAATTTTATAATTATCGGCTAAATCCTGGGCCAGCAGATCGGGATTTCCAATATCACCCCAAACCACTTTGGCCCAAATATCGGCTTTGATTAAATTGGCTCTTGTTACTTTTAAAGCAACCTGATTGTAATCGACCCCAACCAAAAACAAAGGATGTTCTTCTAACATTTTACCACGTAAAGTTTGTCTTTCAATTACATCAAATATGTGATGTAAAAAAGCCCCGTTTCCGCAACCCATGTCTAGTATTCCTTTAGGTTGTTCGGCAATCGGTTTATTGAACAATTCGATAATAATTTCGTCGATCACTTTAAAGTAGGTACTGTGTGCTCCTCCACTTCCCCATACATTCATTTCACGGTTGACGTGAATTTCGGTTTCGCTGACTGCAATGTCCCGTAAAGCATTCGGATTACCGAAAAGGAGCATTTCAATATTTTTCAACATGGGAAGATACGACACGGTAACACCATAAGCGGAAGCACGTTTGGCAAAGAACAGTCCTTCATCAGTAAACTGATATTTACCGTTTCTTTCCGTAAACCAACCCAAATCAGTAAAGAAATCGAGCATTTTCGTGAAAGCTTCCGGTTCCTTATGAAATTCATCCGCACTGAAAGACGTTTCCATAAAGTACTTATGAAACATTCCCGTCATTCCCAAGTTCACAATCAATGGAGCGGCCAAATAGCCTTCAATATGTTTTAAAATCTGAAACTGAATTTTGCCTTCAAAAGAGTCAATAGCTGAAATCTGCTGGCGTTGTTTCTTGTAATTCTCAAATTCCGGATTCAGTTGCCCGATAGAAGTTGAAGTGATGGTGTTGGCTGTAAAAACATCGGTCGTGAAAAGCAATCGACTGATTCCATCGTAGTTGTAAAATTGAGAAAATGCGTAGGCACTGGAATCATTTATCGAAATGGTAACTTCATTGGCTACATTATCCACATGGTATTCCAAAAAACCTTGCGAGGCCAAAGCTCTTAATGCTACATTCAGATACCCTTCATTGGCTTTGTAAGTTTCACTAAGTGAAGTAAGTGAAGTGGTTTTCACATCCAATAGATGCTTCAAAATTCCTTTCTTGTTTAAAATAGAGGCAATCGGAATCAATACAATACCATCCAAATGCCTAAAAATGGCTTCTCTACCTGTTGTATTTGTCATGTTTTTTAGTCTGTTTAGCCAAATATAGGATTTTTAACGAAACAATAACAAGGCAAGCCAATTTCAGAATAGTATATTTGTAGGGATTATTCAGCAGCATCATGAAGGCAACTCTAAAGCAACTCTTTCCAAATTTTAGTCCACAACTCCTTGAAGAAGTGGAAAAAAATGCAAGTATCCACTCTGTCAAGGCAGGTGAAGTAATGATTCGCTCCGGGCAATACATTAAAAATACGGTTTTGATTTTAAACGGTAAGGTAAAAGTGTATCGAGAAGATGAGGATGGAGGCGAGTTTTTCATGTATTACCTACAACCCGGACAAGCGTGTGCCATTTCGATGATTTGCGCTACGAAACAAGAAACCAGTCAGATCATGGCTAAAGTGGTTGAAGATGCAGAATTAGTGATGATCCCATTACAAATCATGGAAAAATGGATGGCCAATCATCGGTCTTGGTACGAATTTGTGATCGAAACGTATCGTAGACGCTTTGAAGAAGTTTTAATGGTTATTGATAATATCGCTTTCAAAGCCATGGACGAGCGCTTGGAATTTTATTTGAAGAGACATCAAAAAGCTTGCGGTTGCAACGATGTTAAATTGTCTCATCAGG
Source organism: Flavobacterium sp. GCM10023249 (assembly GCF_042653365.1). NCBI lineage: Bacteria > Pseudomonadati > Bacteroidota > Flavobacteriia > Flavobacteriales > Flavobacteriaceae > Flavobacterium > Flavobacterium sp. GCM10023249. The sequence goes on from NZ_JBHSHZ010000016.1 coordinate 414,952, forward strand.
AAATTGCTTCCGAACTGAACACTTCCCGTGAGGTTGTTTCCCGATTACTTAAAAAAATGGAGCAACGCGGTTTGGTGAATTTGCACCGTAGTCATATTGAAATTTTGCCTCTCTTGAAATAGTGTGACATTTGTTACTGACTGCTATCCAATTAAACCCCAAATTTGTATCAAAATAAATCGTGTGGAAATAATTGGTTACATAGCGGCGGTTGCCATCGGAATCACTTTAGGCCTAATAGGTGGCGGTGGTTCTATTCTTACAGTACCTATATTAGTGTACTTGTTCCGAGTGAATCCTGAATTAGCAACCAGTTATTCTTTATTCATTGTTGGTGTTACAGCTGCGATTGGTTCCTACAAACACTACCTTTTTCAAAATTTAAAATTGAAGGAAGCTCTCTATTTCGCTATCCCTTCTTTGCTCTCCTTATTGACTGTACGAAAATTTATTTTGCCGGCTATACCTCATTCGTTATTTCAAATAGGATCAATTACAGTTACCAAAGATCTTTTAATTATGTTGGTGTTCGGAGTCGTAATGCTGCTCGCGTCCAAAGCCATGATTAGCCGCAAAACCGAGCTTTGCAAAACGGAGATCAATTATTACAAACTGGGCGCCATAGGACTATTGGTGGGATTTATCATCGGTTTTTTAGGTGCTGGAGGTGGATTCTTAATTATTCCTGCATTGATTTTCTTTGGAGGTATTCCAATGAAAAAAGCAGTGGGCACATCATTATTGATTATCGCCATTAATTCGCTTATTGGTTTCTCCGCAGACATCATCAACGGCATCACGATTAACTTAATAGTATTGCTTTCAATTACTTTTATGGCGATCATTGGAATGCTCATTGGTTCTATGCTTTCGAAAAAAGTAGAAGGAGGCAAATTAAAATCGGCCTTTGGTTGGTTTGTATTGGTTATGGGAATTTTAATAATTGGAAAAGAGCTTTTTATAAAGTGACAATTATCATTAATTTTATACGTTTTTATATAGTATTTTTGCAAACAAAGAATAGATTATAGTAGTATGTTAATAGAACAAATATATACAGGATGTTTAGCTCAAGGAGCTTATTATATTACCTCAAATGGTGAAGCCGCTATTATTGATCCGCTTCGCGAAGTACAACCGTATCTTGACCGTTTGGAAAGAGATGGTGTTGTACTGAAATATATCTTTGAAACTCATTTCCATGCCGATTTCGTTTCGGGACATTTGGATTTGAGTACCAAAACCGGAGCACCTATTGTGTATGGACCAACGGCTACTCCAGAATTCGATGCGCTTATTGCAACAGACAATCAAGTTTTCACCATTGGAAATATCACAATTAAAGTACTTCACACTCCAGGGCATACCATGGAAAGTACTACCTACCTATTGTTAGACGAAAACGGAAAAGAGCATGCCATTTTCTCAGGCGATACCTTATTTATTGGTGATGTAGGTCGACCGGATTTGGCACAAAAAGCCGCTGATATGACTCAGGAACAATTGGCAGCTACTCTATACCAATCTTTGCGTTCCAAAATCATGACACTTCCTAATGAAGTGATTGTATATCCTGCACATGGAGCAGGTTCTGCATGTGGTAAAAACATGAGTAAAGAAACCGTTTCTACCATTGGAGAACAAAAAGAAAAAAATTACGCTTTAAGAGCCAACATGACGGAAAGTGAATTCATTACTGAGGTATTGGATGGGTTAACACCACCTCCAGCCTACTTTGGTATGAATGTAGCCATGAATAAAAAAGGGTACAGCAGTTTCGATTCGGTTTTAAATAACGGAATGAAAGTGTTGTCTGCGAATGATTTTGAACTACTAGCGGATACGGCCGATGCCTTGATACTAGATACGCGCAATCCTGCCGAATTTTACAAAAAACACATCCCTCAGTCAATCAATATTGGCATTGGTGGTGATTTCGCACCATGGGTTGGCACATTGATTGCCGATGTAAATCAACCGCTACTTATTGTATGTGATGCCGGAAAAGAAGAAGAAACCATTACCCGTTTAAGCCGTGTTGGTTTTGACAATGTACTCGGGCATTTAGAAGGTGGTTTTGCAACGTGGGAAAACTCTGGAAAAGAAACGGATGCCGTTAAAAGAATCACGGCTACGCAATTTGCTGCTGAATTAAACATTGAAAAAGACAAAGTAATTGACATCCGTAAAGAAGGAGAATATAGTGCTGAACATCTTGATGAAGCCTATAGCAAACCTTTAGCTTATATCAATACCTGGATAAACGAGATTGATCCTTCAGAGCATTTTTACATACATTGTGCCGGAGGGTATCGCAGTATGATTGCGGCTTCCATTTTACAAGCGCGCGGTTACCGTAATTTTACTGAAATTGAAGGTGGCTTTAACGCAATTGCCAAAACTGAGTTGCCAAAATCGGATTTTGTATGTCAAAGCAAAGTATTATAAAAAAGGAGAATTGAATTACTGTTATAAATCAGAATTTTCATTCTCATTAAATTTCTTCAAAATAGCTTTAAGTTGAGCCTTGCGCTCAACTTTTTGTTTTGCAGCTTTTGCTTTTGCTTTGTGCAACTTACTATTGTGTTTGTTTCGATTTTCGTCGTTATTTCTGCTCATGCATACTGTCTTTTAATTTCATCCAAAGTTTTGTTGGTATAGATTAAATCGGTTACAATTTTTTTTCTGAGTACTTCTATTTCCCAATCTGGAAAATGTTTTGCCCAATTTGTCAAATGCAAAATGTTACGAGCCTGTCTTACCCTTTTCATTGTATCATCGCTGTTTCTCACTACGGCCTTATCGTCATAATTTTTGCTTAATTTATGTTGGTACAATACTGTTCGAGTTTCAAAATCGACAGTTACATAATACAAGGCTTCGTATTTGTTATCCGGAAAAAAGTCTTCCCAATTGGCATAACCAAGTTTTACTTTTGAAGCCGTTGAATCGCCGTTTTCAATAAGACGCCATTTGGAATTGCCTAATCTACCCCAATGGTTCGACAAACGGTACATTCCTTGTTCTGTATAATAATATTTACTTCCAGAATCACTCTCAAAATCCGGACTTCTGTCCTGTAGATTTGACACATTTACTTCTGTGAATACACAAAAAGTATTTTTAAAAGTATTGGGTGGTAATTGAAATGTTGCGTTTTCCCGAATCACACAAAACAAGTATTAAATAAAGTATAAAAGTAGTTTGATTTCTGAACAAATCATTTATTTTTGCGAACAAAATTATAAAACTGATGAAAAAATTAGCAATTATTGCCCTTTCTGTTCTTGCCGCTTCATGTAGCAAGTATAAAGTTTCAGGAGAAATCAAAGGAATGCCTGATGGAACTAAGGTTTATTTAGAAAAACAAAATGAATCTGCTACAACCGGTATTACAGGAGTTGATACAACGGTTGTAAAAGATGGTAAATTTGAATTTGAAGGAAAAGCAGAAGAGCCTTTAATGCACAGAGTACGTTTTGATCAAATTGGTGGATTTATGTTAATTCTTGAAAAAGGAAACATTAATGTAAAAGGAACGAAAGACAGTTTAGCACTTGGTGTTGCAACTATTTCAGGAAGTACCACTAATGATCAGCTTAATGCATACAGAAAAGACTTGATGAAAGTCCAAGTGAGAGTAGCAGCTTTTGAAAAAGATAACGAAAAGGCTTATGGGGAAGCAATGGCTAAGAAAGATACTCCTACAATGAAAAAGTTGACGGATGATTATAAAAAATTAAATGAAGAGTTTACTACAGTAAAAACAAAGTTTGTTGAAAATAATCCAGATTCATTCCTTTCATTATTAATCATTCAGGAATTGTTTGCAACACCACAAGCTGATATTGCAAAAACAAAAAAACATTTTGAAAACCTTAGCAGTAGTGTAAAATCAACTTCAACTGGTAAGAGAATTCAAAAAAATCTTGATGATTACGAGAAAGCATTACAAGAGTCTCAACCAGGTCCAAAAAAAAAAGTAAACTAAAAGAGACTCCTGCACCCAACTTTAGCGCAAAGAATCCTGAAGGTAAAGTAATCTCATTACAACAATCATTAGGTAAAGTTACGATTATTGATTTTTGGGCTTCATGGTGTCCTCCTTGTCGTAAGGAAAATCCAAATGTTGTAGCACTTTATAACGAGTTACATTCAAAAGGATTGAACATCATTGGAGTTTCTTTGGATAAAGATGCAACGAAATGGAAACAAGCCATTGCGAAAGACAAATTGACTTGGAATCATGTATCGAATTTAATGTACTGGGATGAACCTATCGCAAAATTGTACGGTATTGAAAGTATTCCTTCCACATTTGTTCTTGATGCCAAAGGAAATATTGTCGCAAGAGATATTTATGGTGCCGAATTAAAAGCTAAAGTGTTAGAATTATTAGCAAAATAGCCTTTAAAATCCTAAAAATTAAAAGCCCAGCGTTTGCTGGGCTTTTTTTATTGTATTTACTACCAATCACTTACAAAAAAGTTTAAAATTATCTTTATTTTTTGTTTGGAAACCCGAAAAATGATTCTATATTTGCAACCGCTTTGAGAGCGAAACTATTGAGAATATAGTTGGGGAGATACTCAAGCGGCCAACGAGGACGGACTGTAAATCCGTTGGGAAACCTTCGCAGGTTCGAATCCTGCTCTCCCCACAAGATAATTAAATTAAGAAAAGCACCAAGTTTACTTGAGTGCTTTTTTGTTTTAATTAGCTTGAGTAAGGAAACCTTACTCAGGATCACGAAACGAAGTGCAGTAATCCTGCTCTCCCCACAATAAAGGCGAACCTAAAGGTTCTCATTTTTTATTCCACCTTACTAAAACCACTAAGTCCAGATTATTTATTTCTTCACTACTCAAAATCTTTTTTAGCCAACAAAAAGTAATACACCAAAACATAAAACGATACCACATAACTCAATATACTTATACCCATAAAAAATATAAAGTTATTGTAGAAATGATACATTACAAAAAACAAATCGCTTACAATAAAAGTAAAACTCGTCATCATCAAAAAAAAATTGGTTTGATTTTGTTGCAGCGTATACAATATAGTAGCTGATGAACCAAATGTTACTGATGAGATTCCGTAAACAATAATTAGTAAATACAATTCAAGTTGTAAATCGAACATTAAAACCAAGCTAAAATATAACAAGCTCAAAAAAAACAAGAACATCAAAATCATATAGGATAAATTTATTTTATCCGGAAATTGAAATTTAATTTCAAAAATGTTTTTAAAAACAAAACACAAAAGAATACAATAGGCAATAAAGTTTGATAGTATTACAAAAAAGAAACTTCTTTCGTCATAAAAAAGATTTAAAATCCCCGAAACAAACAACAACAGCAAAATCATTGAAGACCAAAAACTAATCTTCCCTCTACTCTCTTGCCAATAATAAAAAAAAATAGAAGGTATAATAATTGGCTTTACTATTAGAGTCAAATTTTCAATTCCTTCAACAACTGCTATAAAATATAATAAACCTGATACAATGTACAGGACCAACGCTGGTGAGCTCGCTTTCATTGATAATCTGTTTTTGTGTATTTCCAATTTGTTATAAAGTCTTTTTTGGACAAAAAGAGAACAGAAAATAAATGGAAAACAGAATTTCACACTTATTGTTATTAAAGTTATGAATTGATTTTCAATAATAGCAGAAAAAATATTCAATTGAATAAATATTTCTAATCTTTTACATTAAAATTATTTCGATAGTGCTTTTCTTTTTTACTTATATTAAGTTTTGATAGGATTCCTTGGCAGCTTCATATCCAATCTTATAAATCATATCCATTTTTGTCTTACTGGTCTCAAAAGTGCCGAATTTGACCAATTCTTCAGGTTCTATGACCCAATCACAAATATTGAATTTATGCGTATTCGAATTAGCAGAAAGCAAATCAAAAGCACGTGAGGTAACCGATCGGATGGAAGACAAATCTTTCGCTTCAATCTTTTGAATCGGACTCACATAAACACCTATCAAGGAATCACAACGACCTTGCAGTATATCGGTTGGAAAATGGTTTAAAATTCCTCCATCACTGTATAAATTACCATCTATTTCATAAGGCGACAAAACTCCGGGAAAGGAGGACGATGCCAGAACAGCATCTACAATTTTTGTATCGTTACCAAATACTTTTAATTTCCCTTTGACCAAATCAGTAGCCGTAATATGTACATTGATATTTAACTCACCCAATGTTTTATCCTCAAAAATACTTTTGAAATAGAGTCGAAAAGCCTCGGAATCGATAATACCCGCTTTTTTAAACGTAAAATGCTTCCAGTTAAAAAAATAAATCGACTTGAAAAAGGATAAGATTTCTTCGGGAGATTGACCACCGGCATACAACGCAGCAACGATCGCTCCAGCACTGGTTCCGGCAATCTGAACGGGTTTAATTCCTTGCTCTTCTAAAAACTTTAAAACTCCGGCATGCGCCAATCCTTTTGTTCCACCACCGGATAAAATTAAACCTATCGATTCTTTATTTAAAATCATTGTTGTAAAAGTAAATTCTTACAACAAATATAACAAAGGAAGTACAACCGTAAACACCAGACATAAAAAAACCCCGATAATCGGGGTTTCATTTATTCTAAAACAAATGTTACATTGACATTTGCTGTAATTTCGATTTCGCCGATGGCAAGTGTTTCTCTTGGAGCACCAGCATCCATGGCTTCTGCTCTAGCTCCTTTGAACATTACCGGATGTGGATAATAAGTATTTGAATTATCTGTTATCAATAACACTTTTCCTACTTTTTGGCCTAATGCGCTAGTATAATCATTTGCTTTTTGCTTGGCAACCAAAATCGCTTTTTTACGTGCTTCCGCTTCGTATTGCTCCAATTTCGAAGATTTGAATTCAACTCCATTAATGTTCGTAATTCCAGTATCTGTGATATCCATCATGAAAACATCATACTTCTTAATATCTTTTAATGTAACTGTGATGGTTTGGCTGGCTACATAATTGTTTTTCTTTTTCTCATAATCGTAGGTTTTATATAAACTTACTTGAGTAGTTTGAAAATCAGTCTGAGGAACACCGTTTTTCTTGATGTATTTCAACACTTTATCAATAGTTTCATCATTCGCTTTTTTCACTGTTGCAGCGTCTTTACCTGTATTCTCGACACCTATTGTGATTGTCGCCATATCAGGTGTAACTTTTATCTTTCCTTCTCCGGAAACGTTAATTTGTGGAATCTGAACTGATTTTTGATCTTGCGCGTAAGTCATCATGGTACAAAATGTTATTACGATTGCTACTAAATTTTTCATAGTCTATTTATTTTTAATTTGTTTTGAAAGTATTCAAAAGTTGTGCCATTATAGCTTCCCCGCCTTTTCTAAAATAAAAAGAAAAACAATTGGAATTGCTAATACAATGACCATAAAGGTATTATCCACAAACAAAGAAGGATCTTTAAATAAAGTAATAGCATATCCGCCGATGGCTCCACCGAAATGAGCTGTATGTCCAATATTATCATTCTTCTCTTTCATTCCGTAGATGGAGGATAGTAAATAAATTACTCCGTAAATACTACCTGGAATGAATCCGAAAAACAACAGACTGTCATTTATTAAAATAGAACTAAAGATAATGCCCACAACAGCACCGGAAGCACCAACCGCTCGGTAATTAAAATCATTCTGATGAAAATACATGGTCAACAAACTGCCTGAAATCAAACTTCCGAGATAAATCAGCACAAACGAAAAAGTTCCCAATCCATAGATTACAACTGGAGCAAACATGTAAAGCGTAAACATATTGAAAAACAAATGAACATAGTCAACATGTAGAAATGCCGATGTAAACATTCGATGTTGTTCCCCTGCACGAATGCTACCGGTATGAAATTCGTTTTTACGAAAAAAAGAGATATCGTTAAAGCCTTTATAGCTATAAAGTACATTAGCTGCAATAATTGCAATCAGAAAAAGATTCATAAAATTTAATTTAGAGTAAAGATAGCAAAACCATTTTAAAGGCATAAAACCACAGACAAGAATAAAACTCTATATTTGTAACAAAATTTTCAACAATGCAATTCTTAGTTTTTGTCATTATTTATCCGCTACTTTGGCTAATATCGATACTACCCTACCGACTTTTTTATTTATTTTCAGATGTAGTTTACTTTCTCGTCTATCATATTATCGGTTATCGTAAAAAAACAGTGCGAAAAAATCTTGAAATCGCACTTCCTCACTTGAGTAAAGAAGAACGATTGGTAATAGAAAAAAAATCGTTTCAACATTTGTGCGATATGTTTTTGGAAATGATTAAAACGTTAACCATATCCGAAAAAGAAATGGAGCGTCGTTTTACGTTCAAAAACCTGGAAGTCTACAAACAATTAGAATCTGAAGGAAAAAGCATCACACTTATGGCTTCGCATTATGCTAGTTACGAATGGGTGATATCTATGAATAAACATGTAAAATTCAAAGGAATAGGTATTTACAAAAAAATCGCCAACCCTCATTTTGATAAATTGGTGCGTGACATTCGTTCGAAATTCAAAGCCGAATTAGTAACTACCAAGGAAACCAAGGCAACAATTGTCAAAAACCATAAAGAAAACATATTGTGCGTTTATGGATTCGCAAGTGATCAAACTCCAAGATTGTCCAAAAGAAATTATTGGTCTAGCTTTATGGGGATTACTACTCCAGTTCACGTTGGAGCAGAATCTTTGGCTAAAGAATTTGATATGAATGTAATTCAGCTTAAAGTCAGAAAAGTAAAGAGAGGTTATTATGAAGCTTCATTCGATGTATTGGCCAATGGAAACACGCAATCGATTCCAGACTTTGAAATCACTGAAACCTATCTTCGAAAGGTAGAGCAACAAATATTAGAAGCACCGGAATACTATCTTTGGACACATAAAAGATGGAAACATAGAAAATAATTCCATAAAAAAAGCGCAGTTCAACCTGCGCTTTTTTTTATATCGTAAACCAACTTTTTACGAGATCTTTTTCGGTAAGTTTGGCTTGTTTGTGCAAATATTCATTGCTTTTAGGATTATAATCATACTCGTTTGCCCATTCTTTATGATGCTGAGCCAGCGCTCGAATAGATTCGCAAACATATTGAATTTCCGAATTGGTTGTTGTAGGATGTATTGACATACGAATCCATCCCGGTTTTTGTTCCAAATTCCCCGTATCTATGTTACACGTAATACTGTTGGATGTTTCTTGATCTACGTGCAGTAAATAATGCCCATAAGTCCCAGCACAACTACATCCTCCACGGGTTTGAATTCCGAAACGGTCATTCAATAATTTCACTCCAAGATTGTAATGTAAATCGTCTATGTAAAACGAAATTACTCCTAATCTTTGTTTGTGTTGACCGGCAAGAATATTGATATTTTGTTCCTGAGATAATTCAGAAAAAACATAATCTACAATCTCGTGTTCACGTTCCAGGATATTTTTAACGCCCATTTTTTCTTTCAGTTGAATAGCCAAAGCTGTTTTAATCACCTGTAGAAATCCGGGAGTTCCACCATCTTCCCTATCTTCAATATTGTCGATGTATTTATGTTCACCCCAAGGATTAGTCCATGATACCGTTCCACCTCCGGGACAATCCGGCACATTGTTTTTATATAAATTTTTATTGAACACAAGCACTCCCGAAGTACCTGGACCTCCTAAGAATTTGTGTGGAGAAAAGAAAATAGCATCCAAATAAGCCTCTGGATCTTCAGGATGCATATTAATATCAACATAAGGGCCAGAACAGGCAAAATCTACGAAACATACACCGCCATTTTGATGCATTATTTTAGCCACTTCATGATACGGTGTTTTAATTCCGGTTACATTTGAACATGAAGTAATCGAAGCGATTTTAAAACTTCTGTCTTGGTATTGATTGACTAACTTTTTAAAATTTTCCAAACAAAACAATCCTTCATCATTGGCTGGAATTACAACAACATCAGCAATACTTTCCAACCAAGAGGTTTGATTCGAATGGTGTTCCATGTGAGAAATAAAAACGATTGGTTTTACTTCTTTCGGTATATTGGTGAATTCTTTTAAATTTTCAGCAACACGTAAACCTAAAATACGTTGGAACTTATTCACGACTCCAGTCATTCCGGTTCCATCTGTGATTAACACATCATTTTGATTGGCATTGACATGATGCTTAATGATATGACGTGCTTCATGATAAGCCATCGTCATTGCTGTTCCTGAAACCGTCGTCTCTGTGTGAGTATTAGCAACAAAAGGACCAAATTCATTCATCATTTTTTCTTCTATTGGTCGATACAAACGTCCTGAGGCAGTCCAATCCGTATAAATTATTTTTTTAGTACCGAAAGGTGACTCGAATGCTTGATCAATCCCTATAATATTCTCTCTGAACTGTTGAAAATACTGTTCTAACGAAGTTTTAGTTTCTGTTGCAATCATTGTGTTGAAATTTGGGTCAAAGATACATTTTTTACCAATTTTATAACGTTACTATCTTTCATTTATCATTATTTTTGAGCTTTATAACAAATTTATCTGCAACACCGATTTATGCAACTTTCTATCCAAAATAAATTCACTCAATCCCTTCCTGCCGATCCGGAAACCAAAAATGAAGTCCGTAAAGTTTTCGAAGCTTGTTATTCATTGGTAACTCCTACCCTACCTTCAAAACCAAGTCTCCTACATGCTTCAAAAGAAGTAGCGTTCATTATTGGATTAAAAGAAGACGATTTGAACAGTGAAGATTTCCTGAATGTTTTTTCGGGTAAAACAGTTTATGAAAACAGTCACCCCTATGCAATGTGTTATGGCGGACATCAATTTGGGGTTTGGGCCGGACAATTAGGTGACGGAAGAGCTATCAATTTGTTCGAAAGCAACAATCTCACATTGCAATTGAAAGGCGCTGGAAAAACGCCTTACTCAAGAACTGCAGATGGATTAGCGGTTTTGCGGTCATCAATACGAGAATACTTGTGTGCTGAAGCTATGCATGCATTAGGTGTACCTTCTACCCGATCTTTATCACTTGCTTTGAGTGGTGATGAAGTATTACGGGATATCCTATACAATGGTAATCCCGCTTATGAAAAAGGCGCCATCGTTTGTCGTGTGGCTCCATCATTTATCCGTTTTGGAAATTTTGAAATTCTAGCTTCCAGAAATGATTTGAAAAACTTGCAATTATTAGCTGATTTTACCATCAAGGAATATTTCCCTGAAATAAAATCTGAAGGCAAACAGAAGTATGTCGATTTCTTTGAAAATGTAGTACAATCAACACTTAACATGGTTGTTCATTGGCAACGTGTGGGTTTTGTACATGGAGTGATGAATACGGATAATATGTCCATTCACGGTATTACCATTGATTACGGTCCGTACGGATGGTTGGAAGATTTTAATCCGAATTGGACTCCGAATACGACCGACAATCAACATAAAAGATACCGTTATGGTAACCAGCCCGAAATTGCTTTATGGAATTTGTACCAATTAGCCAATGCGTTGTATCCTATCATCAATGAAACTGCCGATTTAGAACGCATTTTAGAACAATACCCTAAAGACTTTGAATTGCAATATCAAAAAATGATGCAAGAGAAATTAGGACTCTTCATTGGAACCGAAAATTACGCTATTTTAATCGATCAATTGGTACAAATTTTACAACTTACAGAAACAGATTATACTCTTTTCTTCCGATTGCTATCTGATGTAAAAAAAGAAGATGATACCACAACCGCTTTTCAAAAAATAGCATTTGCTTTTTACAAACCTGAGGAAATCAAAGATCAAATTCAAATCTATTGGACAGAATGGCTTCATTCTTATCTCAATTGTCTGCAACAGGAAACTACAAACGATTCTGAGAGAAAACGAAGAATGGATACTGTAAATCCAAAATATGTTCTTCGTAATTATATGGCACAATTAGCTATTGAAGAAGCTGACAAAGGGAATTACCACCTAATTGATGAATTATTTACATTACTTCAAAAACCATATGACGATCAACCTCATCATGAAAAGTGGTTTGCTAAACGGCCGGATTGGGCACGAGAAAAAGTGGGCTGTTCCATGTTATCCTGTAGTTCTTAATCTATGAAATATACACTCTTTTTTTTACTGGGAATGTTATTACTTTCCGGCTGCAATCAAAATCCTTCACCCAAAAAGGAAAAGGTAACTATTGTTTTACAACCTTTTGATGCGTTTCCAAAAGCATATCTTTATGAGGTTCAAAAAAATCTGAAGACTATTTATTCCTCTGTAAAAGTTGCTGATAATATCCCTTTTCCGGAAGGCAGCTGGAATCATAACAAATCCCGCAGACGTGCTGATGCATTAATCGCCTATCTGACAGATATCGCTGGGCAAAATCAGTTGGTAATTGGTCTTACCACCAAAGATATCAGCACATCCAAAGATGGCAAATCAGACTGGGGTATTTTTGGTTTGGGTTATCGCCCGGGAAAATCATGTATTGCATCAACCTACCGATTGAAAGGAAACAAAACTGAAAAGTTATTTAAAGTCGCTATTCATGAATTGGGTCACACACAAGGCTTGCCACATTGTCCAATAAAAAATTGCTTTATGCGTGATGCCGAAGGAAAAGATGTTTTGAATGAAGAAACCCAATTCTGTAACAGTTGTAAAACCGTTTTAATCAGACACGGATGGAATCTAAAATAATGACTAAACAATCCTTAAAATTACTGAAATTATCCTAAATTTAAGACTTTAAATTTCAAGCACTTAAAAACAGTGTACATCCATTTTCTTTCAAAAAAAGCGAAATTAACACACTGCTTAAAAAGCTTACTATTCAATATAATCAATAACAAACTATGAAAAAATTTCAATTTAATGTCGAAATCAATGCTCCGAAAGAGAAGGTTTGGTATTCACTTTGGGACGATGATAATTACGAAACCTGGACGGAAGCTTTCTGTGAGGGCAGTCATGCAATATCCGGTTGGGAAGTAGGTAATAAAATTCATTTTTTAGATCCGAAAGGTTCAGGAATGGCTTCTACAATAGTGGCAAAAAAACCATTTGAAAACATGGCTTTTTCCCACATCACTGAAATTGTAAATCATGAAGAACAACCCATCAATGAAAACATTCAAAGATGGTCTGGTTGTATCGAACAATATGTGTTAACTGGGGAAAACGGCACCACTTCTTTACATGTCGAAGTAGAAAGTGTTGAAGAATATGAAGACTTTTTTACCACTATGTTTCCTAATGCATTACAAAAAGTGAAAGCAATAGCTGAAAATCCCGAAACCAAGTCCATTTCTGTTAGAGCCGTTTTAGATGCTCCTGTTGAAAAAGTATGGGACTATTTTACGAATCCTGAACATATTGTTAATTGGAATTTCGCTACAGACGACTGGCATTGTCCTAATGCTGAAAACAATCTTGAAGTAGGACAACAATTCAAGTCAACTATGGCATCCAAAGACGGTGCCAATAGCTTTGACTTCACCGGAACTTACACAGAAATCATTCCACATCAAAAAATTGCGTATACCATGGATGGTGATGGCCGAAAAGTAGTGGTGAAATTTAATGTTTTGGATGGAAAGACAATCCTTACAGAAAATTTTGAACCTGAGAATGTTCACAGCGTAGATTTACAGCGTGGAGGATGGCAAGCTATTCTAGATAATTTTAAAAAATATACCGAATAAATAATAAATCAAAAAACTAATAAAAAACAATCAATTATGGCAACTGTAAACGTTTATCTAACTTTTAATGGTAATACAGAAGAAGCATTTAACTTTTATAAATCGGTTTTCGGAGGAGAATTTTCATTTATCGGTAGATTCAAAGATATGCCTGCTGACGACAATTGCCCTCCACCAACAGAAGAAGAGGCGAATAAAATCATGCACGTATCTCTTCCAATCAGTAAAGAAACAGTTTTAATGGCTAGTGACAGTACTGAAGGAAGCGGTACGGTAACCTTTGGAAATAATTTTTCGGTATCAATTAATACTGAAAATAAAGACGAGGCTGACCGTCTATTTAATGGTCTTTCAGCTGGTGGCAAAATCATCATGCCATTGGCTGACACCTTCTGGGGTGCTTATTTTGGCATGTTTGTTGATAAATTCGGTATTAACTGGATGGTAAATTTTGACCAACAGCCACAATAATTTACTATATTTAGCTGTTTTATAACCTTAACCTATTAAATTATGAAAAATTGTATTAGAACATTTATTATTACTGCTTTTCTGTTTTTGATTGTTCCTGATAATCTATTTGCTCAAGGACCACCGCCATGGGCACCGGCTCACGGGTATCGTGCAAAAACAAGATATGTCTATTTCCCTGACGAAAATATGTACTATGATTTACGTTCTAGAAATTACATTTACTTAAGCGGAAGAAACTGGGTAGTACGAACTGCTGTACCAAGAATCTTTGTAGGCATTAACCTAGGAAAAAGTGCTCAAATCGAATTAGATTTTGTTGGAGAACGTCCGTATGTACAAAATCAAATTCACGTAGTGAAGTACAAAAAATACAAAAAAGCGAAACCTCAAAAAGTAAAAGTGATCGAAGTGCATCATTATGATCACGATGACCACCACGACCATCATCACAAACATGGTAAAGGTCATGGAAAACATGGTAAGCATTAATAAAAAAAGGGTAAGAAATCTTACCCTTTTTTTATTTGCATTATTTCCCTAACTCTTTTAAAACCCATTCCAATTCAGGATCTTTATTGGTTATTATATCGTTAATCGTTTTTACTATTTCTTTATCCGGATATATACCATGACCAATGACGTTAGTTTGATTTACCGGACGGATATCCAATAGACCCAATCGCCATTTGATTTTCGAATTCGGTAGCGTCAAAACCGGCATAAAGCCTGCGACAGTTCCATTGAAATCACCGCCCGTTTCTTCGCCAACAAAAGTAATATCCTTATTGGCCTTTAATGCTGTGGACAGAATGCAGGATGCCGAAAAACTCCCCCCATTAATAAGTACATAAATCTTCCCTCCAAAATTATTGGGGTTCGGTTTTTGCAATTTCGATGAATTGATTGTATTGTAATACGTACCGTCATCCTTCTTTTTCACTTTGAAATAGGTGAATCCCATATAAAAAGGATAAGCCACACCTGCTAGAGGATAAGTAATTACCGGAATATTAGAAAAAATACCCGCTTGCCACATACTCGTTTTAGAGGTTACTATTGCCGGCTGTGTCAAAATAAAGTCTTGATTGGTCAGGTACGAATACAAATTCATAATCTCGTTCATCCTCCCACCTGGATTATCTCTTAAATCAATAACCAAAGTTGCGCTCTCCCTTTTTTTGATACTGTCGAATAGTATCTTATACGCTTTTCGGAAATTCCCGTCTGTAAAATCGTTAATTTTTAGATACGCCACTGATTTATCATTTCCTAAAAATTGTAATGACTTACTATATTCTTTAGTTTTAGTATCATATCCAAAGATTTTTTTCTTTTTTCGTTCCAATTTCGCATTTGCTTTACGAACAGACTTACTGAGTGTGTCTTTACCCGATGCCAATCTTTCCTTCTTTTGAGGTTTCTTGCGATTGATCATTTTGAAAAATACAGAATCTTTATACTTGAACTCAAATCTAAGGCTGTCATTGCTCTCGATTTCATCCGAAAGAAGCACTGGAAATCTTCTTAAAAACCATTTCCTTGGAAAAGTTGTATTGTATCCATCAGAAGTAATACTTTGTCTGTATTTATTGTAAAGATCCTGTGGTTTGATATTTTTGATTGCAACTATTTCGGTACCCAATTGAATATCTGAAAACTTAGAATTGTTTTTAATGACAAACAATTTTTCGTTTTCCCAATCGTATTTGAATTGCGACAAAGGTGCTTCCCCCGCTTTTTTCAATCTTTTGAGCTCTTTTCTGGAATATCGTTTGGTCATAGGAATCATTGACATATGACCTTGATGGACAGATGCAATCACCGGACTGATTACAAAATAGAATTCCTTGCTGGTCATTGGTTTATTGACTACATTTCGGATACTATCGAATTTGAAGCTCAATTGTTCTTTTGTAATATACAAATCAAGACTTGGATGGAGTTTGAAGAGTTTACGTTCCACATAGTCGATATCATGCTGAAGTTTTTCTACAGTAATTTTTTCACTTCTTCTCTTATTGTGTTTTTCAACGGATGCGCAAGAAATAAGCAGCAATGAACTGGCTAAAGCGGTACAAAAAAACAGACGGATTGGACTCATAATTGGATGTGTTGGCACTCTTTAAGTCGGAAAAATACAGAAATGTTACATTTTATTCTATAATTCCTTAAAAAATAACCCTGAGTTATCAACCCAGGGTTATTGTTACATTATATTGTATGTTAGATACCTGCTATTTGTTTCAATTCGGTAACAAAACGATCTGCCAATACATCGGCAGCCTGTTGTGTAGGTGCCTCAGTATAGATACGAATAATTGGCTCTGTATTGGATTTACGTAGGTGAACCCATTCTGAAGCAAAGTCAATTTTCACACCATCGATAGTAGAGATTTGTTCATTTTGGTATTTCTCAAAAATAGTCTTCAATACCCCATCGACATCGATTTGTGGAGTAAGTTCAATTTTATTCTTACTCATGAAATACTGAGGATACGACGCTCTCAATTCGGCAACCGATTGACTTTGGTTGGCCAAATAGGTTAAGAACAAAGCTACCCCAACAAGTGCATCGCGACCGTAGTGACTTTCCGGATAGATGATACCTCCGTTCCCTTCACCACCGATGATAGCATTACTTGCTTTCATCAGTTCTACTACATTCACCTCTCCTACTGCACTGGCTTGGTAACTACCGTTGTGTTTTTCGGTAATATCGCGTAAGGCACGAGAAGAAGACATATTTGAAACGGCATTACCCGGTGTTTTACTTAATACATAATCGGCTACTGCTACTAAAGTGTATTCTTCTCCGAACATTTCACCATCGTTAGAAATAAACGCCAAACGGTCTACATCCGGATCGACCACAATACCGAAATCGGCTTTTTCTTCCACTACCAATTTACAGATGTCGCCCAAATGTTCTTTCAACGGTTCCGGGTTATGTGGGAAATGGCCATTCGGTTCGCAGTACAGCTTCACTACTTCCACACCCATTTGTTCCAATAATTTCGGGATGATGATTCCTCCTGATGAATTCACACCATCAACCACGACTTTGAACTTCTTCTTTTTAACTAAATCGGCATCCACTAGTGGCAATTCCAACACTTCATCGATGTGGATATCCATGTAGGCATCGTTTTCTGTTACTTCACCCAAGAAGTCCACTTCCACGAAATCGAAAGCTTCATTTTCTGCAATCTCCAATATCTTAGCACCATCGGCACCGCTCAGGAATTCCCCTTTGGCATTCAATAGCTTCAAGGCATTCCATTGTTTTGGATTATGAGAAGCCGTTAAGATGATTCCTCCATCGGCTTGCTCCAAAGGCACAGCGATTTCGACAGTTGGTGTTGTTGACAATCCTAAATCGATAACATCAATTCCTAAACCTAAAAGGGTATTTACCACTAGATTATGAATCATAGGGCCTGAGATTCGGGCATCGCGACCAATACATACTTTCAATCGGTCTTTCTGAATATTTTGTTTTAAAAAAGTACCATAAGCCGAAGCAAACTTCACTGCATCAACAGGAGTCAGGTTGTCTCCTACTTTTCCACCGATGGTTCCGCGAATTCCTGAAATTGATTTTATTAATGTCATATTCTAAATTATGAGTTCTAAATTATGAGTTATACGTTTTTTTACTACTAGCAAAGATATGAATTTGGAAGGTAGTAAAAATGATATGAATTTCAAATTTCAATACGAAATGATTATATTCGACCTATGAACTTTTTGGCACACATCTACCTTTCCGGGGAAAACGAGTTGATTTCTATTGGCAATTTCATGGCCGATGGCATTCGTGGCAACCAATACCTTCAGTTCCCGAAGGAGATTCAGCAAGGTGTTTTGTTGCACCGAACTATTGACAGCTTTACCGATGCACATCCGACGTACCGAAAGAGCAAGCACCGATTGCATGAGCGTTATGGTCATTATTCGGGAGTGATTATGGACATTATCTATGACCATTTTTTGGCAAAGAACTGGAGTCATTATCATCACGAACCTTTGGAAGAGTATGCGGAACGTTTTTACCAATCTTTGCGGCAACATTACGAACTGCTTACTGAGAAAACCCAAAATATGATGCCGTATATGATTGCTCGGAATTGGCTGGTGAGTTATGCTTCATTAGCTGGACTTGAAATGATACTGTTTCAGATGGATTACCGAACAAAACATCGTGCACATATGCAAAATGCTATGGTGGAATTACAGGAATTTTACCTTGAGTTTGAGGAGGAGTTTACCCTGTTTTTTGAAGAGTTACGGGAGGTGTGTCGTTTGCGTTTGAAAGAGCTTATGGATTTTGATTCGAATTCCTAACGAATCGTGATGTTCTTCTTTTCTTTTCTTTTGCCTTGACATCTCGTCTGATGACGAGACAGGCAGAAATCTCTTCTAAAGCCGAGACACAGCAAAGATCAAGACTGCATAGTCTACTCCTAAAAACTAACTCAGTACTACGTTTCGCGACCCGAACCGCTCGTAGTGCTTTCTTTTCTTTTTTGTCTTGACATCTCTTCTGATGACGAGACACAGCAAAGGTCAAGACTGCATAGTCTACTCCTAAAAACTAACTCATTTTTTATTCTTTTCTTTTGTCTTGACATCTCGTCTGAGGCCGAGACAGGCAGAAATCTCGTCTGGGGACGAGACACGGCAAAGGTCAAGGCTTCGATTCTCGGCGGTCCAATTTCATTTCGAATCCTAAAAGAAAAGAACTCATCTCGTCATGACTGACGAGACTCAAACAGCTTTTCTTTTTACGGATTCTTCAATGATTGGAACCTCGCCTGCGAATCTGTGGCCGAGGGATGACGTAATAAAATCTAGAAACAAATTATTTTTCATGTTCTTTTCTTTTGCCTTGATGCAAAAGAAACAAAAGATCAAGACTGCATAGTCTACTCCTAAAAACTACCTCAGTACTCCGTTTCGTGACCCGAACCGCTCGTCGTGCCTCCTCGGCTACGCGGATCACTCTCACTAAGTACTTTCGTTGTTTTTAACGGAGTATGCTATTAGGTCGGCGTTGGGATGACGTAATAGGGATCTAAAAACAAACTATTTTCATGTTCTTTTCTTTTGCCTTGACATCTCGTCTGATGACGAGACAGGCAGAAATCTCGTCTAGGGACGAGACACGGCAAAGATCAAGACTGCCTATTCTAATTCTAAAAACTACCTCAGTACTGCGCTTCGTGACCCGAACCGCTCGTCGTGCTTTCTTTTCTTTTGTCTTGACACAAAAGAAACAAAAGGTCAAGACTGCATAGTCTACTCCTAAAAACTACCTCAGTACTGCACTTCGTGACCCGAACCGCTCGTCGTTCCTCCTCGGCTACGCGGATCACTCTCACTGCGTACTTTCGTTGTTTTTGACGGAGTATGCAATGAGATCGGGTTGGGGATTGCGATTTGGGAGTGATGGGAGTTAAAAAGTAGAGTACGGAAACCATAACTTATCGTGCATTTGATACTATTGAGCGTGCGGATAAAATAATGTATCGTGCGTTTGAAAATTGTAAGCGTGCGGATGCCATAATGTATCGTGCAGATGGTAATGGTAAGCGTGCGGATGCCATAATGTATCGTGCGGATGGTAATTGTAAGCGTGCGGATGCCATAATGTATCGTGCGGATGGTAATGGTAAGCGTGCGGATGCCATAATGTATCGTGCGTTTGATAATTGTAAGCGTGCGGATGTAATAATGTATCGTGCGTTTGGTAATGGTAAGCGTGCGGATGACATAATGTATCGTGCGTTTGATGATTGTAAGCGTGCGGAGGGAATAATTTACTGTGCGTTTGAAAATTGTAAGTGTGTGGATGTATTAATTTACCGTGTACTAACAACTATTCAAAGAAAGGCATAAAAAAACCTTGCAACAGAGGAAAAAATTGAAATTTGGATTGTTGGATTATTGGATTGTTGGATTGAAAGATTTTTGACTTTAGTGTGGCTTCGAGATCCTCAGCCACCACGATACTTCAAAAGGCTCAGTAACCGCCGCTGACAGGGTTGGGAATTCGGTATAAAATTCTTATATTCACGTTTTTATAAGCCCGACAAAATGAAATGGAATGCACGCCTGAT
>NZ_JBHSHZ010000017.1:0-3939 GCF_042653365.1 Flavobacterium sp. GCM10023249
TAACATTTACCACTCCGCCATCACATAATCTTGGAGCCACTCTAGGATCTCCGCTGAATTGTGCTACAGCACTACAACCATCATTTAAAGTCTGGAATTGAGCTAACCACGCAGCAAATGCAGCATCTACAGCAGCTTGATCTGCATAGTCACATTGACTAGTAGATGAATTACCTGGACCAGCAACATCAACGTCGGCTTCACTATTCAAAGTAAAGCTGGCGGTCACACTGTCATCAGTACAACTATCGGCTATACTATAGGTCACATTAACCGTTCCGCCGTTACATAAACTAGGAGCTATTCTAGGGTCGCCTGTAAATTGTGCAGTGCCACCACAACCATTGTTTAATGTTTGGAACTGAGCTAACCACGCGGCAAATGCAACATCTACAGCAGCTTGATCTGCATAGTCACATTGACTAGTAGATGAATTACCTGGACCAGCAACATCGACAGGGTCACAATTAACAACAGTTACATCAACTCTGTCAAATTTACTACAACCAGGAAAAGCTAAAGCATCAACAACTACAGTATAAGTTCCTGGTTGATTAGTTGAATTTAAATCGAGTGTATTATCTGCTGAAGGTCCTTGAAGTAGTGGTCCAAAACCATTGCTTGGGTCATTATCGTTATCAGGACCATAAAATGAATAATTTACACTTGATGGAAGAGTCATTGGATTGGTCAAATTTGCAGTAAGAGTTAAAGTTGGATTATCACAATTGATTTCGCCTCCTCCAGTAAGATCTACAGATGGATCTGTCGAATTACCAAAAATATAAGGACCGGCAAAGTCTTTTAATTCACTTGTAAATGAATCGCTATTACCACCCGCACTTGATCTTGTTTTAACTAACAAACTACCTAAAATATTAGAACAAGGATCTTCTTCACCACGTCTATCCAATCCGAAAGCAGTCAAATTGATTCCAATTTCAACAAACTGAAACTCTTTATAACTTGTTTGAAAAGCGGCATTTTCACCTTCAATAGTACCCCATGGAGCGGCTAAAGTAATTGCTTCTTTGTTCACACGTCCGAAAAGGTTTGGTACAGCATTATTCAATGCTTCAATTCTTACATAACCAAAAGCACCGCTATTTAGTCCTTGTTCAAAGGTAGAAGCATCAATATTAAAAGGTCTGTTTGCTAATGAATTAAAATTGGCTAAATCAGCCTGATTCATCCAAACTCGGATACGAACATCAGGTTTAGTACCACCACCTTCATAATCGATGGAAATGATTAAAGTACCCGGAACTAGAATATTACCCGTTGCATCAAAATCCCAAGCTGTTCGGCCACCGTCATTTCCAGTGTTACCGAAAACTATATCGCCGGGAACATAATCGATTAAAGTTCTGAAAAATTCAAAGTCGATATGTTTACTACCATTAGTTTCACGAAGAGAACCTCCGGCAAAAGCCCAAAGTTCGGTGAAAGGTCTGGGATCTATATCAGAAGGTGCTTTAGGGCCTATCCCTCTTAAATGGGCATAAACATCAATAATATCGTCTTTCTGAGGTATACTTCCTGTACTTAGTGCCCAAGTATTTGGATTATCGGAGTTTTTATCTCCTGTACCTCCAAATATACTCAAGTCAGATTCTCCCTGAGCACTATTGTTATCACGTCCATACACTGAATCTAACCACAAATACCCATCTACAATTGGGTAAGGAAAAGGGAAAGTTGGCGTTGTAATCGATTGTCTACGTTCAAAAGCATAATTATTTTTAGATGTCCCTTGAATTAAAGCAGTTATTGCAGCCGCATTTGTTTGGTCGATTACACCTTTTCCACTTCCAGGATATAGAGTTTGATTAACAAACCAATCATCAGTTCCTGCCGCGTTAGGTAATGGTACAACAGGTACATCAGCATTTGGAAATTGAAGACGATTTGCATATACATCAGCTTCAACACCAAAATTAGCTTTAACCGTCGCATCTCCTACCAATTGAGCAGAAACATTAATCGAGAAAAGTGAAAAAAATACAATAATAAGTAATTTATCAATACGCATCGAACTACAACAGGAATGCGCAAAAAAATGATAAACCTTATTTTTCTGTGTCAAAAAAATAAATTTTTTCATAATAATACATGTTTAATACCATTATTATGAAATAGGTTTTAGTTACAGAATTGTGGGAACAAAATCGAAAGAAATGTTCATTTTTAAAAAAGTTTTAAATAAATAAAAGAGGGTTTAATCAGGCTTGATTGTATTGAAGTGGTATTTATAATGACAACTCATTATCACAATAAACCATTAAATATCAGTAATTTATAACTACGTAATAAAATTACTCATAAAATAATTCTTAAAATTTTTAAGTGTCAATTTTAACACTTTTAGTACTATAAGTAGTACATTAGATAACCTAAATCAGTTAGATTATACTTTTTCTAAAAAGAGGCCCGTTGCTGTAAGTCCAGGTCCAAATGCTATACCAATTATTTTTGTACCAGGAGCAATAGACTTATCATTTACAATTTCATTAAAAATATGCGGAACTGTAGCTGATGACATATTACCTTGTCTTCTAAGAATTTCATAGGACCATTTAGCCTGATCCAACTCAAGTCCCAATTCTTCAATAACATAATCAATAATTTTAGGACCGCCGGGATGAATAGCAAAACAGATATCACTTTTAATATCATCAAAATTCAAATGTAGTTTTTCACAAAGCGCATCCATAAATCCTTTGATATTTTTTCGTATAAAAACGGGAACACGTTTAGAAAGTGTCATAAGAAAATTATATTCGCCCAAATCCCAAGACATATCTTCTAAAGAATCAGGAATAATGACTTCATGGGAAGCCAAAATTCTTAAACCGTTTTTTTGACTGAGATCATTATCTTCGTAGAATTTATCCTCTTCATACAGAGAATACCCAATAAATCCATCAGCAAATAGAGAGCAAATCATTGTATTGGATGGTGAAAATTCTGTTAAATTCAAATGAGCGGATAACAATTCTGTATGCACTATATCAACGCGACCGTTTAATTTACTGAGGTTCAATAAACACATTGCGGTTCGAATTGCAGGAAATGCTCCATAACATCCCATATGGTATGAATGAGTAACCTGGACTGTCTCCCATTTTCGTTTTATAACTGCCTCTTGAGCTAAACTAGGCGACGAATACCCTGAACATGTTACATGGATTAAATTTTCTGGTTTCGAATGTGTGTTTGCATAAAATTGATCAAAAACTGTACGCATTTTCCTCCTGAACCAATCCATCCTCATTTCAATTTTTGGTCCAAAAGTATTTCCTGAATGAATTTCAAAATCAATTGGAAAAATATAATCTTCGTGGGATACATTTTCCATTTCATTTTGAATAAAGCTCTCAACTTCTTCAAAAATAAGCACCTGTCTACTATTAATATTTGCGTGAGATATGGCATATTTATCCACGTGATCAGACACAACATTAAAGCTTACTAGATTCTCATTTTCTTCTTCTTCCTCAAAATATCCTGTACTCTGTCTTACTGGATGATTTTGAAAATGATGATAAAGAAATTTTGTATACTGATTAAGTTTAGATTGGTTGATTAGGTTCCCTACTAAGATAGGGTGAAAATTTGAGATGATAATATTTTTCATAACCTTAACCCTTTGATTAACATAAAGTTATGAAAAATATAAGTGATAACAATTTTTTAAGATGTAATATCCTCAAATAAAGTAAATCTATAAGGTAAGATTTACAAAAAATTGATTCAAGTTTCAACTCAATAAGAAAACTATAATTGTTATTCATCAAGCCAAAAAAGCTTCGCTTTTTATTTTAGATTAAATACTTAAATTATAGATGATAAATAAATTCATAAACCATTTTATAAAGAAAGGTAGCGGATCGAGCCCGAAGGGCGACACGCTGCACCTATAACAAAAAAAATCCCCAT
>NZ_JBHSHZ010000018.1:0-3528 GCF_042653365.1 Flavobacterium sp. GCM10023249
AGAACCTTACTCCTCTCTTTTGTTCTTTCTGATTAATAGCTAAATGTAGAAAATGTAAACTTAAGGCGGTTTTAAGCAAGTGAGGATTTAGGCTTAATTTAGTGTTGGTTTTGTATTTGCTTGTTCAGTCTTTAATCTATACATTTGGCTTACAAACTCCTCACCTGCTTAAAGCCGGCGGAACGTTAGCAGTAATACTATGCCGAAAAATTATAAATACATATTTTTACTATTATTGACCTTGGCTTCTTGTGAGAAGAAACCTAAAAACAACTATGAAAATATAATTTTAGGTGATTGGATTTTTGAAAAAGAAAGTCCAAAAAAGGAGAATAGATTCTATAGTGATTTTGGTTATTCGTTTAATAAAAATGGAAATTGTGAAAGCAAACCTGGGTTTTATGAAACGAGTGAAAGAGATAAGAATGGAGATAGAAAAACTATCTTTTATGGAACAAAAACAAAATTCAAAATTGTTGATGACAGCTTGTTTATCAATAATTTAATAACAAAAAAATGGGATGCTGCCAAAATAGTCAGCATCACTTCTAAATCTTTAAAAATTAGCTTTGACAAAAACATTATTTTAGAACTTTCAAAACAGGAATACAAAGAAAATAGAAAGGATGATTTTGATAAAATAATAATTTCAAAATCTCCCTGTTTTGGGAGTTGCCCTATCAATGATATAGAAATAAATAAAAATGGTGAGGTAACATATTCTGGCGGTCATTGGAATCTGAGAAATGGCTTTTTCAAATCTAAAATAACTTCTCAAGAATTCAAAGAAATCGAAAACAACTTTAAAAAAGCTAAATTTTTAGAATTGAAAAATGATTACTCAGCAAGTTGGACTGATGACCAAGAAATAACTGTAACTTTTGTAAAAGACAATAAAATTTTAAAGACAATAAAAGATTATGGAAGACAATCTCCAAAATCATTTCGAATAACTCTAGAGCCTATAACTTATCTATATCAAAAACTGAAATTAGAAGAAAACAAAGAGATGAAAGAGTTCGGTAAAATTCAATATTACAGATTTGAAAAAGGAAACAAAATTATCAATTTGACAGGCTCCGAAGCATTTTACTTATCTAATCTTTTAAGTAATTCAGAAACTACAAATAAAACCTTTGTATCAGAATATTTTATAGATTATGATACTGACTTAAATGTAAATAGAATAGAAACCGATGGTAGGTTTTTCAAAATAATATCAAAAGATAAAAGCTCTATTATTTTAGATTTAGGTTTTAATTTTATTATGACAAATGAATTAACAAAAAGGCTAAAATTAAAAACAAAATATGACTAAAAAGTACTACTGCTAACAGGCGTTTGGCAAGATTGCGAATTTAGTGGTAAATTCACGTTTACATTTCGCAAGAAATTTTATCTTTAACAGAAAATAATTAGTTCCGAAGTTCGCAACCTCGCCAAGCGCCGGAACGTTAGCGGTAATATTATGAAAAACAAAATCTTAATAGCAATATTATTTGTTTTTATAGGTTGCAATATAAAAAATGAGCAATCTGGAAAATCCTCATCAGTTACTAAACTCAATATCGAAAAAAAAGAGAAAGATATTGCTGTTTGGTTAGATACAATTACAACTGACAAAAAGTTTTTAAAAATATATTCAACTTCTGAAGACAATTACAAGAAAATATATGCAGAATGGGGAAAAAATAAAATTAGACATAAATCATTATTAATTGGTGATGAATTGATTGAATTTCAAACGCCATTTGACGCTAAAATTGAATGGACTACAAATAATTCATTTGGATTAGTTAATAGTTGTGGAACAAATTGCAGATACGCAATAATTTATAATATTGAAAAAGACAAACCATTTTGGTTTGATGTTTTATATTATCCAAATATTAGCTATTTCAATTATGCAACCGACAATAAAGATTTGTGTATTTGTAGCACAGAATATTCTAACGGAAATAGAAAATTAAGAATATTTGACATTGATTCCCAAAAAAATGACACAATAATGATTCCTGAAAATTGGAAAAGAGGTGTTGGACATTTTGACAACATAATTGATTCAATAAATATTAAGAATAATCAAATCGAAATATTTCAATTCAAAGAGGAAATAAAATCAAAAAGAATAAAATTATCAAAAGCAATTAATCTTAAATAAATACTACCGCTAACAAAGGTTTTGCGCTATTGCGGTTCCTAGGCTTAATTTAAAGTTTGTTTTGTGTCTTTGAGTTCAGTTTTTAACCGAAAGTTTCGGCTTCTTTAATCCGCAACCTCGCAAAGCCTTGAAACGTTACTGGAGACTTGTGCCGAAATTACGCAGATAAAAACAATTAGAAAACAACCATTGATTCCGCAAGAAGTTTATTAAGCAGAAGCGTAAAATTGGAATCTAAAAAAATCAGAAACTTGAAAAATTTTGCGACATTAAATAATATTAAAAATGACCAAATTATTAACAATTATAACTTTCATTTTTCTTGTAACTGGTAATGGACAGAAAAAAATAATTGCATCATATTACGCTATTTCTTGTCCTTGCGCTCAATGGAAAGTAGAAGGCGAAAAAGAAAATGTATACTTGGAAAGAGAAAACGGAAAAATTCCAGACGCAGATAAACTTTGGGATGGTAAAACATTACCATTTAAAGTTTCTGTAGAAGGTAAATTTAAATCTGAAAAAGGTATTCCGAAAGATTTTACAAAAAAAGGAGAACCAAAACCAGCCAAAATTTTTGTATATAGCAAAATTGAAATACTGAAATAATAAAAACACTGTCTAAAAGCGTTTTGTCGAGATTTGGATTTTAACATAGCAAAGTGAAAGTTTAAATCTGCCAACAGAAGTGTGAAAAGTTTACGTTTCAATTGTAATTTCGACAAAACAAGCCTCCAGTAACAGCCACTACAACGGATTTGGGCAATAGACTTAATGGAAAGTTGGGTTTGTAATTGGAATGATTTGGCAAATCCGAAGAATGGGCTTAATTTAGTCCCAAACCCGCTGTAGTGCCAAGACGTTATGGGCAAGTTGCCAGCAAACCGCATAAAACAAATTGGAAGCATAAATCAGAATGGAAATTTTTAAAAAAAATATGTTTTTGTTGAGCCTAATTTCAAGCTCATTAGCTTATATTTTTATCTCATACCAACAAATAGGAATCAATAAAACTGTTGGTTGGGCTTATCAAGACAAAGATGTAAGCACCTTTCTTTTACTTCTTATTTGCATAATCTTTATTTTATCCTTTGGGGTTTTAAAGCTTGTTAAAATCCAAACAAATAACTTATTATCAATTTCTAATATAGCTTTAATATTTACTTCTCTTATTACTAACGAATACATAGACCATATAGTAGCGATTCTCATTAATCTAATCAACTTTATAATCTTTTTAGTGAATATTATATTATCTATTAGAAATAGAAAAGTTCATAAATATTAAACCAGCCCATAACAAAGAACTGTGCTTAAAAACAAATAAAAAGTATTTTTTTTAAATAAATTTAGGCATGGTACTTCTA
>NZ_JBHSHZ010000019.1:0-1390 GCF_042653365.1 Flavobacterium sp. GCM10023249
TTTTTTCGGGTGCTAGTGGTTTTAAATTCGCTGTTTTCTTCTAGTTCATTAACAAAGGCACTGGCATCTTCCAAAACTTCTTTCTCAACCAAGCTATCCATAGAAGCATTGGCTTTGATAAAAGCGCTGTCTATAGCTTGACGTTTGCCTCGAACCATGCCTTTGAACACACACATTCTGAGTACTTCTTGAAAAAGATGCAAAAATACTTCTTCACCATATAAGCCTCGTGTACGGCTGATGGTGCTATGCCAAGGCAATTCTTCATCGATATCATAACCTAAGAACAATCGGATAGATAAGCTATCGGAACAATAACGAATGAGTTCTCTATCGCTATTAATATTATTCAGATAACCAACTAATAACATTTTAAAGAAAACTACCGGATCGATACTCTATCTCACTGAATTTATATTTTTTTATAGGTGTTCGATGATATGCTTCGCAGTTCTTGACCTTCTGTACCGTAATAATCCTGGGTAGCTTTTCGTAAAAAATGAAAATCTATCGCATCGTTTAGAACCCTGTAAAAATTATCCTTGGGAACCAATTGATCCAAATTGACTGTGGTAAATAACTTGGGAGTAAATGTCTTTGTGCCTTGCATAACTAAATATACAAAAAATCTTATATTTGAGTTGTGCAACGGGCACAGGCGTTTGGCAAGATTGCGAATTTTGTGGTAAATTCACGTTTACGTTTCGCAAGAAATTTTATCTTTAACAGATCCGAGGCTGAAAGCCGAACGGATGAAATACAATAAGCAGTTCCGAAGTTCGCCACTTCATTAAGCCGGCGGAACGTTATATGCCATTATCCACACGCCTTCTTATAAAATGAAACATTTGATATTTTACATTCTAATTTTAATCTTTCTTTCAAGCTGTGAAGTTGATAATAATAAATTGTTTGAAAGTCTGAATAAAGAATTCTTGGAAGCTATTTATAAAAACAAAGCTAAAAAGTTTGTTTATCAGGTTGATGGTTTAGTTCCGCAGGAATCGTTCTTTATAAATAGAAAACTTAAATACTTAAAATATCATCATGGTCCTGAAAATGGCTCAATAGATTATCTAATTTACTTTGACCTGAAAACCGATTCGGTTTCAAAAATAATACGACGAGAAGTTGGTTTTGGTAATCATGATGAAAACTACAATGATTCAATCTTTGTCTTTTCAAATAATTTAAAAAATCATGAATGTTTTGTGGGAAATAAATTGACGGATTCAACACCAGCAATAAAAAAAGTGGAAATTGATAGAACATTTATAAGGGCTATGAAAAGCGAAACCGAAAAGAAATATAACGGCATATAACAAAGAACTGTGCTTAAAAACAAATAAAAAGTATTTTTTTTAAATAAATTTAGGCATGGTACTTCTAT
>NZ_JBHSHZ010000020.1:0-5726 GCF_042653365.1 Flavobacterium sp. GCM10023249
TGTACTAACTGTACCTATCCTGCCCTTTTGGAAGGATATGTATGATAAAACAATACATATAAACAAGTTAGCGGTAATCGCAGCATAACATACTAAAAAATGATATTAAGAATTGCTCGACATACTAATAAAATAGAAGAGTTGAAAATCTTCTATACAGAACTAATGGGTCTCGAAATACTCGGCGAATTTCACAATCACGATGGTTATGACGGTGTTTTTGTCGGCAAAGAGAACTTAAATTGGCATTTAGAATTCACAACTTCGTGCGAAAAAGCAAAGCAAAGAATTGATGATGATGATTTAATAGTTTTTTATCCCGAAAGTGAAAGTGAATACCAAAATATAATTGAAAGGATTAAAGCCAAACAAATCAAAATTGTAAATGCTAAAAATCCTTATTGGAATCAAAATGGAATATTGATAAAAGATCCTGATGGTTTTGGTGTAATAATTAGTGCTTTAAAAACCAAGTAACGACTACCGCTAACAGCCGTTTGGCGCAATGGCTGGGTTGCTTAGTTACCTTGACGTTTTTTCTTCACGAAAAAACTTTATCTTTAACAGAAATTAATCAGTCCGCTGGCATCGCCACTGACGCCAAGCGGCGGAACGTTATGAGCAAGCTTAAAACCGCCCTATGAGTACAGAAAGAGCTAAAATGATAAAATCATTAAATCAAATTTTTATACCTGAATTAAGAAAATTAAAATTCAAGGGAAGCTTTCCTCATTTTAGAAAAACTGAAAATGAAAAAACAAACTTATTGACTTTTCAATTTGACAGAGATGGCGGAGGATTTGTAATCGAACTTGCAAACCATAAAGGAAAAGAATATAAAACTTATTGGAATGAAATTATAGAGTTGAATAAATTGACAGCACATAACTTAAACGAAAGAAAGAGAATATATCCTAATTCCGAAAATGAAGAAAACGGAAAAAATAGTTGGTTTAGATATGATAAAACGTCACTTCTAAGTTTTGGAAACAAATATGACAAACTTGCTAAAAAAGCCGTAGAAAGGATTCCTTTGATGGAGAAATATTGGAACGAAATAATATAAAATAAAAGCCTGCTCATAACCGCCATTTGGCTCAATTGCTAGTTTTTCTTAAAAATTGAAACTAACATTTCACGCAGAAATTTTTATCTTAACCGAAAATAATCAAACCGCTTTGCCCGCAACTAAGCCAAGTGGCCACACGTTGGCGGTAATTCTACAACCCATATTTAAAATAGAAAACCTACATGAAAGAAATCGACATAGAAAGATGGAACCGAAAAGAACATTTTGAATTCTTTTCGAAAATGGCAAGCCCATATTTTGGAATTATTACAGAATTAGATTGTAGCAATGCTTATAAAAAAACTCAAGAAAACGGACAATCGTTTTTTTCATATTATCTACACAAATCCATGATTGCGGTAAATTCAGTCGAAGAGTTGAAATTAAGAATCGTAGAAAATAAGGTAATATCATTTGACAAAATAAATGCTGGCTTTACAGTCGGAAGACAAGACGGAACATTCGGTTTTGCATTTGCGAATTTTTATGAGGATTTTGAAACTTTTAATGCTGAAGTACAAGAAGAAATTAATGCCGTACAGAACTCAATTGGATTACGTTTAAATGATGATGATGTAAAGAAAGACCTGATTCGTCATTCAACAATTCCTTGGACTTCATTTTCAGGACTTTTACATCCAACAAATTTTGACAGAACGGAGTCTGTCCCAAAAATAACATTTGGGAAATTTAGTATTCGAGAAGGGAAAAAGTTTTTACCTGTATCAATTGAAGCTCATCACGGATTAGTTGATGGTTTTCATTTTGCAAAATACTTAGAAGAATTTCAAACGCAACTTAACAAATGATAAGAACTACCGCCAACAGCGGTTTTGCGCTATACCTGGTTGCGTAGTCAACTTGACGTTTTTTCTTCACGAAAAAACTCTATCTTTAACAGAAAATAATCTGCCCGCTGGCATCGCTACAGCGCAAAGCCGCGGAACGTTGGCAGCAATGATACGAACACTTATCTTAATGACATGAAAGCAGGAAATTTTAAAGGAGCATTATTAGAATATATCATTAGAGAATTACTAAAAAGTTGTGGCTTTTCGAATGTTAAATCTGATGGTTTATATGCATTTGAAAGAAGTGGGTTGTATTTTTTGAACGGTAAAGGAGCAGCACACGATGCAGATATTATTATGAATCCACCGATTCAAATGCCATTTGCTTATCCAACACAATTAATTTTTGAATGTAAAGCTTACGCTAGCTCACTAAGTTTACCTATCGTCAGAAATGCACTCGGACTTAGAAATGATTTAAATGACTTTGAAATTGTAACTAAAAAAAGCCTTCTTAAACGACAAAATAATAGAAGAGCTGATTATGCAATTGAGCAGCGAAACAGATATCTTTATCAAGTTGGTGTTGCGTCCATAAATTTATTTACACGCCCTGCAGTTGAGTTCGCAGCAAATAATAAAATTCCTCTTATATCACTAAGTTGGTTTTTAAGCCAACCGGTTATAGACTTAATAAATGGAATTAATCAAAGGTTTATAGACAGCTTACCCAATAATGCCGTTGAAAATCTATATTCATTTTTTAAAGACAGAAATGGAGATATTAATAGTAACGAATACTTAGCCGCAAAAAACTTAATTGCAGAAGAACCAACAATCCGTGAAATCATACATTTTGCGCGATTGAGCATAAAATATTCATATGTTGGATTATTAGAAACAGGTGATTTAGTATTTCTTTTTGCTAAAACTAAAAGTGAAAATAACATTCTAAATAGAATAACTTCCTTCAGCGACTTATTAGCAGAAATCCATTGGCAAAGTGACAGACCTAATGTGTGGACATTGACAGTTAGTTCAAGGTCTGAAAGAAATGAATCCACAGAATTTGATTTCTTCGTTCCTGATAAAATTCTACGTCGGTGGGAAAAGTTTAACTTCGATAAAAACGAAGCTCTAAACATTAAAGAAGACTTCTTTTCAAAGATATTTGTTTTTAATAATAAAAATAACAATTTAGCGCCGTTTTCTATTATATCAATTGATGCAGAGTGGCTTTACAGAGCGAGAAGAAGATTGAACGAGCAATAAAATCACTGCTGCCAACAGCGGTTTCAAGAAATGGCGAGACTCGGGATTTATCAGAAATTGGAAAGGTTTTTAATTAAAAGTTTTGGTTATATTTGAGAAGGCTTGGTCTTGGTTTATCGCCACTTCTTGAAGCCGCGAAACGTTATGCGTCAGCTTAAAACCGCCCCGAACAGACAATTGAAATTTTAAAAATATGCTTAAACTTTACAAACTAATCGATAATCAACTTCACTATTGGGAAACTTGGGACAAAGATGAAAAAACAGCAGTTGTACATTGGGGCGTTGTTGGACAACGAGGACAAGACAAAGAAGTTAAAAACGGACTTTTCTCAAATTTTAGAAAGACTGTTCAGAAAGAAATTAACGTAAAACTTAAAGAAGGTTATTCGGAATTTGACGACGACAAAGTGTCATTTTTAGAAATTGAATTTGAAATTGACGGATTCGGAACTGACGAAGATTTAGATAAACGACACAGACTTGAAGAAAGAATGGATGAAGTTTTAGGTTGGACAGGACTAGGTCACACGGACGGAGGAAGTATTGGAAGTGGTACAATGGAAGTAGGCTGTATGGTAGTTGATTTTGAAATAGCAAAAAAAATAATTGAACTAAATTTAGTAAACACGGAATTTGCTGATTACACTAGAATATACAGCATAGATAATGAATAATAAGCCGAACGCATAACAGCCGTTTGGCTCAATTGCTAGATTTTCGTAAAATTTAAGCTATCAATTCACGAAGAAAATTTTATCTTAACCGAAAATAATCAACACGCTTTGCCCGCAACTAAGCCAAGCGGCCACACGTTGGCAGTAATTCACAGTACACACATCTTCAGAAAAGGCGAATGATAGAAAACGTAATTAGGTATCGGATATTTTTTATAATATTATTATTGGCTTTCTGTTCAATATTTCAAGAATCTCCATATCATGGTGACTACTACGGCGTGCCAGCATTTGGATTTTATTTCTTAATTACATTTTTAAATATGTTAGTTTATTTAATTCCAACAGAGAAATTAATCTTTGTTGAGAAATTGGTCTACGCTGGAATAGTTTCAATTGTTGTTCTCATTGGAGCTGGAATAGACGTTGGTCAAATTATGGGTTGGATTTATGGTTACGATTCAAATTGGGATGAATTGAAATCTCCAGCAATATTAGACAGTGCGCTTTTTTATTTTATTGCCAATTTTAGCGGAATTGGAATATTTAAAATTTGGCTTAAATATAAGAAACCGATTTACAGATGAACTACTGCCAACAGCGGTTTTGCGCAATGGCTCGTTTATCTTTCTTGGAAAATAATCTGCTAATTCAAATTTTGCTTATCTTTCGAATAATTATTAATGTTCCGCCACTGCGCAAAGCCGCGGCACGTTAGCAAACATTTTTCTCACTGCGCCACAAGAACCAAAATCTTAAAATGAAAAATTTCTTAATCTTACCAGTAGTTCTCTTGATTTTATTTTCAAGTTGCAAAAAAGATTTTTCAAAGGAAATAGAAAATCCGAAGTTTGTTAGAACTTGGTACGATACTGTTCAAGGAATGCCATATAGAGCAACATTAATTATTAAGGGAAACAAAACTTTTGAGTTTTCAGATCATGCTTGCCAATCTGGCTCCAAAAGTAATGGAATGTGGAAAATTGTGAATGATACAATAACCTTGAAAAGTATAAAACCGAAAGATTGTCTTTTTCAACATCGTTTTGGAGTTTATTGCATTAAGATTGGTGATAAAAGTTATTTTGAAAATAATAAAACAATAAAAGGTTGTGAACCAAGCGGAAGAGAATCTGACTATGAAATTTTTGAAAATGAAAAATTTATTATTAGAAACGACACTTTGATTCACATAAACCAAGCAAAAAATGATTGCGGTGAAATAAGAGTTGCATTTTCAACAAAAGAGAAAGTGAGAAAAGTTTATAGTAAATAAAAAACGTTTGCTAACCGCCATTTGGCTCAATTGCTAGTTTTTCTAAAATTGAAACAATCAAATCACGCAGAAAGTTTTAACTTAACGGAAAATAATCAACACGCTTTGACCACAACTAAGCCAAGTGGCCAAACGTTAGCCGTCAGTTTACGTAAATAGAAAATTTAAGGTGAAAAGAAATAATTAAACCAAAAAATATGAAACAAAGCTATTCGAAATATTATTGGGTTTTCATACTTGCACTACAATCCTATTTAGCGTTTGAAAAAATTATAACCGATAAATTTTACTTGTGGAATATAGTAGCCTTAATTGCTTCAATTGTATTTTTATATTATCGCATAAAACTGAATAAAATTCTTCTAAATCCTGAAAGAATGATAATTCTAATAATAGTTATTAATGGAATAACATCAACTATCACAAATCTGGTTTTGAATTCTGATATAATACGAATCGTAATCACAATAATAATCACAATCGTTTCTATTATTATTGGAAACTCAATAAAAAGCACAGAAAACACAGCGGAAGCAAATAGCGAAAGAATAGAAAAATAAAACCGAACGGCTAACAAAGAACTGTGCTTAAAAACAAATAAAAAGTATTTTTTTTAAATAAATTTAGGCATGGTACTTCTAT
>NZ_JBHSHZ010000021.1:0-48786 GCF_042653365.1 Flavobacterium sp. GCM10023249
TATCGAGAACCTTACTCCTCTCTTTTGTTCTTTCTGATTAATAGCTAAATGTAGAAAATGTAAACTTAAGGTGGTTTTGCGAGATTGCGAAAAATGTGCAAAAATCACATTTTTCTCCCGCAAGAAATTTTATCTTAGCAGAAAGTCCGCGGTTACGAAGTTCGCAACCTCGCAAAGCCACAGGACGTTATCAATAATAATTAAGTACAGAATGAAATCAACAATTCTAATTTCCTTTATGTTTTGCCTAAGTGTATTTGGACATAAGACTATAGCTCAAATTCCACTTTATGTGACGCCAATTTATAATTTTGACCCTCTGAGCATTAACACGACCGATTATCAAAATGAGTTAATGTCGTTAAATTCAGAAAATTGTGATTCATTAGGTTCGGTATTTAAAAGTAGATTGGATTCCATTTCCATCGAAAGTTTATTTGTTTACGCAATACGATTGTACGATTTAGGCTAAAAAGATGAGTCTGTTCTTTGGTTCCATACTGCGAAATTACGAGCAGGAATATTTATAAAATCACTTGACTCAGAGAAAATTGGTGGAATTGGTTCGGCTCCTTTCGAGCTGAAACAAGCATTTATCGCATTCAGCCAATTAGCGGGAGAATATATCAATGGTTATGCGGGAGGAGATGTGGATAAATGGATCGCCACTTTAAAAGATGTAAAAACAACTGTTGATAGTTTAACGGTCTTTGTTCAATACCCAGATATTGCTTTTGTAAGTCAAGAAGACTTTCAAAAAGCAAAGGAGAATCGGTTAGCTGATTATGACAAACTCATAGCTTACTTAGAAGAAAATAAAAAGGAAATTAAGAAAACTAGGAAGAAAAACGGAATTGAAGGAAAATATTGATAACAGCAAATAAGCGCCACTATCGCGAGCGCCTATTTGCAAAACGTTAGCAGCTATAATATGACGACACCAAGTGAACCAAAACGACACAATTAAAATGGGACAATATTTACATTGCTTCGACCTTTCCGACCAACTAAAGTGTTTTAACTTTTGTTCCAGACGTGTAGTTGAATCTCTATTTTCAACCCAACTTATTACTAGCGACAATAAACCCAACCCAAGAAATTTTGAAATAGAAAACTTGATTAATTGCCGACCCATTGACATTGACGGACTTTCCAGTCCAAGAATGGCTATTGTTTATCAAGCATCAATTTATAGGACACTTTCACGACCATTGACGGCAGACGAACAAATAGTTGTAAAGAAGGCTGACTTGGAAATAGAATTTGAAAGACGCAGACGTGAAATAAATTATGGTTCATCAAGTAGACTTTCTTGCGTTTACCTTGTAGACAATGACATTGATGGCAGAACTGTTCTGCAAAATATGTTCGTTGGAACATTTGGAAGACCACTTATTGTAGAAGTAGACATTTTAAATAATATGGAACTTACAAAATGTGACCATCATTGGCTTCAAAAATATTATGACGAACCGAAGGACGAATACATTGTAAACTATTGGACAGGAGTTCCGCTTAATGACAAATTTCCATCTTGGGAGTATTTACTTGAAGGGACAATTGTTTTGACTCTCCAAGAACAAGCAAATGAGATTGACCGACACGTAGAAACTGAGTTCCCAACTTACTATGAACAAATTCAATTAGAACGACAAAACAGCAACAAATATTAAACAGATTACATTAGAAGCGAGAAGAATTACAGCTGCTAACACGGGTTTTGCGTCAGGCGGGCTGACGTGTAAACTTGGAGCTTTGTTCTTCTAATAAACTTTAGTAATAAATTGAAACTTTGTGGCCCGAACGCAAAGCCCGAAAACGTTAGTGGCAACCCTATGACGAAACAGTACTATAAACGACATTTTAACGAAACTCGAATAGAACAATCCACAAATTGGGGAACTTGTGACTATTACTTTGAAACAAATCAGGACGGTGTAGTCATTAGACAAGTTGAAGTCTATTCTAATGGAATAACTTTAAAATATAGTGAGCAATTTATTGAAGATGATTATGGATTTCTTGCTGATCAACCTCTTGACTTTTTTGATTTTGAAAACTTTACAATAACTAAAAATGACTTTGAAATTCAGTGGCAAAAGTAAATTACGTGATTGGTGACGCAACAAATCCTCAGACAAAAGGAAATAAGATTATTGTTCATATTTGTAACGACATTGGTGGTTGGGGAAAAGGTTTTGTAATGGCGCTTTCTAAACGATGGAAACAACCTGAACAGCAATATAGACAATGGTTTAAATCAAATGACGAGTTCGGCCTTGGAGAAGTCCAATTTGTGCAAGTCGAAGAAGAGCTTTGGGTTGCAAATTTAATTGGACAACATAAAATTAATAAAGACGAAAATGGTAATGCCCCAATTCGTTACGAAGCTATTTTGTTAGGGCTTGAAAAAATCGGAAAATTCGCTATCAACAAAAGTGCAACAGTACATATGCCAAGAATTGGTTGTGGACTTGCTGGCGGAACTTGGGACAGAATTGAACCGTTAATAGGTAAAACACTTATAGAAAACGAAATTGAAACTTATGTTTATGACTTTAACTAAAAAAGGACAGCCACTAACCGCCGTTTGGCTCAATTGCTGATTTTTCATAAAATTTAAGCTATCAAATCACGCAGAAAGTTTTATATTAACCGAAAATAATCAACCCGCTTTGACCGCAACTAAGCCAAGTAGCCAAACGTTATGCACAATGTTTAGAAACATCCATAAATGAAAATAAGCGAATTAACATATAAAGTTATTTCATATTCAGAAATTCCAAATTTTAATACCGACGATTGCGTAGATTGGGCGACTGAAATGTTAGAATTAGGCTATGAAAGTGAAAACTTGCTGATTTTAGCGGGAATTTCAAAGCCGACAAATTATTTCGAAATAATTGATTTTTTAAAAAAGTCATTGGTAGAATTAAATATGTCAATAAAAACTGGAGAAAAGGCAATTCTATGTTACAGTAGTTATTACATAAATAGAATTTCGAAAGCAATAAATGTTAAAGAAAATTTGGGAATGGTTTATACTTTTTGTCAAAGCAAAGATTATGAAAAACAAATTTTTGATTTTTACTTATTACATTGGGCTTGGAGTGACTTTGATTATGGTGAAAAATACACACATTATTGGGATAATGCAAAGAAAGAAAATATTGAAGAAATTGTTATTGAAGTCGCAAAAAAATGGATAATTGAAAATCAAAGCGCAATTGAAATATAAAACACAGTGCATAACAACGGTTTGGCACAATTGCTCCAATTCAATAAATAACAACGTTCGATTTTCCGCTGGAAAATCTTATCTTAGCAAGAAATAATCGTTCCACGCAGTCGCTGTGGATTCAAACCGGCGATAGACTAGCAATCATGCTAAAATTGAGTATAAAAACCACAATTACATCAACCGACAATTAAATGATATCAGATAAAAATTTAGCCCGAATAGCAGGCTTTTGCTATTTAATTGTAATAGCAACAGGATTATTTTCTGAAGTTTTTGTTCGGCAATCATTGAGAGTCGCCAACGATGCTTTAGCAACAGCACATAATATTCGAACAAATGAAATGCTTTATCGTTTGGGTTTTGTGGCTGATCTTGTCAATTTTGTAGCTGGGATACCCACAATATTGATACTCTATTACTTCTTTAAAAAGTCAACTAAAATTATACTGCAAATTGCTTTAGCATTAGTCATTATTCAAACGGCTATTATTGCCATCAATTTATTGAATCAAATTACCCCTTTGTTATTGTTAAGCAATGACACTTACTTGACTACTTTTCAACCTAACCAGTTAGCCACACTTTCGCTTTTGTCTTTACATATTCAATCACAGGGTTATGGTATTGGTTTAGTATTCTTTGGATTGTATTGCATCTTAATGGGATATGTCATTATCAAAACTAAGGCAATACCTGTAATTATTGGAGTAGCTTATGCATTAGCGGGGCTCTGTTACTTGATAAATAGTTTTACAATGTTTCTTTCGAAAGGATTTGCTAATCCACTATTCATTTACCTTGCTCTTCCAATTTTCATAGGCGAATTATCTCTATGTTTGTGGTTACTCATTAAAGGTATTGACACCACAAAATTAGAGTACAAAAATTAAAACGCCCGAAATACGACCTTATGTTCGCACTATTGTGTGTTTGTATTTCTATTTACTTTTTATCTTGAAATAATTTTTTAATTTAAAAAACTGCCCCAGCCAATGGCTGTAATACCAAACAACTTTATTTAAAATGAAAAAACAACGACTTATTATTTTCTATTGTATTTTTTTCGTAATCTCAATTGGATATGGACAAGAGTTTCCTGAGAGGGATAAGAAATATGACCTTGAAATATTTGATTTTTTAATAGCATCAACTGAAAAAGGATCTATTTCATTAGACGATTTTCTATCCAACACGAAACCATTTTCTAAATGGGACATAAGGCCTTTAAAAAGAGAAACTGTTTGGGTTTTAGATACTATTCATCGTGCAAGTGAGGTTCCGAATTTCATTTGGGGGGCATTTTCAAGTAAATATGAAGTAACCCAACAGGATGCGATTGAAAAACCAAATCAACTTTTAAACAAAGCAATTAAGGAAACAAATTCCTATGGAAATTTCCTAAACCAAAACTTGAAAAAAATTGAGGAACTAACAAAGCATATTTTAGAAAGTAAAAATGAAATATTCTTATCCCAAAAAAATCTACAAAGAGTTGATAATCTTTATAAAGAAAACAATCAATATTGGGGGTATTCTATTTCTTCAAATTCTCCATTTCCTATTTCAAATAAAGTGGAGAGTTATTTAAAAGAAAGTTATTCAAAAAATCAAATTAAGATTTTAGATTTACTCAAAGAATTGAATATTTATTCAGCAAAAAAAACAAACAAAGGTATCTTTTACTTAGTTGATGGTTTTACTGATAATTCCTACGGGTTTTATTTTAATCAAGAGGGAAAAATGGAAGAAGATAACTTTCTATTCCAAATTTTGAAGTTTAAAAAAATAAATGACACTTATTTTTATTACATAGCCAACTAATATTTAACCTAACAACGTTTTAAAAAAATGGGGTTGGTGAGTTAATCAAGACAATTTTAAAATTAACTTCATTTCAATGGGAATGTTTTTTGAATCTAAAAAACAGAAAACATAAGGTTTTTTATTAATTAAATAATCACAAATGAAACACCAATTCTTCTTTACTTTATTATTCATTTCAATAAATTCTATTTTTTCTCAAAAAAGTAATCACCAAATATCTTCATCCAATTCAAATTCCAAAACTTCTGATTCAACACGAGATTATGGGAAAATAGAAAACGGAAAATTTAAATGCAATTTATTTAAATGGTCTATAGAAATTCCATCAGAGTTTACTATCTCTACACAAGAAAGAATAAAACAATTGGAAGACCAAGGTATTACTGCTATCAAAGAAAACTCTAGTTATAAAAAAATTAAATCCAACGAAATTGTCCATTTAATAGGGTTTGAAAAAGAAAAGTATACTACTTTTAATGCTACATATCAGTCACTAGAAGGAACACAAAGAATTTCATTAGAAGAACATAAAAATTTCTCTAGTAAACTTATTACTGAAACATATACTCGAAACGGATTCAAAATTGATATACAAAAAAATAACTTAAAACTGGGTATACACAATTTTTACAACTTAAAAGTCCATCTCATCAATCCCCAAACAAATCAACTAATATTAACTCAAGAAGTTTACACTGCCTATATTAACGACCATCTTTTTACAGCTGTCTTGTGTTACAAAGATGAAAACCTTGGCAAAATTTTGATTTCTAAATTCGTAACATCATTCGATTAAAGTGGCTAGTCAATAGGATTTTTTGAAATTCAACTCAGTCATTTTAGGAAGTGTTTTTTAGTATCTTTGATTTTGTCTCTGTTGAAAAGGCTTTCGTAGTATACAGCATACTATTTCATGAAAAAAATAATTCTATTTAACATTGCCCTATTTTTCACTTCCCTTGGTATCGCTCAGCATGCTGATTTTTCATTAATTGGAAAATGGCAAGAAAAAGAATACCATGGCAATAATGGCGCTACAGATTATGTGCTGAAAATAGAAAAGGGACGGATCTTTATTTTTGAATCCGATACTGTTATAAAAGATAGCTTCAACACTATTGGAACATACGAGTTAAATGAGAATCGTCTTCACATAGTATTTCCCAAAAAAGAACTGTTTTATCGTATTTTCTTTGAAAACAACAACCCCAAAAGAATCTCATTCGTTCCGGTTACGAACAACTACGACTATTATTGTGATGAAGGATGTGCGGAGATTTTTGAAAAATCAGAGTATCAAATCGAGCATCAAAAGTAAGTCTCCCCTATTGACTCCAAACGAATAGCAATATAAAAACATCGATAAAACAATGACCGTAAAAATCACTTTGACAAGCCTAAATACAATGCCATCCGATCTGCAAATTGCGAAAGAATTTGTTTTCGATCCCTGTGGCTTTCATTTTAAAAATTGGAAAGCCAACTTAGAAAGTATAGAGTATGCTGCCAGCTCCTTTGAACTTGACGGAAAAATAATTCAATTTCGTGTTTCTAAAATTACACCTACCAAAACTGG
The DNA here is from genome assembly GCF_042653365.1 of Flavobacterium sp. GCM10023249. Classification (NCBI taxonomy): domain Bacteria; kingdom Pseudomonadati; phylum Bacteroidota; class Flavobacteriia; order Flavobacteriales; family Flavobacteriaceae; genus Flavobacterium; species Flavobacterium sp. GCM10023249. Next base: position 6,642 of record NZ_JBHSHZ010000021.1, read on the forward strand.
ACAGTTTGTTACAATTTGGAAACGAACCAAGGAAGGAATTACAGCACCATTTGAGAGTACTGATTCACTGGATTTTATAATTATCAACTCCCGAAGCGGTGACAACTTTGGACAATTTATTTTTCCGAAATCCGTATTAATTGAACATGGAATCATCACCAACAATGGCAAAGAAGGAAAACGTGGAATAAGAGTGTATCCACCGTGGGACATTGCGACAAATAAACAAGCTGTAAAAACACAAAGTTGGCAGCTACGCTATTTTTTGACTATTACCAAAGCGACTTCAACTGATATTGCTTTGGCCAAACATCTATTGACGTAAAAGTAAAATACTAAAAATGACTCCTAAGCATCGATTGTGCTTTACTAAAGAAAAATATGTAATAACAAATTGGCTACTTACCCTAGTTGTAAACGACACCAAACCAAGTGAGATGGGAATCCTAAAAACAATATTATTCGTCCTTTTAATTGTATTTACCCTTTCGGGTTGCAACGTTGAAGACAAGGCTATTTTAAACAACAGCAACTTTGATGAAGGTGATTGGCTAATGGTTGTTCAGAATGAAGCCGAAAAAACACTATTTGTTATCGACGATGAAATCGTTTTAAAGGAAAATCCGTTTGGGTTTCTCTTAGGTCCAGGAGCAGATTGTGGTGGAACAACTTGCGATGGCTTTTTAAAATTATACAAAAACGGTGAATTGATGGCTCAGCAGGAGTTTCTTTCCCAAGAAACGCTTTTGGTTTCACAAGACATAAAAAAGGGATATAGAAAAGCCAAACAGGATTGGATCGATACCCGCAGTCCAAAAGAATTTCAATATCTTATGGATAGTCTGTCAAAACTAAAGAACCATTATCCAGTTCGCTATCATACGCAACCAGAAGACAAAGATATTGTTCACTTATTTACTTATGAATAGAAAGCATATTCCTTTGGGCACTTCTCTTCTAGTTAATTATTACAAACCGATCCATTGCTAACACCACATTTATTCCACTTTATAAATCCCTTGAAATGAAAAAAAAGCATTTGATTTTAAATGGCCTTTTATTCCTCCTTCTTTTTGCATGCCATAGCAAAGAATCCAACTATCTTACTGCATGGAAAATAGATAAAAAAGCGTGTAAAGGCATTCGAACTGTTGAAAAAACACAAATTTTATTAACAGAATTGAAACTTGAAAGTCAAACACTGGAATCCATTACGGCAACTTTGGGAACTCCTGATAGGTTGACCCAATCGGACGAATCTACGTATCTGGAGTATTACATCGAGAACAACTGTTCGTCAGAGGAAAAAGAATTTTGCTTATTGACAATAGGCTTTTTGAAAGCGCAACGTTATCCGACAGTATCCATAACGTGTTCGTAACTCGTTGCATTCATTATAGTGTTTCCAAATGCGCTCTAAAACTTTGATTAATTTAATAAAAGACATTTCGCAACTTAAATTTTCACCTTAAAAGGAAGATGAAAACCTACAAGCAAAAAACATTCTTCATTTTCATTGTTTATAAATTCACAAAGCATAATTTAGTATTTTTACCAGCAAAAACTTAACTCATTGTATCTACAATAATCTTTCCTAAATACACCAATGAAACTACTCGGAACATTTGAAATACACGAGCTAATTGAAATCAAAGTCGGAAGAGTTTTAAGCGGAAAATACATTTCAGGTAAATCCCTATCCAATAAAGAAGATATTCTGAAAAAGAACATTTTCATTAGATTTCGATATCATGAAATAGAAATCACCACCAAAATAATTGAGCTGGGAGGTCGATTTGGCAGGCCTGGCCAAGACATAATAATGGAAGAAAATGACAATATTGCATTAATCACAGTACTTGAAGATGCAACAACCTTTTTAAATTCAATTCATTTAGAATCTCCTATAATTGGACAAATTATCGAAAAATAGAAAGCCCATTAAAGTTAGTATTGGTTCCTCTATTCGCTCTCGCAACTACACCGATTAGAAATGTATATTCCCTATCAATAACAATGGTATGTTACACAATCCTAAAACATTCCAATACTGAGAAATCGCTTCGTAGGAATCATTTTACAATGATTTTATTATTTTTGTTTTTTTCCAGATTATCCGATGGTAAAATGGGATAAATTTATCCTCACATTTTGTTTAATACAAATATAAACCAAAGAAAAGTTTGCCAATTTTAGCCAAAACTTATAAAATCATACTCATTCTCAATGCGACTATTTGACATTTTTAAAAAAAACATTAAAGCGGATTCTCCAAAAACGGCTTATCAAAGAAAAAAACAAAATGAGAGCTATTTAAAGGCATTGAATATTCCAATACTTGAACATTTACCGTATATTGAAGAAGAAAGCGATGTAAGATTAAGAAGCGCACAAGAAATTGCGGAACGAATTTTAGTATTGGTTTATTTGGGTTTTGCGTCCGAAATTGAAGACGAAAGGGAAAATGTTATTGCCTTTTTAAAATCGAATTCTCTTTGGGACAAAGTATCACCAGAAGAAAAAGAATTATTTGAAAAGGAAGTACTAACTGAACAGGAAATCATAAATATTTTTTGGCGCTCGGAAGCGATATGGATGTTACTATGGACCATCTGTAAAGTTGACAAACTAAAATTACCCACAGAACAAATAGAAATAGAGGATATTGTATCTCGAATACCTGAATTATTTTCAGATCCCAAAGCATATATTGAAAATGCAATAATTCGACCTACAAGTGAACTTCTTGATGCTTCGGATTTGACCTATAGACTTCATTGGGCTACAAGAGACGCCAGTCTAAACAATCAGCCGATGCCTGCAAATTTAATTTTGAGTGTTATAATGGAAAGACACTATGCCATCAATTGGGTTACTTTTTACGGTGAAGAATGGGATGAAATAGGAACAGATACTTAATAGATTGTATTGTCAATTTACCGGTATTTTGAACACCAAAACTTTATTTAAAGTTCACAACTTTGGTACTAAATAAAAAAACAAAGTTCAAATTCATTCATTTGTCTGGCACGATTTATGTGCGCTTTTTATGGCTTCATCATTTCCGAAAAGAGAGCTTCTTTCCGGTTAGTAAGCTAAAAATGCGACCCAAATTATGAAAAAAAACACTTTATTTCTATTACTCTTTGCTATTGTAACCTCATTCTGCTGGGCTCAAGACTATAAAAAAGTGGACGCTTTGGTTTTAAACTACCCTAAGCATTTCAGCTCCACTCAAAAATTAGCACAACGAATTAATGCTGATTTTACGAACGACTATGAAAAAGTGAGAGCGGTATATACATGGATTGCAAATAATGTAGTCTATGACTTTGCCGAATCCAAAGGATATCAATTCGAATATAAGAGCAAAGCAGAAATGGAACTCCTTTTACAAAAAAGTGAAGTCGCACTTGCATCAAGAGTATTATCTAAAAAGAAAGCCGTCTGTCAAGGCTATTCTGCACTATTTAAAGTTATTTGTGACGAATTAAAAATTACGTCAAGAGTTGTATCTGGTGATGGAAAAACGAGTATTAATGATATTGGGGAAAAATTCTATCCGGATCACGCCTGGAACATAGTTACAGTTGAAAACAAGGAATACTTAATTGATGTCACTTGGGGTGCAGGAACCTATAGTAACCGCTTTGAAAAAAACCTCAACTTTATTTATTTTTTTAGCGACCCCTATTTGTTTATCAAAAAGCATTATCCAGAACGTTATGCTGATACTCTTTTACAAGAAAAAATAGGACAACAGGAATTTTCTAACGGTCCCGTTTATTATAATTTTGATTTCAAGCTCCTGGAACCAACAAATGGCATTTTGAAGAAAGCTTCAAACCAAAAAATAAAATTCCGATTTGCAACACCGAAAAAAGTAGAGAACGTAGCTTATCTAAGCGGTGGAAAATACTACGATGTATTACCGACATCCACTGACACTACTTTGGAATTTGAAATTGCTCTTTCTCAATTCAAAAAGGAAAAAGAATTGATTCTTTTTTTTGATTATGAATCGGTAGTGGGTTTCAAATTGGAGTAATTCAAAAACATTCTTTTAAATTACATTTAGTTACCTTTGCTGAGAGTTCGATACTACCGAACATTACTCAAAATCTATTATGAATTTATTTCAACGCATTTTCAAAAAACCGACAGTTGTATGTCCGAGATGTCTCGGAAAAGGCCATGTCGATTTGAATGACATCCAACGTCTAAACAAAGAATTGTATTGGCTTCCGGGCAAATGTGCGTATTGCAGTGGTAATGGTAAAGTGCATGAAGACACAGTTACTACCCTACCCGTCGATTCCAGTTATCTTACAATTAGCCTTTCAAAAATGGAGCAATGGAAGTTAATTGGCGGCAATCAACAGGCTAAAAAAAGAGGTGAAATTTATCAAGAGACTTTATCCGAAATCATTGAAGATATTGTCAGGCAGCATTATATTGAAGGACTTACACTAGATGCAATTGCCGATTTACATTTTTCCCGATTTAAACTCTCCAGAGTGACGGATCAAATGAAAAAAGATTTTTTGGAGTATGCCGAAAAAGTTATTGCCTTCCATAAAGACAAGTATCCATAAATGTATCGGAATATCAACCCAATTTCACTGTCCTGTAATTCATTACTAAATCATTCTCAGTATAAGCCTACCAAATGAAGCATTACTTATTATTACTATTGACCGTAATTTCAATTCATTGCAATGCGCAAAGTTTAGAGACCAAGCGTGACAAAATTGAAACTGCCAAAAAAGAACTGGAATCGAGCATTTCAACTTTTCAACGTTGTCTTGTCAATTCCGATTTGGATGCCTGTGTACATACTTTAACTCAAAGTGCAAAAAAAGAATATGAGAAGTATATTATAGGCACCATACTTTACGAAATTGATAAAGAGCAATCCTTTCAGATGCAAAAAGAAGCGTATACATCCAATCCCAATAATATTTATTTCATCCTGGAATATGCTTTGGCACTTCACAGAAAGGGCGATTTTGCAGAAGCCGCAAAACTTTATGAACAATACAGTAGCGCAAAACCTGATAATTACAGGGTTCATGTTTGGTTAGCTGACTGTTATATCAATTTGGAATCTATTGACCAATCACTTTCACATTGGAAAAAAGGGAATCATGCCAACAATCATGTTGGTTATGACTTTGCCATTCAAACCGTTTACGGAAGAGCCGATCAGTTAAAATTACGCAACAACTACCGAAAGGAAATTGAAAAAGGAAACCTTCAAGCCTTTTACCCGTTAATTTCACTTGATATGACTTGGGAATTGGATTGGTGGAATTCCAATGTTCAAGAGAATTTTTTAAAGGAAGATCTGCTTTTAGCAAAAAATAAGTTGGACCAAAACGGTGTTGATTACAAAACACTTCAAGCCTATGTGACAATTAAAAAGGTTTCAAAATCCAGTAGCGAGAGCGACAAATTACAATCACTTTTTACTGAAAATAAGCTTATCATTGGTAATTATCCTTTACCTGCCAATGGAAAAATCACTTCCGATTTACTCAGAATATGTTTTCTAAAAAAAATACTTTCCGAACGTGATTTTTATGAGCATCGTGGCAATGAATTACTACAATTGGCAGAAAAAACAAAAGACGTCGATATTTTAAACATTTATGCTTATTTACAAGCGACTGTAAAAGGCAAAGTTGATCCTGCGATTGACCGATTGGGATGGACAAATTACAAAGATGAACGCTTTGCCATAAGCTACTTTTTAGGCAAAGCAGACCAAAACAGGTTTGATGATCCGGAACTTGCACAAGCATTACGTGATTTCCCGAATTCTTCCCAATTACTTTGGGTAAAACTGAACTGTGCCAAAATTGAAAAAAAACCTTTACAACCGCTCCTTACAGAAGTGATCAAAAGAGAGTTTAAAACATTGGCATCGGATCAGAGTCGGTATTCCTATGCACTGAAATCCTATTTTTATTATTTGGAAAATGAAAAATAAAGCTTCTAAAAACAAAAAGTAAAATTTCAATCTCCCTTTTTAAATGGATTTATTTCCCATCGCTATCCTCTTATTGCTACTACCATTTCTCACACAATTGATTTTTGGTTCCGTAGCCTATTTTAGCACTTCAAAGTTGGATTTTATATGGCTTAGTATAATCAATACCTGTTCTCAAATTAGTATTCAAACCTCAACCTACTATTTCAGTACTAATCACTAGATTCATCAAACTATGGAATCATTCGGTCACTTTCTATTTGAATTGTTAAAAATCGGCATTTTAGGCTATATCTACGCAACTCTTTTGTTTTGGATATACCTCTATTTTTTGAAGAACAAAATCGCTTCTCGATTGGACCAATGGATGCAATCTAAAAAGCGTCTTTGGTTTTCTATTTCCTGTTTTCTATTATGCTATCTATTTACTCCTTATGGATACCACGGCTTGGGAGATAGTGCTCGAATTCCGATAAGTTTGGATAAATCAATCAACAACATCAATTGGGATGGATATGCACACTTGTCTGGAGATAGAAGTAACACCAATACCATTGAATTCACACGATTTAAAGTAGAAAACAATACCGTATTTGGGAATTTGGACAGTTTCTTCTATACCTATAAAAATGACTATTTTATTTACGATATCGGTTCGGGAAAGTTACAGGAATTTGAAACCGAAAGAGAGTACAATACTTTTGCGACTTTAGAGAATTTACCAAAATCGGACGAACTACAAACTTTCGAAGAAAATTATAGTGATTATTGGCATGGATGGCGATTCTTTTTGTTACCCTGATTCCAATTTGTATATTTGAATCAACAAAAACTAAAAAACCATGAAAAATTTATCCACTGCAGTACTTCTAATAGTCGTTGCATTTTTATCTTCCAATACAACAGAAGCGCATGCGTCTCAATGGTTACCATCACTGGAAATGAGTACTACATCAATTTTTGTGCATGCTCAGGAAAACAACGATCCTTTAATTATTATTGACGGTAAAGTAGCTTCCAAAAAAGAATTAGATGAACTTGATTCTGAAAGCATTGCATCCGTTTCGGTTCTAAAAAGCAAGCAAGCCATTGAAAAATATGGTGACAAAGGAAAATATGGAGTTATTGAAGTGGTTTTCAAAAAAAATCAGACTACAAAATTATAGTTTCTCCATTAACACCACTTACAAATTTCCGAATGGATTTATACGACCGAATACTAAGAATAGTAGATATCAACATTATTTATTGTTTGTTTCCGCTGTTACTTACCCTTGTTTTAATAGAAGTCTTTTTTAAAAATCGGTTTAAAACGAAAGAAGTCATTAATTTCATTCGGTGGTTTGTTATCGTATATACGATTGTAACCTTACTTTTTTATGTATACCGTTTAATCGTAACAACCGAGGAATCCGCTTTTCTGACTCGTGCTACCGGTCCATACTGGTTTTCCTATTGGTTGATGCTATTTTGCTCTACACTACTTCCATTGTCTTTACTTTTCGAAAGATTGGCTACCAAAAGAATCTACCTCTTGTTTGTCTTTTTATTGATTAAAGTAGGCGTTTTGCTTGAGTTTTTCACTATTGCTATGGTATCATTTCACCGGGATTATTTATCAGAACATGCAAATTACGATTGGTGGAATTCTCCTTTGGGGATTATTCTTTTATGTTTTGCGCAAGGCTTTCTACTTGCTTTGGTATTACTTGGAGTATTTGAATTGGTAGAAAAAGTAAAGCTTCGTCATTCTTCGGCAGAATAAACTTTTTTCTTTCCCTATATTTGCCCTCTTGGGTATGGTTTTTGGGATTATCAATGTACAAAACCACTCTTTATTTAAAGGCATATTAGATTTATGAAAGCAAAACTTCTGTTACTTTTCCTATTTTCAATGAGTATATTAGGCTATGGGAATCAGTCTATAAATGATTACATCAACATCAAAGGTACTCGTCTTTTAATTTCTCCACCGAAAGGATTTACTCCTTCTAAAAACTTTGTCGGATTAGATGGTGGCGATAAAGGAATAATTCAAGTAATGGACATGGTTGGTGGTAATTTTGAGTCCAACACTGCTACCTACACGCGATTGGAATTTGAAAAGAGAGGGGTGACCGTTTTAGATTTCAAAGAATTGACAATAGATGGATTCAAAGCCAAATTTGCTCATATCGTTGGGAATCAAAACATGGAAGGCATACAAATTGTTTTTGGTGATGCTACTTTTTCGGTAATGGTGAACGCTTTTTATCCTAGTCAATTTAGAGAAGAACAATTTCAAACTATCAAGAATTCCTTACTAACTATGAAATATGACAAGAAAATGGTTGTTGATCCGTTTGCAGCCAGTCATTTTTTAATACATCCGAACACATCAAAATTCAAATTTACTGAGGCATCAGCCAATATGTTTCTATTTTCTGAAAATGGTATAAAAAAAGAATCCTACGGAAACGATCCGATTGCGATGATTACAACTTATCCCTTTGACACTACAATGAAGAAAGAAAGTTTGATTGACAATATGATCAATGAGTTAGTCCAACAAGGGTTCATCAAAAAAGAAATAAAAACTACCGACGCGAAAAGCATAAATGGTTATGACAGCTTCATAGCTGAAGTCTATTTTCAACATAAATCCGAAGAGAAACTTGCTTATATGGCTGTTTTGATTAAAAATGATATCGTGGTATTTTTCAATGGAATGGCGCAATCCAAGTACGAAACCAATATCGTTGAATTTAAAAAACTTATTCAAGCGATTAAAATAAAATAAAAACATTCCGAAAATTCAACTGACTAACCAATGTCATTAAAAAATTACCCATTCATATTTTTCCTATTATTTTCAACTTTTAGTTTTTCACAAAAGATATTCGAAGAGCAACTTGGCCCCTGTGTTACCGATTATTTCACAATAGAATTGAAGGCTCCCATTGTTACCTGCGATAGTAGTACGCTATTGCGAACCTTTTGTGATCATTTAGACAAAAATCAGTTGGCCAAACTTCAGGGTAAACTGGCGCTACAAATAATCGTAGATGCCAATGGCGATTCTTGTTTGTTTAGTGTGACCAATAAAACGAACATCGAAACCAAAGATTTAAATCTAACTACAGTTGTCAATCATAATATAAAATGGACGAATTCTGAAGGAAATAAAATATGTGCGATGGTTCTATTGTCTTTCGAAGAAAAGTTCATTACAATAAAAAGACTTGGTTATTCCTTTGATGAGGGTTGGAAAGAATTTAACCCATTTGGAACTTTACGAAAAACTGAACCTTAAAACGTTGCAATCCGTTTTTTAACTCCTTTTTTGCTATTCATTCAATTTTATTATTTCGGGTTTCTCCCTAGAAACTTTTTGATTAAATTTACAACAAGGACAATTTGGAGTATTTCAATCCATTGTTTTTTACAATTGCTAATCGACTAAATCAAACCAATGAGTACCAAAAAAGAGTTATCACCAGAAGAAATAAACGTGTTGTACAGTACGTTGAAAAATCGATTTGAAATGAATATGCAACGTCATAAAGCGATTCGATGGGAAGATGTACAAATCAAACTGGAAAGTTCCTCCGATAAACTTTGGTCACTTAATGCAATGGAAACTACCGGTGGCGAACCCGATGTGGTTGGTTATGATACTCAATCCGATGAGTTTCTCTTTTTTGATTGTTCTGCAGAAACACCTTCGGGTAGGAGAAGTATTTGCTACGATCAGGAAGCCTTAGACAGCCGAAAAGAAAACAAACCTAAAGACAGTGCCGTTAATATGGCCAAATCATTGGGAATTACAATTTTGACCGAAGAAGAATACAGAACCTTACAACAGTTGGGTAATTTTGATACGAAAACATCAAGTTGGATAGATACACCTTCAGCTATTCGAAAACTAGGTGGCGCTGTATTTTGCGATTTTCGATACAATACCGTTTTTCTTTACCACAACGGAGCTGAATCTTACTATGCCGCTAGAGGATTCCGTGGTTCGCTACGCGTTTAACATACATTATACAGCATGATTCCTAGAAATTTTCAACCTTTTCCGGTTTTATCTACTGAAAGACTTACACTCAGAGCATTACATATAGACGATGCGCAAGCACTATTTCAACTGCGTTCCGATGCTGAAATCAATCGGTATTTGGATCGGCAACCTAGTAAATCTCTTCAAGATGTAACTGATTTTATTCGTAAAATTTCGGAAGGTATTCAGAACAATCAATATATCTATTGGGTAATAACACTCACTGATAGTGGAACATTTGTAGGGACAATTTGTCTTTTCAGCTTTTCTGAAAACAGTAATGAATGTGAAATTGGTTTTGAGTTGTCCCAACCCTACCAAAAGAAAGGCATAATGAAAGAAGCTGCAAATGCAATTATTAATTATGTATTTACAACTTTAAAAGGCCCAAAAATAAACGCCTTTACCCATAAAGAGAATCAAAGTTCAATTCAACTTTTGGAAGCGCTACATTTCAAAATCCAACAAGAATCGATTGAATACCATCCTAATTTACTTCAATTTGCACTGCAAAACCCAAACCATTTATAAGAAAAATTATACTACATCCAATTCCAAGATTTGAGCTTTATAAGATGGAGGCAATAAAATGGTTTTCAGTAACCAGTCCAATTTATAGTAGCGTAGCATTTTGTAACAGAGAACGAATAGCCGTAGTACTGAAAAATCCCCAAAATGCATTAGTTCTTTTACTCTTTGAGGAACCACTAACTTTTGTCCTTCAATCAATAACCAATACCTCATCTTTCCCAAATGCTTTCTATACTGCATAAAAAGATCGGTTGTATAATAACTTTCTTCCAGATTTTCAATCAAATGCGTCTCCCGAACCGGAAGCCAATCCAAGTAATTTTTCGGTAATTCCTTCAACCCCATTCCAATACCTACTCGATAAAAAACGTTGTATACCTCTTCTTTTTCAGATTCATTTAGTTTCCTCTCCAATAGTTCATATGCTGCAATAGAATAATGAATAAGCATAAAAAGGACATCTCTGTACGCCCAATCAGGAATAGAAGCTCCTCGCCTCTCCTCTACTCCCGAATGGATTGTATACATCTTTTCTATTGCCGCATTTGCTTCCTCCGTAGAAGAAAACACAATCCACCTGGCATATCTAACCGTAGAAAACAAACGTCCTAAGGGATCGGAAGGCAATTTGCCTGTAAAATACAACCAATCGACTGCTTTGTTGAGTGCAAATTCAGCAGAAGCGCCGGCAAAAATAAAAAGTATAGTATCGCTTTTCCCCCAAATAGCTCGAACTACCGAATCCTTTTCTACAAAATCCTTCATATTGTTTCAATTGATTTCTACAAAATTACAAATAATTTTAATTTAAAAGTACTTTGTATTTCAAAGTTATTTATATTTGCACTATAAATACTTAATTATCAATCTAAAGAAATCAATTTTATGAAAAACAAAAGAGTAATTGGAATTGTAGTGACCGTAGCTTTACTATTATTAATTCCCTTAATCGCAATGCAATTCACGAATGAAGTCGTATGGACACTTTCGGATTTTATCATTGCAGGCATCTTATTATTAGGTACAGGTTTACTGTGTGAACTCGTAATCAGAAAAATAGCCACACAAAAAAACCGAATCATCGTGTGTGGAATTATACTTGTACTTCTCGTATTAACTTGGATTGAAATGGCAGTTGGTTTATTTGGGAGTCCAATAGCTGGCTCTTAATGTTCAAAATCGCGATTCAATTCTCAAAGCTAAACCGAAATGTTTAGCTTTTTTTTGCTAACTATTGATAAAGCAACTCACTTAAAAAAGTATCTTTACAGTTAGTTTCATCAAAGCTATATTGAGAATAATAAACCCATTGGTTCTATACATTCACTTGATGACACTTCCGAATTTACACCTTGTATTGCTTTAAAATGAAACAAATAAAAGAAAAGTATGGCCTTCTGATTACTGGAGTTGTAATTGGAGTTGTTTATGGACTTGCTACCCGATTACTCTTTGGTGAAAAAGCTACTTTAGCTTCGATAACATATCTATTTGTAATACCTACAGTATTAGGTATCATCCCATTACTATTTACCGATAAAGAAAAACTAAAAGCTTACAGAAACATCATTTTTATCCCTTGGCTGACAATCGGTTGTTTTTTTATGACCTTGTTTTTATTCGGTATTGAAGATTTTATCTGTATGCTACTTCTTGCTGCACCTTTTTTCATTTTAGGTACAATTGGAGCATTACTTTATATATTCTATCAAATTCATTCAGAAAAGAGAAAAGATCGCTTGTACTCTATCTTACTCCTTCCGTTTATCTTGGCTCCTCTTGAGAATTTAATTACATCACCATCGGAAATTTACCAAATAAAAAGCGAAACGATAATTGCAGCCAATCCAACAACAATTTGGAATCATATTGTCGAAGTAAAACCAATTCATAAAAGTGAATATCCCTCTGGATTTTTTAATACAATTGGCATTCCCACACCTCAACGAGCAACCGTTAATCGAAAAGCCTTGGGTGGAGAAAGAATCGGTCATTTCGAAGGAGGCTTGCAATTTATAGAAACCATTAATGAATACAATGAGAATAAAAAAGTCTCGTTTGGTATTGCAATAGATGCTAAAACAGTCCGAAAAAAAGTATTTGACCAGCATGTTTTGAATGGCAATTACTTTGAATTTGTAAATGCAGCTTACGAACTGAATCCCAACGGTAAAGGGAAAACAAAACTAACTTTAACAACACACTACCGATTGACATCAAGAGTGAATTTTTATGGAAAATTCTGGAGCGATTGGATTTTAAAAGATTTCCAAGACCGCCTTTTGCAGGTAATTCAAAAACGTTGTGAAAAGGAATAAGCAACATTTTTTTAAGGTAACCCAGTATTGCAATTCCAAACAAAACGCAATAAATAAACAACATTGAAAAGTTTTTTTCATTTGATTACCTTAAAAATGGAAATCGAAAAGGTCAATAAAGTTAACTTCTTGGCTATGGCCAAAATCCACTTAGAAATTACTCAAAGTAATTTGTTTCCAACAAATCGATGGTTTTGGATACATATAACGAATGGAAGCTAATCAAAAAACAGAAAGTGCTTTAAGTGAAAAAAGAATAAATACAAATTTAAAAAACAAAAAGATTGAATTACGTTTGCAAAAAATAAACCCAAATATAGATTACCTATAATTCAATCATGCACAAAAAAACATTTTTATTTTCTTTGCTCAGCTTTTTTGTAGTTCTTTTCATTTCCTGCTCAGACAATGAAGATTCAACGCCAAAAAAACCAACCGTTTATGCAGTAGGCTACATGTATAACGGAACTAACGCTTATGTTGCTACTTTATGGAAAAACGGGAAAGCCACTTTTCTTGGAACTAGTCATTCAAGAGCATTTTCAGTTTATGTAAACGGAAAAGATGTTTATGTTGCCGGTTACGAAGATCAAGGAACAAAAAGAGTTGCCAAAATCTGGAAAAACGGAGTAGCAACCTCATTAACAGACGGAAGTAAAAATGCCATTGCAGAATCTATCTTTGTTTATGGCAACGATGTATATGTCGCCGGTTTCGAATATGATGGCACTGATTACCTTGCAAAGGTCTGGAAAAACGGAATAGCAACTCCATTAACAAGCGGTACAGAAAAAACCATAGCATATTCTGTGTGTGTTTATAACAACGATGTATATGTAGCAGGTGAAATTTACAAAGGTGCCTTCAATACTGTTGCAGTATTGTGGAAAAACGGAGTGGCCACCAATTTAGTAAACAGTATCTATCCATCAAGCGCTAGATCTGTAATGGTTTCCAATAATGATGTTTATGTAGCTGGAAGCAAAGAAAACGGTGTGGATTATATTGCCACTATATGGAAAAATGGGACCGAAACACCTTTAGCTCCAGAAAGCAACAATTCATTTGCCAATTCTGTTTTTATAACGGAGAACAACGTTTATGTAGCCGGTTCACAAATGGTTGAAAATAAACAAACTGCCAGAGCTTGGAAAAACAACGCTATCACATCATTAACCTCTGGAAATTTACCTTCACTGGCTACTGATATATTTGTCAGCGGAACCGATATTTATGTCACTGGCTATGAACATGACGGACCAGGTTTTAATCCTAATTACAAAGGTAAGATATGGAAAAACGGGAATGTTATTCTGACCGTAAACAGCATAGAGGACTCAGAAATCTATTCCATTTTTGTAAAATAAAAAAAAACATCCTTTGATGGGGTTTCCTTTTATAATCCGGCTACCAGATAATTGTATATCAATACTTTTTCTTCCTCAGTAATTTTTGCTTTTGGCGCCATTCTGTCTAAAGTGACTACCCAACCCTCTTTGTCATGTTTCGATGCTGGAAAGAGTTTATGACAATTGGCACAACTGTCTTCATATAATGATTTTCCTTTGGCCAATTCTGGAGTCAAAATCGTTTCTGTTACAGTTTCGGTTGTTGCAATTACAACTTTAGGCGGAGCAGTAGTAGTTGCCACTTTAGGTGAACAAGCATATAACACGACTCCTAAAACAGCCAAAGCTGTCCATTTTGAATTCTTCATACTCATTTAGGTTTGTGGTAAAAATAAAAAAATCCCAATTCAAATGAATCGGGATTTAAAATTTATTAAATGTTGTGATTATTTCACGTCCATTAATTCTACATCAAAAACTAAAGTGGCATTAGGTGGAATAACTCCCCCTGCTCCTCTTTCACCATAACCTAAATAGGCTGGAATTACAAAACGTGCTTTGTCACCAACTTGCAATAAAGCAATACCTTCATCCCATCCTTCAATCACATTACCGCGACCTAATGGGAATTCAATTGGTTTTTTTCTAGGGTATGAACTATCAAAAGTTTTCCCGTTTTCTAATGAACCTGTATAGTGTACCGAAACTGTTTTACCAGCTTCAGCTTGCTTACCGTTACCTTTTTGAATGATTTTATAACGTAGTCCGCTTTCTGTTTTTTCAAAACCAGCCGCTAATTTTTCCATAGCTTCTTCCGCTTGGCGTTTCGCTTCTTCAATTCTTTTCAAACGAGAACCTTCAAACGTACGGAAAGACTCAACTGCATTCCATTTTTCAGCTTCTGCTCCTACTCTGATAATTTCAACACTTTCTAAAGTATCACCTTGAGCCACCGCATCAACCACATCTTGACCTTCAACCACCTGACCGAAAACTGAATGTTTACCATCTAACCATGGTGTAGCTACATGTGTAATAAAAAATTGCGAACCGTTTGTGCCAGGACCAGCGTTAGCCATTGATAATACTCCTGGTTTGTCATGTTTCAATGTCGGGTGGAATTCATCGTCGAATTTATATCCAGCATCACCAGTTCCTGTTCCCAAAGGACATCCTCCTTGAATCATGAAATCAGGAATAACACGGTGAAATTTCAATCCGTCATAATATTTATTTCCTTGAGGCTTTACAGAATTTTCTAAATTCCCTTCCGCTAAACCAACAAAGTTCCCTACTGTACCAGGTGTTAAATCGTGAGTTAATTTTACTAAAATCGACCCTTTTGAAGTATTAAATTTTGCGTAAATACCGTCTTGCATCGTAATTATAATTAAATTTGAATGACAAAATTACGATTTTATATTCAAATGGAGATTAAAATAATTGGATACAATCCACAATATAAAAATGACTTTATAAGATTAAACAAAGCTTGGCTAGAAGAATACTTTTATGTTGAACCACATGATTTAGAAACGTTCAATAATATTGAAAATGACATTATTGAAAAAGAAGGAGAAATATTCTTTTGCCTTGTAGACCAAGAAATAGCTGGAACAGTTGCCATGATAAAAACTAATGATGAAACTTATGAGCTAGCTAAAATGGCGGTTGACAAAAAGTTTCAAGGAATGAGGTTGAGTAATTTATTAATGGAAGCTTGTATTGAATTTGCTCAAGAGAATAATGCAAAAAAAATATTTTTGGTTTCTAATAGAAAATTAAAACCTGCTTTAAACTTATATACTAAATTTAACTTTATTGAAGTCCCAATGGACGAAACAGATTACGAAAGAGCAGACATACAAATGGAACATATATTATAATGAGTGATTTAAATTATTTAGAGATTAATAAGAAAACATGGAACGAAAAGACAGACTTTCATGTTGATTCTGAATTTTACGCAAATGATGATTTTTTAAAAGGAAAATCATCCCTTAATGAAATTGAACTAAAATTAATAGGAGAAATTAAGGGTAAGTCTATTTTACATCTACAATGTCATTTTGGTCAGGACACTTTAAGTTTTGCTCGAATGGGAGCCAAAGCTACTGGAGTTGATTTATCAGACAAAGCAATCGCAAAAGCAAAAGAATTCAACGAGCAATTAAATTTAGATGCAAAATTTATTTGTTGTGATATTTATGATTTACCGAATCATTTGGACGAACAATTTGACCTTGTTTTTACCAGTTACGGCACCATTGGTTGGCTTCCAGATTTAGATAAATGGGCCAATGTTGTTTCTCGCTTTTTAAAACCTCAAGGAAAATTCATTTTAGCTGATTTTCATCCAATTGTATGGATGTTTGACAACGATTTTAAAGAAGTTTTCTATAGTTATTTCAATGTAGAACCAATAATTGAGGAAGAATCAGGAACTTACGCCAATAAAAATGCATCATTGGAAACCAAAACCATTACTTGGAATCATCCTACAAGTGAAGTTTTAAATGCCCTTATTCAATCGGGATTAGAAATTAATTCTTTTAATGAATATGATTATTCTCCTTACAATTGTTTCAATCAGACCGAAGAATTTGAACCGGGAAAATTCAGAATAAAACATTTACAGAATAAAATCCCAATGGTATTTGCAGTGGAAGCGACAAAAAAATAAAATTATGGCTAGTATTTTCAATCCGAATGACAATCAAGATTTAATCAATCGAATTGACCGTTTATCACCTGAATCGCAAGGATTATGGGGTAAAATGACCGTGGATCAAATGATGTCACACTGCATTGCACCTATCGATATCGCTTTTGGCAATACGCAATTGAAAGCCAATTTTCTATTTTCTTTATTGGGACGACTCATTAAAAAGAAAATCATTACTGCACCTAAGTTCGGAAAAAACAGTCCAACGGCTCCTGATTTTATCCGAAAAGGAAGTTATGATTTTGATAAAACCAAATTAGAACTCAAAGAAAAAGTACAAATGTTTAAAGACGGTACACAAGTGATTAAAACCAACAAACATCCTTTCTTCGGTCCGATGAGTTCTCAAGATTGGGACAATTTACAATGGAAACATCTAGATCATCACTTGAGACAGTTTGGAGTATGATTTATCTCGTAGATTTCGAATATTCTTCCATATTTAAATCTTTATCGAATGGACTTTTGGTAAAGGGATAAACTGCTTGTTTTATATAACCTTTAGGAAAATTTGTTTCTAATAAACCCGTGTCTTCCGGCCAGACATTGTTGGGTAAATAATAGGTTCCAAATAGCTTATCTATAAACGGGAAGATAGTCGCAAAATTTTTTCCATAATAGTCTGAATTTTTACAATGATGCCAATGATGGTATTGAGGTGTAGCAAACACATATTTAAAAAATCCGAAGTCAATTCGTGTATTTGAATGAATAAGAACGGCATGGATAGCCATAAAAATTACGTAAATATTAAAGGTAATCGTTGAGAAACCCAAAACATAAAGCGGCACAAATGCCATGGAGCGGGTAACAAAAATATCAACGAAATGGGTTCTTGAACCTGCCAACCAATCCATATTTTCGGTAGAATGATGAATCGAATGGAACCTCCATAAAAAAGTATGGGAGTGAAAAAAACGATGTGTCCAATATTGAAATAAATCAGAAATAAAGAACGCAAAAAATAACTGTATCAGAATGGGTAGCGTTTGAACATAACTTTGAATTCCATCCAATCCCATCCAACCAAAAAACAATTTAGCCGGCTGCTGAGTAATTACTCCAAAAAATTGTACCAACAAATGACTAACAACGAAATACATCAAATCTGTCTTCCATTCCTCATGAAAAGTTGGCTGGTTCTTACGTTTAGGAAAAACTATTTCTATCGGCACAAATATAATCGCCATCAAAAATAAATCTAAAATAAGCCAATCTAATCCTAAATGAACTTTGGTCACGTTAACACTTCTTGGACTAACATCAAACCCTCCCAATACAATTGCAAAAACACAAAATGCCATTCCATATAAAGCCCATTTTTTCTGGTTACTCCTCATAAAACTTATGACAGCAAAAAATAGAGAAGCAATGATAACAGCCGTTAGCAATACTTTCATTGATTCACCAGTATAAACATTTCTAAATTCAGGAGTGGTAAGCCATTCAGGGTATTTAAAACAAAAAACACCTAAAAAAGAAAGTATACCTAAAAAAACAGATGTATACCCACTTATAATTCCTTCACCAAACTTTACATTTTCTTTAATATCCATAACCAGTAGTGTGCTTTCAACTTTAATTTTCCAAATTTAGCCTTTTATATTCCTTAAACAATTTTACTCAATTAAACTTTTAAACTATTTTTGTCCAAATTTTAAGTCATGCGCATAGACATTATTACTGTACTACCCGACCTGCTTCGAAGTCCATTTGAAGGTTCCATCATGAGAAGAGCTATCGATAAAGGATTGGTAGAGGTTCATTTCCACAATTTAAGAGATTATGCCCACGACAAACGCAAAAGCGTAGATGATTATCAGTTTGGAGGTGGTGCCGGAATGGTAATGATGATTCAGCCGATTGACGACTGCATTACAAAACTTAAATCAGAGCGTACTTACGACGAAGTTATTTATATGACTCCTGATGGTGAAACCTTAAACCAGCCCATGGCCAACAAAATGTCAATGTATGAAAACATTATTATATTATGCGGGCATTATAAGGGAGTTGATCAAAGAGTTCGCGACATGCATATTACCAAAGAAATTTCAATTGGTGATTATGTGCTTTCCGGAGGTGAAATAGGCGCTATAGTATTCTGTGATGCCTTAATCCGACTAATTCCTGGGGTATTAAGTGACGAAACCTCTGCATTGACTGATAGTTTTCAGGACAATTTACTATCACCACCAATTTATACCCGTCCAGCCGAATACAAAGGCATGAAAGTACCTGATGTATTGTTGAGTGGTCATTTTGCCAACATTGAAAAATGGAGAGAAGAAAAGGCTTATGAACATACTAAAAACCGAAGACCGGATCTTTTGGAAGAATAAAAAATAAGAATCAAATACAAAATTCCAAATTCTAAAAAGGAAAACATTAAATATCAAACACTTACATTCGGGATATTATTACAAATAATTTACGTTTTTGTTTTTGTAGTTTGGAAATTTTAACTAATTTTGCCCCACATTTGACCAACCTCTGGCGAAATCCGTGAATGTTGCTCGATTTTTAACCATAATAATTTATTACGATGGCAAGTTTATTAGATTTCGTAAATAACGAATTAACTGCAAAGAAAGATTTCCCTGCTTTTGGTGCTGGTGATACTATCACTGTGTACTATGAAATTAAAGAGGGTGAAAAAACAAGAACACAGTTCTTCAAAGGAGTTGTAATCCAAAGAAGAGGTACTGGTGCTACTGAAACTTTTACAATCCGTAAAATGTCAGGTGCTGTAGGTGTAGAGCGTATCTTCCCTATCAACATGCCAGCTTTACAAAAAATTGAATTGAACCAAAGAGGTAAAGTTAGAAGAGCTCGTATCTACTACTTTAGAGATCTTACTGGTAAAAAAGCTAAAATCAAAGAAAGAAGAGGTTAATCTCCATTTCACGATTAATAAAAAAACCCGAAGTATTTCGGGTTTTTTTATTGCTATCAATTAATTACACATTTCTCAAATCTCCTGCCTGAATATCGCTGTGAGAAGCATCATGAACTACCAGTTCATTTTTCAAGACAATAATCTGTGGTGACTGATGCACTACATTAAATTTAGCCGCAATCTCATTGGAAATTGGCCTAAATTCCAATAAATCTAAGTAATATGGCTTTACAAAACCCGACACCACATCAAATTCATCTTCAAATTGTTTTAGCACCATTCTGCTAATATTACATCGCGTACTATGTTTAAAAATAACAATAGGTTGACTATTTGACTCCTCAACGATTGCATCCAATTGTTTTATATCTGTCAACGGATTCCATTCTATTTTAAGAGAATTACGTTGTTGCTCTTCATTCCCAAATAAATTCTTAAAAAAACTCATGTTTTACTATTCTATTAATTCTAATTGATTTTTCATTATTTCTGCATCGCTGCTCAAATAATGTCTTTGATAAAAAGCGATCAACTTTTCAAATCGCTCTTTTTTATCTAACTCTAAATTCCATACCATTTTTTTTAGGCAAACCGAACATAGCGTATTAGGCTTTCGATCATCTTCACTCAAAGAATTCACACCATTCATCACACATTTAGCATATGTGCAATGCCTCATTTTAAACATGTGTCCAATTTCATGGGCAGAAGTTTTAATTGCGCGTCGTAAACCTACGGAATAATCCTTATTATTGGGTTCATACCTGGCAATCGAAGTAATCCCGATTCCTTCCGAATAGGTGGCCAAACCAAAAACAAAATTCCAAGAAGGTTTGGGATATAAATCTTTTGATGTTATTGCCATAATTGCCAAGGCATCCTTGGGCTTCATAGCAGGAATAACTTTATGCAATAAAAAGGAAGCATCCAATTGTTCACCTTCATCATTCCACCTTCTTTTGTCTTTAGGAACCATTTCATCCTTAATTGTTTTCATTCGGATTGTTTCTATTCCATAAAACAATTCCAAATACTCCACTGTTAAATCTACAATTCTACTCTCCTGAGCAGTAAAATCACCCATAGGCAATATGTAAATTTTATTTCTGATTTTCTCAGGCCGCATAGGTTTGAGTTTTACATACTCTTCAAAGGTCTGCCCTTTTTCAGGATGATCCGCAAGCCATTCTCCAGGAATTGGCTTCCCCAATGGAACATCATTTTGTGCCAATTTTTGAAATTCATCCTTACAGGAAATAAACAAAAAGGATGTTATTATGGCAATAAAAAGAATAATTCTACCCATTAAACTATTGAATATAAGACATTTTGTCTTGGTTTCTAATTAACAAAACTTTAAAACAAGTCAATTTGTCTTGATTTTTTGAATTGGAATACAAATTGTCGATTGGAAAACAAAGTTAGACAAATAACTTTCTTAAAAATACTAAAACAACAACATACAATATGAATTTAAACAATTTAACAATCAAATCGCAGGAAGCCTTACAGCAAGCACAGCTAATTGCACAAGGCTTGAGCCATCAGCAACTGGAAAACGAACATATCGTAAAGGCAATTCTGGAGGTTGATGAGAATGTTACTCCATTTATATTGAAAAAATTAAATGTAAACATTGAGCTATTTCAGAAAGTTTTAGAAAGCATCTTGACTAGTTTCCCGAAAGTATCTGGCGCAGACATCATGCTATCTCGGGATGCCGCTTCGACAATTAACGAAGCCAATATCATAGCCAAGAAAATGAATGATGAATACGTTTCGATCGAACATTTACTATTGGCCATTTTTAAATCAAAAAGCAAGGTAGCACAAATTTTAAAGGACCAAGGAGTAACAGAAAAAGGATTAGAAGCTGCAATCACAGAAATCAGAAAAGGAGAACGTGTGACTTCGGCATCGGCGGAAGAAACCTATAATTCACTGAACAAATATGCTAAAAACCTCAATGAATTGGCCCGTACCGGAAAATTAGATCCCGTTATAGGACGTGATGAAGAGATTCGACGCGTGTTACAAATTTTAACCCGACGTACCAAGAACAACCCAATGCTTATTGGTGAACCAGGTGTAGGTAAAACCGCTATTGCAGAAGGTTTAGCCCATCGCATTGTAGATGGCGATGTTCCCGAAAATCTGAAAGATAAAATTGTCTATTCGTTGGATATGGGTGCTTTGATTGCAGGAGCCAAATACAAAGGAGAGTTTGAAGAACGATTGAAATCTGTGGTAAAAGAAGTTACCTCAGCAGAAGGTGATATTGTATTGTTCATTGATGAAATACATACTTTAGTTGGTGCTGGTGGTGGTGAAGGCGCAATGGATGCCGCAAACATTCTAAAACCTGCATTGGCAAGAGGTGAATTAAGAGCTATTGGCGCCACAACATTGGACGAATACCAAAAATATTTTGAAAAAGATAAAGCATTGGAGCGTCGTTTCCAGAAAGTGAATGTAGACGAACCCGATACGGAAAGTGCCATTTCAATTCTCCGAGGCATCAAGGAAAAATATGAAACACACCACAAAGTTCGTATTAAAGACGAAGCGATTATTGCCGCAGTTGAATTATCACAGCGTTATATAACCAATCGCTTTTTGCCGGACAAAGCAATCGACTTAATGGACGAGGCTGCCTCTAAATTAAGAATGGAAATCAATTCAAAACCAGAAGAACTGGATGTATTGGATCGTAAGATAATGCAGTTGGAAATCGAAATTGAAGCCATCAAAAGAGAGAATGATGAAACCAAATTAAAATCGCTAGGCTTGGATTTGGCCAATTTGAAAGAAGAACGCAATGAAATCTTTGCGCGCTGGAAATCAGAAAAAGATTTGGTAGATAATATCCAATCCGTGAAACAGGAAATTGAAGATTTTAAGCTAGAAGCTGAACGTGCAGAAAGAGATGGAGATTACGGTAAAGTAGCTGAAATCCGCTATGGAAAAATTAAGGAGGCACAGGAAAAATTAGATC
The DNA here is from genome assembly GCF_042653365.1 of Flavobacterium sp. GCM10023249. NCBI lineage: Bacteria > Pseudomonadati > Bacteroidota > Flavobacteriia > Flavobacteriales > Flavobacteriaceae > Flavobacterium > Flavobacterium sp. GCM10023249. The sequence goes on from NZ_JBHSHZ010000021.1 coordinate 29,490, forward strand.
AGTTACAAGTCCAGCTCGCAGAAAATCAAAAAGGGAATTCTTTAATCAAAGAAGAAGTAACACATGACGATATTGCTGAAGTAGTTGCTAAATGGACAGGCATTCCGGTGACTAAGATGCTACAAAGCGAAAGAGAAAAATTACTGAATCTTGAAAAAGAATTACATCAACGCGTTGTAGGTCAGGAAGAAGCCATTGTCGCCATTAGTGACGCTGTTCGTAGAAGTCGTGCCGGGCTACAAGATGCAAAAAAACCAATTGGCTCTTTCTTATTCCTTGGCACAACTGGTGTTGGTAAAACAGAATTAGCCAAAGCACTGGCCGAATATCTTTTTGATGATGAAAATGCCATGACTCGAATTGACATGAGCGAATACCAAGAAAGACACAGCGTGAGTCGCTTAGTTGGTGCGCCTCCGGGATATATTGGTTATGATGAAGGTGGCCAATTGACGGAAGCTGTTCGTCGCAAACCATACTCTGTAGTATTGTTGGATGAAATTGAAAAAGCACATCCGGACACTTTCAACATCTTGTTACAGGTTTTGGATGAAGGAAGATTGACAGACAACAAAGGAAGATTAGCCGATTTCAAGAATACCATAATCATTATGACCTCCAATATGGGAAGTCATATCATACAGGAAAAGTTTGAAAACTTAAAAGGAGGAGTTGAAGCTGCAACTGAAGCTGCTAAAATAGAAGTTTTAGGATTACTCAAGCAAACGGTTCGTCCTGAATTCATAAACCGAATTGACGAAATCGTGATGTTCACACCATTGAGCAACGACAACATACGAGAGATTGTTAGCTTACAATTAAAGAGTGTAACCAAAATGTTAGCACAACAAAACATTACTATGGATGCCACTCCCGAAGCAATAGCTTATTTATCAGAAAAAGGATATGATCCGACATTTGGTGCAAGACCAGTTAAAAGAGTGATTCAAAAAGAAGTGTTAAATGAACTTTCAAAAGAAATTCTTTCGGGAAAAATAACCACTGAAAGTATCATTTTACTAGATAGTTTCGACGGAAAATTGGTTTTTAGAAATCAATCCACAATATAAGTTTACACGTTTTCATTTATTGTTTTTAGTAATCTAAAAAGGCTGCCCAAAATTTGGACAGCCTTTTTAACTTTTTTTTAGATTTTTGATTGGATTAAATCCCAGCTAATATACTTCCGTTGGGATCAACAATGATTCTTTTAATGTCTTTTTCTTTTTTTAATTTGAGATTGTATTGCTTTTTAATTACGTCACCATTACTTTGTGTATAAAAAAACTTATCATGAACAATAGTCCATCCTGGAAATTCTTTGTACACCGAAAAAATCACTGCTCTTGGCAATTGAACTTTTTCATATTTTTCAACTACACGCATTAATTTTCCTTTTTCATTATAGGTTGCTGCAAGAGAAGCATCTTCGCCTTCAAACAAGACCAAATATTCATCATAACCATCAGGGGTTTTACCCAAGTTATAACCAATAAATTTCTTTTGCATATCACGAACCCTTAAATCTGGATTTTTATCAGGCAAATAAACTGAAAAATCCTCACCCGCTTTTTTGATTACCACTGTAGGTAATTCTTCTGATTTCAATTCGCTTTCAGAATTCTGAGAAAAAACAGAAATTGAAAACATTGCTACTACTACTAAAATTGATAATTTCATACCTAAAAAATTTAATTAGACATTATTGAAAAAAAAAGTTTCCAAAACTGAGTATTTGAAAACTAGACTGATTGATGATTAAATAATGTCTTTGGAGAGTACGAAAAGATATTGGAGTAAAATTAAACCTAATTACAAAGTACAACTGTTAATTAATAGTTTATGCTATGTTAAATAACTATGTTTAATTTAGCAGGAATTTTATCTTAAACCCTGTTAAGAGTATCACAACAAAATATTAAAAATGATCATCGAATTAAAATCATCCGAATCCATCGTAAAAATTAGTTCTCTAGGAGCAGAATTGCTCTCTTTTCATAGCAACAACACCAATTATATTTGGACTATCGATGAAAAATTCTGGAATAAAACTTCACCGCTATTATTCCCTATCGTAGGCCGTTTGAAAAATGATGAATATTTTTTTTCTGGGAAATGCTACAAATTACCTCGACATGGCTTTGCCAGAAACCTTCACTTTGAAGTATTCGAACAGACCGAAAATTCGGCAGCTTTTGTAATAAAAGAAAATCAGGAAACATTGAACAATTATCCCTTTTGCTTCGAATTAACAATTAAATACACCTTAAACGAAAATACATTAGATATCCTATATTCTGTTAAAAACAACTCAACCATAGCAATGCCTTTTTCATTAGGAGCTCACCCAGCATTTAGAATTGATTCGAATTTTGACGAATATAGCCTTCATTTTGAAAAAGACGACATACTTATTCATCACGAACTAGAGAACGAAGGTTTTAACGGAAAAACAAGCTTAATTCCATTAGAAAAAAATAAGCTAGCGCTATCCTATAGTCTTTTTGAAAAAGATGCAATTGTGCTTAAAACGTTAAATTCTGAAAAAGTAACGCTTCTCAAAAAAAATGTTCCCTATTTGACTGTCAATTTCAAAGGATTTCCGCAACTTGGCATTTGGACAAAACCTCGCGCACCTTTCATTTGCATCGAACCTTGGCATGGTTTCGCCGATACACATAACTGCTCCGGAAATATTCTGGAAAAAGAAGGAATCAACATAATACAACCTAATGAAGTATTTACCACTTCACTTTCAATACAAACTTTATAACATGGAACCAATTTCATTTTTACCATTCACCAATCTAGAAACAGAACGATTACTCTTACGTCAAATCACTCCAGATGATGTTCAGGAAGTTTTCGAATTACGAAGTAATCCAGAAATCATGAAACATATCCCGAGACCTTTGGTTACAAAAAAAGAAGAAGCCTTGGACCATATTCAAATGATTGAGGAAAAGATTGAAACTAATGAAGGAATCAATTGGGCTATTACACTAAAACCTGACAACAAACTATTAGGAATTATTGGTCATTACCGTATTAAATGGGAACATTACCGATCTGAAATTGGTTATATGCTTCTGCCAGAAGCACAGGGAAAAGGAATTGCTACCGAAGCCATACGGTTGATGATTGACTACGGCTTTAAAAATATGAAGATGCATTCTCTTGAAGCTATTATAGATCCGGAGAATTCGGCATCGGCAAAAGTTTTAGAAAAAAACGGATTTGTAAAAGAAGCCCATTTTAAGGAAAATGAATTCTTCAATGGAAAGTTTATTGATTCAGCAATCTATTCCTTAATAGAAAAGGGGAATCAATAAATTTTTAAAATTATATTTGCATCCCCAATATGTTGAGAAAAATTAAAAATATATCCATCTTTGTAATTGTCACATTTTATGTGTTACAGTTCTCCCCTTTATTTTCTGATGTATTTATCGAAAACATAAAGGAAATAAGATATAATGCTCAACTTTCAAAACTACATTTGGCAGAAACTAAAGAATTATCCATTAGTTATTGGAATTCACTTGGCAAAAAAAAAGAACTTAAAATCAATGGAGTTTACTATGATGTAGTTTCTTATAAAAAATCGGGAAATAAAATAATAGCTACATTAGTAAAAGACAGTTACGAAGACAAATTTAAAACTGCTCTTGAACAGTTATTCAGCGTGAAAGAGCCTATAAACAAGAACAAAAAGAAAATCCAAAAATCAAACTTAGTAGTCACTATAGTAACTTCCACTGCAGAAGACAACACAGTCACGGAGTCCAAAAAATACTATTGTTCTAATTTTAGGGAAGTTAAAGGAAAAACTAACAAAATTGTTGTAACAAACCTACGACCTCCCTGTTAATTATTTCTTATCTGTTTTTTTTTGAGGATTCAATTCATTTTGTTTCCCAAACGTAGTACATATAAACATTTGATTAACAATGAAAAAAATAATATCTATCATAATTTTAGGTATTTCTTTTGGAGGATTCTCGCAAACAAAAGATACCGTAACTAATCTTGAAGAAGTAAAGCTAGAATCACAACGCTATATCACTTCAAGCAAAAGAAATCCGCAACAAGTTCAACGAATCACCAAAAAAGAAATTGAATTTGGCAATTTCCAAACTACAGCCGAAATGTTATCCAATTCCGGAAAACTTTTTGTGCAGAAATCCCAACAAGGAGGAGGTAGCCCCGTAATTAGAGGTTTAGAATCCAGTCGAATCTTACTACTTGTTGATGGTGTTCGTATGAATAATTTAATTTATCGTGGTGGCCACTTACAAAATGTAATTACCGTTGATGAAAATATGTTAGAAAACACGGACATCCTTTTTGGATCAGCTTCTACACCATATGGTAGTGACGCCATGGGTGGTGCCATCAACTTAATCACAAAAAAACCTTTATTACTGTCTCAAAATAATGGGAAATCATTTTCAAGTTCCTTAAACACAAGATACGGAACTATTAATAAGGAGAAATCCGGTTATGCCGATTTTCGTTTCTCAGGTGAAAAATGGGCAACCTTAACCGCAGTTTCTTACAATGATTTTGATGATTTGAAAATGGGTAAGAAAAAAAATGGAAATAATGACTTCTTTGGATTACGCCCTTTTTATGTTCAAACCATTAACGGTGTAGATACTGTTGTTGAAAACCCGGATCCTTATGTGCAAAAATTTTCGGGTTACAAACAATACAATGCAATGCAGAAAGTTTTATTTCAGCCAAATGCAACTACATCACACAACTTGAATTTACAATACTCGACAACTGACGACCTCCCTCGTTATGATCGATTAACTGATATCCGAAATGGCAACTTACGTTTTGCAACCTGGAATTATGGACCACAAAAGCGACTATTGGCAGGTTATAAATTAAATAAAGAAAATGCATTTTGGAACAGTGATTTATCTATTGGCGCCAATTTTCAAGACATTGAGGAAAGCCGCATTAACAGAAACCGAAACAATCCAAGTGAAGAATCCAGAGTAGAAAAAGTAAAAGTTTACTCTTTCAATATTGATTTAAAAGCAAAATTAGGAAATGGCGAGTTATTATACGGTGCCGAAGCATTTTATGATGATTTGAATTCAACTGCTAATGCAAGAAACATTCAAACCGGTACAAATTCGGCCATCAGCACAAGATATCCCGACGGTAAAAACTATACTTTACGTACAGATGCTTTTGCTACATATTATGCTAAAATCAACGAAAACACATCTTATAATTTAGGTGCTAGAGCAGGTTACACCACATTATCAAGCGAATTCAAAGACAAGTCGTTCTTCCCATTCCCATTCAACACGATTGAACAAAAGAACATTACATACAGTGCTGCAGCCGGTATTGTGAATAATTCTACTAAAAATGTAAAAATTGCATTCAATGTTGCATCTGGATTTAGAACTCCTAACGTAGATGATTTAGCTAAAGTATTTGAAACTAAAACAGGAACACCAACACAAAACGGTACTATATATGTTCCTAATCCTAATCTCAAACCAGAAAAAAACATTACTGGAGATTTAGGAATCACTATTTACAGCGGCAAAACTTTCGAGTTTGAAAACACAGCATATTATACCCGTTTATTTGATATTATTGCGGTAGATCGTTTTACTTATGAAGGTGATAGCACTATCGATTATGATGGATTCCCCGCAGATGTTTATGCCTCACAAAATAAAAACCAAGGTTATATTTTTGGTTATTCAACCAGCGTAAAATGGAATATTTTAAAAGAATTCAAATTCTACGGAAGTTACAACTTTACCTTTGGTCGAGTAGTTGAAGAAGATCAATCGGAAAGACCATTGGATCACATTCCTCCACATTTTGGAAAAATTGGTTTCAATTATGAAAACAAATGGCTTAATCTAGATTTGAATATGTTGTATAATGGTAAAAAACATTTAAAAGATTATTCAAGCAGTATCGAAGACAATTTACAATATGCTCCAGCAGACGGAATGCCTGAATGGCAAACTTACAACTTCAAGGCAGCAGTAAAGCCATTCGACGCTTTGACTGTTTATGCTGGTGTAGAAAATATCTTAGACATTCAATATAGAGTTTTTGCTTCAGGAATTAATGCTCCGGGTAGAAACTTCTATTTTGGAACTAAATTGAATTTCTAAATCCAATTTTCACAAATAAAAAAATGCTCGAGATTACTCGAGCATTTTTAGTATATACAATTTTTATTGAACTGCTAATAAAGCATTAGGCATTCCATAACCAAACTCTGGATGTTTATTTGGATACAAATGAGATGTTTGACGCATTTTATTCAATACTTGATCTCTTGACCATCCTGGATTTTTAGCCCATACTAAAGCTGCTATACCAGCTGTAGTTGCTGTCGCTACAGAAGAACCACCTACATAATCACCTTGACCATTATAATAACTATTCACTGGAATGGTAGTTCCAGAAGCTCTCTGCATCATAATTGTGAAATCGATTTTTCCACCTGTATGACACACATCACATTTCTGATAAGTAGACGCTTCTTTAATCCCTGTTACGGCTACCGTTTCCGGCATCCAAGCTGGGAAAATAACACCTACGAAAGTAGTAAAACTAGTTGAAGTACCTCCTGCACAAAAAATTAATTTCCCTTTACTATAAGCGTATTTTACACCATCTTCAATTTTTCCAACAGAAATGATGTGTCCCATCGACATAGATATAATTTTAACATTCGAATTATTAGCTAAACCTGTAAAAGCATTTTTTACTCCATTTTGCTCATGATAGCCTTCCAAAACCACATTTGCAGCGGCTCTATATGCAATAAGATTCGAATTGTATGCCACTCCTACCGGTTGTCCTTTGTCATTTCTTGGAGATGTAGCTACTGATGACATACTAGTACCATGCCCACATTTGTCGTTAACTCCGTCTGTTCCTGTACTCCATGGCCAAATAGAATCCACATAAACGCCAAATCTTTGAACTGTACGTCCCGATGAATAACCATTATTGAAACTTCCGTTTAACAATGTGTTTTCTGTTGAAGCTCCTGTATCCACGACTCCAATGGTTACACCTTGACCAGTACTGTAATTCCAAGCACTTGGAATATTATGATTGTTGAATGCCCAAGGTAATTTTGCATTCGGTGCAATAGTTGTATAATCTGCAGATGCTATAGTTTCAACACTTAAACCACATCCTGAACTCGATTCTGAATCTGATCTTTGATTGTCTTTAGTAGTGGCAAAATAGCGGAAATCTGCCGGCTCCATATAACGGATAAATTTATTTTTACGAAGTGCAATGATTGTTTCCTGATTTTCGATAACTACGTCCAATTGATTTAAATAAGGATCTGTCGCTATCAAAAATTTTTCGGTCTCTTTACCTTCATATTTTCGTATAATATTCAAAATTTGATTTTGATGTTCAACCGCTCTAACCGATTTACTTCTGTCAAAATCGTTTTTGGAATCTCCAAAACCAATGGAACAAATATTGTTCCCATTTTTTAAAGCACTCCACAAAACATAATCATTGGATTCACTCCATTTAAAAGATCCTTTTTTACTGAACGCTTCATCAATGTTTGCTATAACCTGTTGAGCAGATAATGGATGCTTTTGACTTTCATTAATTACAATTTCATCAGAAGCAGTATCGTCCTGGGTACAAGAGGTAAATGCAACAATAGCAATTGCGCACAATTGTAAGAATTTGTTTTTCATTTGGTTGGTTTTTAGTTTGTTAACATTCCAATATAAAAAAAATTTGTAATACTACGACTACAAATACGACAAAATGCAAAAAACATCGATAAAATGCAAAATACTAAAAATCAACCATTTAAAAATTAACCCCTCAGATACTATAAGAATTTCAATTAAGTTCCTAAATTTGCTCTCCCATGCAAAAAACAATTAACATACTCAATAAAAGAGCTAAATTCGATTATGAAATTATTGATCGATACACCGCTGGTATTGTCTTAACCGGTACTGAAATCAAATCAATACGTTTAGGAAAAGCCTCTATTGCAGAAAGTTTTTGTGAATTCAGTGGCACCGAATTATTTGTAATCAATTCCCATATAGAAGAATACCTTTATGGAACACATTACAACCACAAAGCCAAAAGTGAGCGCAAGCTTCTGTTGAACAAAAAAGAATTGAAAGGTCTTCTGAAAGATGTTCAGAACAAAGGTTTAACTATTATTCCACTTCGATTATTTACTAATGAAAAGGGATTAGCTAAATTGGACATCGCACTGTGCCGAGGGAAGAAAAATTACGACAAACGAGAAACAATAAAAGATAGAGACAACAAAAGAGATCTCGATCGTATTAAAAAATCATATTAAAAAAACGGGTAAGTTTACTTACCCGTTTTTTTTAAACCAAAAGCAAACACTATTAACTTCCGAAAAATCGGCTGAAGAAACCTCTTCGTTCTTCTTCCTCTTCTTCAACAGTTTCAATTACAACTTGATGAACCATAGTTTGTTGATTTTTATCATTATCAATCATTAATTTGGTAACTAAATCAACATAATTCATTCCTTTTTCCTCCAAAAAACCTATCAGATACTTTTCACTGGCGTCAAGTCCACTAGCTTGTTCAATTTGAAGTAATCTTTTATACAAAGGTTCGATGTGGTTCGCAATTACTGCTTGCGGAACCGCTTTCCTACGAGCAATGTAATTTTTTATCGTCCCACTTTCGTCCCGCATATATTCAAAATCAGTGATAACCCAATAATAACGACCCGATTTCGCTAGATTTTTTACAATCCCATGAAATTTATTACCTTCTTTTATGTTATCCCACATCACCTTAAAAATAACTTTAGGCATGTCCGGATGACGTACAATATTGTGAGGTTGCGCCATCAATTCATAATCTTCATAACCACTGACATCAACAAAGGCTTCATTGGCATATTCAATGGTGCCATATAAATCAGTTTTGCTCATAATAGTTTGGGTTTTGTCCCAAGAAACCTCTTTATCAATTGGTAAAGGTTTTTTTACGGAATCATACGTTACTTCGCTCATACTTTTGTTTATTACATGATTTGTATGGCAAAAGTATTGTAAGAAAAAAGAGTAAAAAATGACAAATATCATTGAATATCGACAAAAACGGTTTAGTTTTTATCTTCCAGTAAAGGCACAAATCTGAAATCTCCGAATTCATGTTTTTCAAATTGAGTTTCTGATTTTCGGATCAACAAAGTCATTACTTGAACATCTTCACCCACCGGAATCACTAAACGGCCACCTATTTTCAATTGTGCCATTAAGGGTTGAGGAATAAAAGGAGCGCCAGCTGTTACTATGATACTATCAAACGGTGCAAAATTGGGCAACCCTTTATATCCATCACCAAAAGAAAGATGCTTTGGACGTATTCCCATTTTAGGTAATAGTACTGAGGTTTTCTTGAACAATTCGTTTTGTCGTTCAATAGAAAATACTTTGGCCCCCATTGTACATAAAACTGCTGTTTGATAACCGCTTCCTGTTCCTATTTCCAATATCTTATCTTCTTTTTTTACCTGAAGTAATTCCGTTTGAAATGCAACGGTGTAAGGTTGAGAAATGGTTTGTCCGGCACCAATTGGAAAAGGCTTGTCCTGATACGCAAAATCTTCAAAGCTGGAATTCAAAAATAAATGTCTTGGAATCTTTTTAATCGCATCCAATACGTTTTTATCAGTAATTCCTTTCTGTTGTAGAAGGCTTACCAACTGATTTCTAAGTCCTTGATGTTTGGCTGTATCTTTCAATTTCGGAGTATATTATTTTTGGTAAAATTAGAAAAGAATTTGCCAAAATGTGTCTTTAGATCACAATAATTTTATTTAATAACATTCCAGCCTGACCAAAAAGTAGTACATTCGTAACAAACCCGTAAACCCTAACCATTTATGAATAAAAAGATTTTCTTATTCTCTCTACTGACTTCAATTATTGGTATAGTGAATACTTTTTTGGTTTTCATCATAACATCAACTTATGGTCATGAAGACCAACAATTCGATTCTATCTACCATATCTTCAACACACTGAAACCCTACAGTTTCATTAGTCCCGATTTTTTTATTAATTTAAACATTACTCCAGAGAGAACGTTAGGATATTCACTGAATCTAGTAGAACTTTTTTTAGGTATTACTTTTTTAGTAGGTGCAATTCTATTCTTTACATCGAATGGTAAAGAAACCAAATTGATTCGTTTCAATTTGAGTTTAGTTATTTTATCAAAAGTTTTCTCCATTCCCTACATTATAATGAATGCTACCCAATTTGACATCAGCTTCTTTTTGGTTTTTCATTGGATTTCTTGGGGAGTTTACACCTATATTGCTTACAAAATGCTAACTTACTTGAATCAGCAAAAAGAACTCAAAATAGTAGAAAATCAAATTACAGTTTCCTCAAAAATAAAACGATTTTTTCATCTAATTTTCGACTTGACACTTACTTACATTCTAGTTTATGAAATAATTTACGATGCTAGACATAACGAAACAATAGCCCATTTTCTAAATCGTATCGAAGAAGTATTTGGTGAAAGTTTAGGTCTTTGTGTGCTTTTGGCTACAATTCGAATCATTTACTATTTGGCTTTTGAACACTTCTTTCAGTCAACACCAGCTAAATTCTTAACAGGAACTCGAATTTATAACGAGGAAGATCAAATTCCGTCATTCAAATCCACTTTCACCCGAACTTTGTCGCGACTCATACCTTTCGATTCCTTTTCCTTTTTATTTGGAAACAATTGGCACGACAGTTTATCGGACACGTATGTTGTTGATGAACAGAAGAATGGAATAAGTCAAAAATCTTATTTTTTGTTTTTAGGAATTCTAATGATAATTTTTACGACTCTTTACTTTTTACAATAATTTAGTACCTTTGAAAAAACTTTTTCTATGCTTAAAATAGGCGTTTTAGGTGCCGGTCACCTGGGGAAAATACATTTACGATTACTCCAACAATCTGAACAATACGAATTAGTAGGCTTTTATGATGAAAATGCCGAATATGCTGATAAAATAGCCGCTGAATTTGGTTATAAACGCTTCGACACTATTGCTAAATTAATTCATGCAGTGGATGTTGTTGACATTGTCACTCCTACTCTTTCTCATTACAAATGTGCCAAAGTGGCCATTAAATCAGGAAAACACGTTTTCATTGAAAAACCAATTGCAACCACTGTTGAAGAAGCAGAAGAAATTATCGCTTTAGCCAATGAGTACAATGTAAAAGGTCAGGTTGGACATGTAGAACGTTTCAATCCTGCGTTCAAAGCTGTAAAACACAAAATCGAAAATCCGATGTTCATAGAAACGCATCGTTTGGCCGAATTCAATCCACGAGGAACCGATGTCCCTGTAGTTTTGGATTTAATGATCCACGATATTGATGCAATCTTGAGCGTTGTCAATTCAAAGGTAAAACATGTACATGCCAGTGGTGTTTCTGTAATTAGCGATTCACCAGATATTGCCAATGCGCGTTTGGAATTTGAAAACGGATGTGTAGCCAATATCACATCGAGTCGTATTTCTATGAAAAACATGCGAAAATCACGTTTTTTCCAAAAAGACGCTTACATCTCTGTAGACTATTTGGATAAAGTTTGTGAAGTGGTAAAAATGAAAGATGCACCTGAAGTTCCGGGAGATTTTGACATGATTTTACAAAACGCTGAAGGTGTAAAAAAACAAATCTATTATGACAACCCTTCGGTTGAACCGAATAATGCCATATTGGATGAATTGGAATCATTCGCCGATGCAATTAACAACAATACCACACCGGTTGTAACACTAGAACAAGCAACCGAAGCGTTACGCGTGGCGTATCAGATTATCGATTCGATGAAGAAGTAGCAAATGAAAAAGAAGGATCTACCAATAGAAATACTAAAAGTTCTTGAAAAATATGTTTCAATCCATGGAGAAAAATATATAAAAATACAAGATCCAGAATCATTACTTAAATTCATTGATATTGATGAAGAGTCAAGCTTTTTTTTCTGTTTAAATTTATATCAAAATGAAAAGTTTATAATCAGTTATAAACCTTACAACAGGAGTAATGTAGATCTTTATAAAATTTCGATAAAACCAAATGAACTAGATGGGCATTTTAAACTTTGGATTAATTTACTTGATGAGTATGCTAATACTAAATCGATTTTTGATGACCCAATATTAAAGTTTTATGAAGAAGAATTCTATGCAGAATTTGAAATATTAGAGGATGAAAAAGAAAAACCTTTAGATAATAATCAGATATTATTTTTAGATGATTATCTTGAAAATCTAGATAAGGGTTTAGAAAAATATAAGATTGAAGGTAATAAAATACGAATTGAAAATATTCAAAAAGAAATAAAACAATTACAAGAAACTTTAACTGAAAAAAATAAAGAACAAGTTGTTACAAGTTTTTCTAAAATTCTTGCAAAAGTAAAAAAATTAGGCGTCAAGTATCTGAAAGAATTCATAACTGAAGGAACTAAACAAGTAATTTCAACTACAATAAAATATTTAATAGAAAACGGACATAATTTAATAAGTTAAAATGAAACACATTGCTGTAATCGGGGCCGGAACTATGGGTAACGGAATTGCCCACACATTTGCCCAATCAGGATTTACCGTAAAATTAATAGACATATCTGAAAAATCTTTGGAAAAAGGTATGGCAACCATAGCCGCAAACCTTGACCGTATGGTTACCAAAGGTTCCATAACAGAAGAGGACAAACACAAAACCATCGGTAACATCATTACTTACACAGATATTAAAGATGGTGTGGTAGGTTGTGATTTAGTCGTGGAAGCTGCTACTGAAAATGTTGGTTTAAAATTGAATATTTTCAAGCAATTGAGTGAAATCTGTGATCACAATGTAATCTTAGCGACCAATACTTCTTCAATTTCAATCACTCAGATTGCTGCTCAGGTAGTTCATCCGGAAAGAGTGATCGGTATGCACTTCATGAATCCGGTGCCTATCATGAAATTAGTGGAAATTATCCGTGGGTATAGTACTTCCGACGAAGTAACTAAAATCATTATGGATTTATCCGTAAAATTAGGAAAAGTTCCAACTGAAGTAAATGATTACCCTGGTTTCGTAGCGAATAGAATTTTGATGCCGATGATTAATGAATCCATCGAAACTTTATACAACGGAGTTGCAGGTGTTCAGGAAATCGATACGGTAATGAAATTAGGTATGGCGCATCCGATGGGACCATTACAATTAGCTGATTTTATCGGTTTAGATGTATGCTTATCTATCTTAAACGTAATGTACGACGGATTCAAAAATCCTAAATATGCTCCTTGCCCATTGTTAGTTAATATGGTAATGGCTGGGAAACTAGGCGTAAAATCAGGAGAAGGTTTCTACGATTATACTGAAAGTAAAAAAGCGGAAAAAGTAGCAAAACAATTTTCAAAATAAAAAAACAGTGATTAGTGAATAGTGATTGACAAAACGGTCGATTACTATTCGCTATTTACTAATCACTAAAAAAATGGCCAAAATAATTCCTTTTAAAGCTGTCCGACCTGCGCATGACAAAGTAGCGTTAGTGACATGCAGAATGTACGATGATTATAGTTCTTCAGAGCTTGCTGCCTGGTTGAATTACAATCCGTATTCCTTTCTGCACATCATTCATCCGGCTTATGTTAATGCACAGCGTATAACAAACGACAAACGTTTTAAAGGAGTTTCTTTGAAATATAAGGATTTCAAGAATGAAAAAGTGTTGATACAAGATGAAAAACCTATTTTTTATTTACATGAAATCCAAACCAAAAACAATATATTCACCGGAATTATTGCCGGAACATCCATTGAAGATTATCAAAATAATGTAATTAAAAAACATGAAGATACACTTCAATACAGAGTTGAACTATTCAAAGACTACTTACATCAAACCGGATTTAACACAGAGCCTGTTTTAATTACCTATCCTGATAGTAACGAAATCAACACTTTTATTGCCATTCATAAAAAAAGTCGTCCGATTTACGAATTTTCAACTACCAACAAAGAAAAACACACACTTTGGAAAATTGATACCGAGACTGAAATTAATCTGTTAGTAGATCATTTTGACAAAATACCCGATTTGTATATTGCTGATGGCCATCATCGTTCCGCTTCTGCTGAAATGCTGTATGAACAGGATAAAGACACCGGAAATAAAAATCTAAACTATTTCATGAGTTTTCTGATTGCGGAAAGTAATGTGAAAATTTACGAATTCAATCGTGTAATACGTGATTTGAATGGTCATCAAAAAGATGATTTTATTCGATTACTTGCAGAAAATTTCATCATCAAAGATAAAAAAAGAGAACTATGGCAACCGAAGCATAAATACGAATTCGGAATGTATCTTGATGGTCGTTTTTATGCTTTGGAATACAAATTCAAAGATCGGGCTAAAAACATTCTTCAAAATTTAGATGCTCAAATTTTATACGATACAGTGTTGCACCCGATATTAGGAATAGGCGATTTACGTAATGACGAGCGAATTGATTATATTCCAGGTAAACAAGCCATATTACATATGAAGGAAATGATTGATGAAGACGAATTTGAAATTGGTTTTATGCTATATCCGTCTGATATCAGTGAAATTAAATTATTGGCCGACAATAATCTGATTATGCCACCAAAAAGCACCTATATTGAACCTAAATTCAGGAGTGGTCTTTTGGTGTATGAATTGTAGATGAATAATTGAAGATTAACTCCTTTCAATTTATGGTAAAAAACAAAAACTTGTCATATTAACCATTTTCAAACTATTTCTCAAGTAAAAAGGATGCTTTTATAAATAAATTATGGACTTAGACCTACTTTTATATCTTTTATTTGGCTTCACACTTTTTATGTTTGGATATAATAAAGACAAATTAATATTCAATAATTATTTTATTAAGTGCCTTCTAATTTCGATTTTAATGTTAGGCATTGGTATTATATTTGAGTATAATAAAAATGGGGATCAGAAAAGCATTAGTTATTTTGGAGCACAAATGCCTCTTCTTTTTCTAATCATAAATAAAACAATAAGAAGTATTTATTTTAAGATTTTTAAAAGAGAACCCGAATATGGAAGAAATCCGAAACATAAAATTGATTATATATTCACTTTAATACTATTTACATCTCTTATAACACTCCCTTTTATAATTGATGAATTAATACAACAAATAATGATTTAACAATGTCAATATTCGAAAACCTTACAAATATAAAGTCCACACTTCCTGAACGCGTTACTTTAGTCGCAGTCTCCAAAACCAAACCGGTTAGCGATTTAATGGAAGCCTACAATGCTGGCCAACGTATTTTCGGAGAAAACAAAATACAAGAGATGACTGAAAAATGGCAACAAATGCCTAAAGATATTGAATGGCATATGATTGGTCATGTTCAAAGCAATAAAATCAAATTCATGATCCCCTATGTGAAACTTATTCATGGAGTGGACAGCTTGAAACTTTTAAAGGAAATTAACCGTCTTGGTACAAAATGGCGAAAAAAAGTAAATTGCCTTTTACAAGTATCGATAGCACAGGAAGAAACTAAATTTGGTTTGGATGAAAGTGAATTAAATGAGATTTTGGACTACTTACAAAACGATGAATCAGCAACCAACGTAAATGTGGTAGGCTTAATGGGAATGGCTAGTTTTACCGATGATCAATCACAAATTAGAAACGAATTTGAATATTTAAAAACAGTATTTGATTCGATTCAAGCTAAAAATCCAAACTTTCAGATACTTTCTATGGGCATGAGCGGTGATTATCCTTTAGCAATTGAATGCGGAAGTACCATGATTCGCGTAGGAAGTAGTATATTTGGAAGCAGATAATTCAAATTCATTACATTATTTACTGTATACTCGACATAGAAACCACTGGAGGTCAATACAATGAAGAAGGTATTACCGAAATAGCCATCTATAAATTTGATGGTCATGAAGTCGTAGACCAATTCATCAGCTTGGTGAACCCAGAAATCCCCATTCAACCGTTTGTTGTCAAACTGACTGGGATTAATAATGCTATGCTTCGAAGTGCTCCAAAGTTTTACGAAGTAGCCAAAAGAATTATTGAAATTACTGAAGATTGCACTATTGTAGCACACAATGCTTCTTTTGATTACCGAATTTTACGTACTGAATTCCGCCGTTTAGGATTTCATTTTCAAAGACCGACTCTTTGTACAGTCGAATTATCCAAAAAACTAATTCCAGGTCAACCTTCTTATAGTTTAGGCAAATTGGTTCGTGGATTGGGAATTCCAGTGGCCGATAGACATCGTGCTAATGGAGATGCGATGGCTACCGTGAAATTATTCAAGATCCTTTTATCAAAAGATGCTGAAAAGACTATTGTAAAGACGTTCATAAAAACAGAACTCAAGTCGGGTATTTCACCTAAACTACTCGATATTGTTGAATCTTTACCCAGTAAAACGGGTATCTATTACATCCATAATGAAAAAGGAGATTTAATCTACATTGGGAAAAGTAAAAACATTAAGAAAAGGGTAAATCAACATTTTACAGGTACTTCACGAAAAAGCAAAAAAATACAACATGAAGTGTATACAGTCACATATGAAGAAACTGGAAGTGAGCTGATTGCGCTTTTAAAAGAAAGTGACGAAATAAAGATCAACAAGCCTATTTACAATCGTTCTCAACGCAAAACGATATTTCCTTGGGCTTTGTATGTTGAAAAGGACACAAAGGGTTATTTGTCGTTACAGGTTTTGAAAGCAGATGGTCGTAAAAAAGAGATCACTTCTTTTGCCACCGTTCAAGAAGGTAAAAATGCACTTTTTAAAATCACTGAAAAATACCAATTGTGCCAAAAAATAAATGGCCTTTACGACACTAAAAAAAATTGTTTTCAGTACGATATTAAACAATGTTTTGGGGCGTGTATAGAAAAAGAAAGCCCAGATGAGTACAATAAAAGAGTCCAGGATTTCATAGAGAATCATCAGTTCAATCATCAAAGTATGGTTATCATTGACAGAGGAAGAAACATCAACGAAAGAAGTGCGGTTTTACTTGAAAATGGTATATACAAAGGCTATTGTTTCTACGACTTAAACTATCAGATCAATAACATCGAAATTTTGAAAAACATCATCATTCCGATGCAAAATAATCGGGATACCCGTAATATCATTCAGAATTATATCAATAAAAGAAGAGTGCTAAAGATTGTCAAATTTTAATCCGATAATCCAATTCTTCTCTTGAAAAAATGAATTATTTAATCACTATCATAGGTCCTACAGCGATAGGAAAAACAGCATTAAGCATCCGATTGGCTCAACATTTTGGTTGCGATATAATTTCCTGTGACAGCCGCCAGTTTTTTAAAGAAATGACTATAGGCACTGCTGTTCCTTCTCCAGAAGAACTTGATTCTGCACACCATCATTTTATACAAAACATTTCGATTTTCGATTCCTATTCAGTTGGCGATTTCGAAAACGATGCGTTGCAAAAGTTAGATAAATTATTTCAAAAGCAACCGATACAAATC
Source organism: Flavobacterium sp. GCM10023249 (assembly GCF_042653365.1). Lineage (NCBI taxonomy): Bacteria > Pseudomonadati > Bacteroidota > Flavobacteriia > Flavobacteriales > Flavobacteriaceae > Flavobacterium > Flavobacterium sp. GCM10023249. The sequence goes on from NZ_JBHSHZ010000021.1 coordinate 47,122, forward strand.
ATGGTCGGTGGTTCTGGACTATATGTCGATGCTGTTTTAAAAGGTTTTGATGAATTTCCAGAGATTGATACTTCTGTCAGAACTTTAATCAATGAAAAATTCGAAATTGAAGGTATTGCCTATCTTCAGTCAGAATTACAAAAATTAGACCCTGACTATTTCAATAAGATTTCAACTGAAAATCCACAAACCCTTCAGAATCCACAGCGTATGAAACGCTTTCTAGAAGTTTGTTTGGGCTCTGGAAAACCTTACTCATCTTTCGTCGGTAAACGAAAAAATTCACGAAATTTTACCCCAATTGTTATTGGTTTACAAGCGGATAGAGAAGAAATGTATGAAAGGATTAACCGTAGGGTCGATATCATGTTAAAGCAAGGTCTTTTGGAAGAAGCCAAAGCAGTTTATCCAAATAAAAAACTTAATGCCTTACAAACTGTTGGTTATCGAGAATTATTTGACTTCTTAGACGGCAATACTACTTTAGAATTTGCTATTGAAGAAATCAAAAAAAATACCCGTCGTTTTGCCAAACGTCAGATGACTTGGTTTAAACGGACTGAAAATACAGAATGGTTCGATTATCAATCAGATATTGATACTATCATCAATCATGTAAGTAGTAAAATCATTTCTTAACTTTACTCAGATGCCTATTTCAAATCATTTCACTTCAGTTTATTCACATGATTGGAAAATCAATTTCACTCAGTGTGCACCAAATGGTTATTTGAAATACGTTGACTTGTGTAATCTACTTCAATTAACTGCTGCCGAACATTCTATTATGGGAGGTCTAAGTTTTAGCGATATGCAAGTACATCATCAAGCTTGGGTTTTAAGCCGTATTCGCATTGAAATAGAATCTTTGCCAAAATGGTTGGACACTGTTACTGTAACGACTTGGATTGAGAGCTTAGATGGCAATAAATCGATACGTAATATTGAAATGTACTTAGATGGGAAAAAAATCGTTGGAGCAACTACTTATTGGGCTGTATTCAATACACATTTAAGAAAGCCAGAGTCATTAGCCTTACCACATGAGCATTTTGAGAAATATCCTGACAGGAAAGCGACTTCAAAATCGTTCTCTAGACTATCTATTCATACTGACATTTCAAAAATTGAGGATCTTAAGGTAGTTTTGTCGGATTTAGACATTGTCAATCATGTAAACAATACAAAATATTTAGAATGGTGTTTGGATTTAATTTCTCCAGAAATCATCTTAAAACATCAGATTACTACTTTTGAAATGAACTTTTTAAGAGAATTAAATTATAATGATCTTGTAGAAATACATTCCAATCAAGCTAGAGATTTCTTCACAATTACCAAACAAAACAAAACTTGTTTTATACTGCAAACTAATAGTTAAAAACTATCAAACTATTGTTTTTAAACTAAAAGGTTGTGGGAAATAATAACTATTTGACAACCTGGATGGAGTTATCTAATTAGATACCAGTAATTTTAAGGAAGTGTGTTTTGTAGGGTAATATATAATAAAAAACCCTATTCATAACTGAATAGGGTTTTATAAAGAAATGCGGCGAATCGAGCCCGAAGGGCGACACGCTGCACCTATAACAAAAAATCCCCATCATTTCTGATGAGGATTCTTTAAAGAAAGGCGGCGACATACTCTCCCACAGGATTGCA
>NZ_JBHSHZ010000022.1:0-55401 GCF_042653365.1 Flavobacterium sp. GCM10023249
TCGTTTACTGATGTTCCCGGCGGAACGGCACATTGGACGTTCTCGAATCCGAACTATGAAGACGAATCGGGTGATGTAGCCATAGTGATTAACAAAGCCGATGCGAATATAACTGTGAATGGTTACACTGGTGTTTATGATGCTCAGGCACATGGTGCTTCGGGCTCAGCAACGGGTGTAGGCGGAGTGGTTTTAACCGGATTGGATTTAGGCGCTTCGTTTACTGATGTTCCCGGCGGAACGGCACATTGGACGTTCTCGAATCCGAACTATGAAGACGAATCGGGCGATGTATCCATAGTGATTAACAAAGCCGATGCGAATATAACTGTGAATGGTTACACTGGTGTTTATGATGCTCAGGCACATGGTGCTTCGGGCTCAGCAACGGGTGTAGGCGGAGTGGTTTTAACCGGATTGGATTTAGGAGCTTCGTTTACTGATGTTCCAGGAGGAACGGCACATTGGACGTTCTCGAATCCGAATTATGAAGACGAATCGGGCGATGTAGCCATAGTGATTAACAAAGCCGATGCTAACATAACTGTGAATGGTTACACTGGTGTTTATGATGCTCAGGCGCATGGTGCTTCGGGTTCAGCAACGGGTGTTGGCGGAGTGGCTTTAACCGGATTGGATTTAGGAGCTTCGTTTACTGATGTTCCCGGCGGAACGGCACATTGGACGTTCTCGAATCCGAACTATGAAGACGAATCGGGTGATGTAGCCATAGTGATTAACAAAGCCGATGCGAATGTAACTGTGAATGGTTACACTGGTGTTTATGATGCTCAGGCACATGGTGCTTCGGGCTCAGCAACGGGTGTAGGCGGAGTGGCTTTAACCGGATTGGATTTGGGAGCTTCGTTTACTGATGTTCCCGGCGGAACGGCACATTGGACGTTCTCGAATCCGAATTATGAAGACGAATCGGGCGATGTAGCCATAGTGATTAACAAAGCCGATGCGACTATAGTAATTATGCCGTATTCAGCTATTTATGATGCTCAATACCATACTGTATCAGGAACTGCAACCGGTATTATGGGAACCAATTTGAATTCAGGTTTGAGTTTTGTAACGACTTTTAGAAATGTTCCCGGAGGATCCACGGTTTGGAATTTTAATGGAGGTATCAATTACAATAATGCTTCAGGTTCGTCATCGGTTGTTATAAGTCCGAAAGATTTAATCGTATCAGCTTCAGGAATTAATAAAATTTATGATGGTTCAACTGCAGCAACAGTAAATTTGACATCTGATAAAATTGCAGGTGATGCCTTAATTCCTTTGTATGCCAATGCTTATTTTGCCAATTCGAATGTGGGAACATGGACTGTAAATGTAAATGGAATTACTATTGAAGGGGCGGATAAAGACAATTATACATTAACAAATACAACTGCTGTAACGTCGGCATCAATCACTTCGGCTACCACTGCATTGAGTCTTCAACTTAGCGCAGCGAGTGTACGATATATGGATAATCTGACTTTTACAGCCAAAATAATTCCATTAAACTCAGGAAGTCCTTTAACAGGTTCAGTAAAATTTACAGTAAATGGGGTGGATTATGGAACTTATCCTGTAGTACCAATACCTGGTGCAGCGGACGGATCAGTTCAAGCGATGGTTAGTAAACAAATTGTGAATTTACCGGGAAATTATATTGTAAAAGCAGAGTTTTTAAGTGGCAATGTCAATTATGAAGGCAGTTATCAGGAAAAAGCGATTGTAGTAATTGCTAGAAATGCAGCACCATATAACGCAACTGGATATTATACTGGCGATTTGTTTGCATGGACAACTGGACCAAACACGAGTACGGCAACTTTAACTATGTCAGCTGTTATAAAAGATAATAATATTCCGAAAGGTGATGTAAGAGGTGCTAAAGTTAGTTTTTATATTGTAAATGGATCAACAATGTCACCAATACCAAGTGCTCAAAATTTACCCGTAGGGCTTGTAGATGTTTCAGATGGAAGTTATGGTTCAGCTAGCGCTATCGTTCAATTGAATATTGGTTCGGCCAATGCAGCAAGCTTTCAAATTGCTGTGAAAGTAAGTGGTGCCTATGAAAATAATCCATGGTCAACTCTTTCTCAGTGTATTGTAACGGTATCTAAGCCAGTTGCAGGAGGTTATATTGTTGGTGGTGGAAATCTATTGAATTCCAATTCTTCGGGCTATGTGAAAGGTGCGAATGGGCAATTAACAGGATTTCAGTTTGATGTGCAATTCAATAACAAATTAACCAATCCGCAAGGTAAGGCAATGATTTATATATCTAGTTACAATAAACCTGACGGGACTTTAGACAATAAACTGCATACCTATATCATTACAACCAATGCGATTTCACTATTGAATATAACGCTCCCAAAAGCGCAGTTTAGTAGTAAAGCCAATATTGTTGAGCAATTGGAAAATGGTACTATTGTAGCGCTTGAAGGTGGTGCAGCATTTCAAATGTCAATGACGGATAACGGAAATAGTATTTCACAAAAATCGATTGGGATAACATTAAATCGTAAAGCTGGAGGTGTTTGGTTTTCAAGCAATTGGAATTTGAGTCAGTCCAAAACCATTGAACAACTACTAAACGGTGGCTCTTTACAAGTAAGAACTTCATCAAGTACCACGTCAAGAGAGGAGTCCGAACAACCAATTGAAGAAAATGAGAAAATTGATTTTAGCGTTATAGTGTATCCTAATCCTACGAATAACAAATTCCAATTTGAAGTTAATAACGACTGGAGTGGATTGACAACAGTCAAAGTTTTCGATCTTTCCGGAAGATTTGTCCAACTGATAGAAAGACAAAACGAGAAAGAGTTTTCTTTTGGTGAGGATTTGCCACCCGGAGTCTATTTAGCAGTAATTGAACAAGAAAAAATGTCAAAAAAAATAAAACTAGTAAAACAATAAAATTGAGAAAGTCCCGCTTTTTGCGGGACTTTTTATAATGGTTTTGGCTTTATTTCTTTGGTAGAGATGGCTGATACCTTATTTTCTTTATTGATTGTTACAGAAAGTTCGCGCATGAAATATTTTTTTTCATAATCAATTTTGTATCGGAATATATAATCATCGGATGATTTGATATAAGTAATATCAATAAGTTTGATGAAATTGAATTTTCCATTCCTCTGGCGGATTTTTTTACAGGTAGCTGATATTTTATCTAGCGTAGCATTTTCTATAACTTTTTCTGTAGCTTCTTCTTTTGAAAAGGGTTTGAATCTAGATGTATTACAAGATTCAAGCAGTCGCGTTCCTAAATCAAAAGCTCTATTTTTCTTTATAGCTTCTACTTTGCTGGATTCGACAATGACTGCCGTATTTGATGTCTTTCCAGTTTTACAGGAAATAACAAGCAATAGCATAAAAAGGGCAAATTTGTATTTCATTTAAAACGTTTTAGATACAACGCTTTAAAAATGAGTATAGTATATAGGTGTAAAAAACAGATAATATATTAATGTATTTTTTTTGGTGCATAGGAATGCATGATTTGTAAGAACATTTCTTTTGTCATCGGTTTCACTATAAAATCAATTACAGAATTGATTGATTTTGATTTTTGGATATCAATAGGATCAATAGAAGAGGAGATGATATAGATGGGTATTTTTTTGGGCAGTTTGGACTGAAGATCCATATACGCTTTTAAAAAACCCCAACCATCCATTACAGGCATGAACAAATCCAATAAAATGATGTCCGGCAGTTTTTTCTTATCAACACTAACGGATTCTAAAAATTTAAGGGCATCCAATCCATTCGAAAACACATCTATTTCTTTCACAAGATGTGTATCCGAAATTATTCTGTGAGTCAGATACTGAAAAATTTTGTCATCATCAATTAAACAAACATTTTTAATTTTTCCCATGTTTCCCCATTTTATATAGTTGAACTGTAAATATACTTCCTTGATCGATGTTACTTTTTACCTGTATGTTGCCACCTGATGCTTCTACATGAATTTTGGTTATGAATAACCCAAAACCTTTTGCTTTTGGATGATCGTGGAATGTTTTATGAAGTTTGAATACGTCATTTTTATTTTTTTTGAGATCAATTCCCAATCCGTTATCTTTTACTTCAATACAAATCCAATCGTCTTTTTTATAACTGGAGATGTGTATTTTTGGACTTCTTAGTGGCGATCGGTATCTTAAAGCATTACTGACAAGATTTTTCATGATAGAACTAATATACTTCTTCGAATAGAAAATATTTTTTACCTCTGTAAAATCAACTGTAATAATCGCTCTTGTGGATTGTATTTCTTCGTCAAATTGGTCTTTTGTTTTCTCAACAATCCTATCCAAATCAATCAAATTCTTTTTGATGGTTGAATCCATTTTGATTTGTGTAGCGTCAACTAATTCTTCAAAGGTTTGCTGTAGTTTTGCAATGATTGGTTTTTGCATCTCAAAATAGTTGAGCTTTTCCTCAATAGTATGATTTTCGGCAAGCATTTCGCCCAAAAGCAAAAGATTACAAAGTGGCGCTCTCAGATTATGGGATATAATTTGGCAAAACTCCTCCAATTGTTTTTTTTGATTGGATATTTGAGTGAGCAATTCATTTCGTTCATTTAATTTTCTCTTGAGTTCAGCTTCAGTTTTCTTAAGTTTTGTAATATCAGATGAAAGTATCAGAATTCCCTCCGGAGCAGGCTGTATACTCAATTCAAACCAACCTTTGGAACCATCCGGGAAATCAAATTCTGAAGGGATTTCCAAAGGAATACGCTCTATCATACATTGTTGTAAACATTTGAACATTTCAGTAGATTCAATCCCCGGATATTTTTCCATCATCGTATGTCCTAAAAGTTCTTTTTTGGTTGATTGACCTTGAATCACAATAGATTTGTTTACATAAAAATAACGCCAGCCGAAGTCGATAACTTGAACACCTTCAATCATGTTATCGAAAACGGCGTACTTCTGATGGGTTAAATCAAACCCGTCTTTTACTGTATATGGCATTTTTTTCACGATAGCCAAATTTATATTAGGATATAAGAATGCTGATTTTTTAATAAGGCGCATAAGTGATCATAAAAACACATTATTATGATACTTGCGAGATAAATGTAATGTGAATTGTAACTTACCCAACTTAAAATTAATTCATTATGGGTTACTTGTTGTAAGGTTTTGCCGTATAAAGTGTTAAAGCAGAGTGGATTATAAATAAAAAATCTTAGCTATTCATGAAGTGTTTAGCTAAGATTTTAAAAAATGTTATTTGAAGTCTTTAGTATAAACTAGGATATTTGGAAGGGTTGCTTTCGTGCATCATAGCATATACTTTTTCAAATATATCTTCTGTAGAAGGTTTAGAAAAATAATCTCCGTCTGTTCCATATGCTGGGCGATGTGCTTTCGCAGCCAATGTTTCTGGTTGACTGTCAAGATATTTGTATCCTTTTTGCTCGTCGATAATTTGTTGTAATAGGAATGCTGAAGCTCCTCCCGGAACGTCTTCGTCAATCACTAATAATCGGTTAGTTTTGGCCAAAGATTTTACAATATCATGATTAATATCAAATGGTAACAACGACTGGATATCAATGATTTCAGCATCAATTCCTACCTCTAATAATTCTTTAGCAGCTTGCTCCACTAAGCGTAAAGTTGAACCGTAAGAAACTAAAGTAATATCAGAACCTTCTTTGATGGTTTCAACAACACCAATTGGCGTTTTAAATTCACCTAAATTGGTAGGCATTTTTTCTTTTAAACGATATCCGTTCAGACATTCAACAATTAAGGCTGGTTCGTCAGTTTCTAATAATGTATTGTAAAAACCGGCTGCTTTGGTCATATTTCTAGGAACTAAAACATGAATTCCTCGAATAGCATTAATAATCATACCCATTGGTGAACCTGAATGCCAGATTCCTTCCAAACGATGTCCTCGTGTTCTGATAATTAATGGTGCTTTCTGGCGACCTGCTGTTCTATATTGTAACGTAGCTAAATCATCACTCATGATTTGAATTGCGTACAATAAATAGTCTAAATATTGAATTTCAGCAATTGGACGTAAACCGCGCATAGCCATTCCAATTCCTTGACCTAAAATCGTAGCTTCACGAATACCGGCATCGGCAACACGGAATTCTCCGTATTTTTCCTGCATTCCTTCCAAACCTTGATTCACATCTCCAATGTTTCCTGAATCTTCACCGAAAATTAATGTTTCCGGGTATTTAGAAAATAAGGCATCGAAATTATCTCTTAAAACCAGACGAGCATCTACTTCTTCAGCAGTTTCATCATAGGTTGGTGCTACTTCCGCAACAGAAAAAATGTTGTTTTCAGATTGTGAAAATAGGTGAGAACTGAATTTAGGCTGAATTTTTTCTGTATAGGCTGTAATCCATGATGCCAAAGTTGCTTTTCCACTTTCTTTAACAATCATGCGTAATACTTTACGTGCCAAAGTAATCAAATCTTTACGAATAGGCTCTTTGACAGCTGCTAAGTCTGCAGCATATTTTTCAATAAATATTTTATTGTCTGAAGAAGCTGCTACTGAATTCAACAACGCAACTAATTCGTCTCTTTCTTCTTTGATTGGAGTCGTAAAATTAATCCAAGCCGCTTTTTTACCTTCTAAAACGTCTTTTTTAGCCTGGGTATCAATTTCTTCTAACTCTTCTACAGTAGCTAAATTATTTTCCAATAACCATTTGCGCATCTGAGCCAAACAGTCAAATTCAGCCTCCCATGCTAATCGCTCTGCATTTTTATAACGCTCATGAGAACCAGATGTAGAGTGACCCTGAGGTTGTGTTAATTCATCCACATGAATCAATACCGGAACATGCTCGGCTCTGGCAACAGCAGAAGCTTTTTGATAGGTTTCCACTAAAGCCGGATAATCCCATCCTTTAACGGTCATAATCTCATAACCGTTATTCTCTTCATCACGTTGGAATCCTTTTAAGATTTCAGAAATATTTTCTTTGGTGGTTTGATGACGGGCGTGAACGGAAATACCATATTCGTCATCCCAAACACTCATAACCATTGGCACTTGTAAAACACCGGCAGCATTAATTGTTTCAAAGAATAAACCTTCCGATGTCGATGCATTTCCGATAGTTCCCCATGCGACTTCATTTCCTTTATCAGAGAAATTGGTCTGGTCAATACCTTCTACATTTCTGAATATTTTGGATGCCTGAGCCAATCCCAACAAACGAGGCATTTGCCCAGCAGTAGGAGAGATATCAGCACTTGAATTTTTTTGTTGGGTAAGATTTTTCCAGTTTCCTTTTTCATCCAATGAATGCGTAGCAAAATGTCCGCCCATTTGACGACCGGCACTCATAGGGTCAAAGTTCAAGTCGGTGTGACCATATAAACCAGCAAAAAACTGCTCGATTGTCATTGCTCCAATGGCCATCATAAAGGTTTGGTCACGGTAATATCCGGAACGGAAATCACCATTTTGAAATGCTTTGGCCAAAGCCAACTGTGGCACTTCTTTACCATCGCCAAAAATTCCGAATTTCGCCTTTCCGGTAAGCACCTCTTTTCTTCCCAAAAGACTACATTCGCGACTAATTCTTGCAACTTTATAATCGTTGATTACTTCTGTTTTGAAATCTTCAAAAGTCAAATCTTTTTTATCTTCCACTTGTATCATATTGTGTACATGTAATTACGACAAATTTAAACAAAAACACGATATATTCTAATCTTACTGAAAAAAAAGTAATTGAATAATTCTTATAAAGAATGTTTATATAAAAGGTTTTATTTTAATAATTCAATAAAAAACAGTTATTTGTTAAATTATATTTAATAATCGGTGTGTTTTTTTAACTATTAAAACCATTTTCTGGTAAAAAGATTTATTAGCGTTTTTGGATTTAATGTAGCCATAAATCTGATTTTCTGAGGATAATTGTTTTGAGACGGTTCAAATCCGTTGGATGAATATAATGGAAAAAACAACTCAAAATAATCGGGTACTAGATTGAAATGAATTCCGCTATCATAGACAAATTGGGCTTTACTGCCTTTATTTTTATAAAATCCTGCATCTCCGTACAATTGTATCCATTTCCAAATCGAGGAAGTAGTATTTACTGTTGAAATCCATTGATTGGCGTATGGATTAATGAATTTTGACTTGAAGCCTCCTTCGGCAAGTATGATCTGTTGACTGAAAATTCCTGAATTTTCCGAACGCCCATAATATTGGTAGTCAAACAAATAATCTTTGGGTCTGTCTAGTGCAAAATTGAAGTAATCGGTTGTCGTTCTTTTGTATAAGAATGTACCCGTATAAAAACGTAACCCAAGTTGGTAATTGTTTTCAAAAAGTTTTCGATAGATACCTTCAATAGTAAACTTTCCAAATTGATCCGAAAATTGTAAATTACCCGAAAGGCTATAGGTTTTGGCTGTTTCACCGTCACCAATTCCATATCTGAGATCAAACACCGAATAGTGTAACGGATTCAAATCATTAACCAATAATGGACTGGATTCTTTGCTTACCGTTACTTGTCTCAAACTAATGCTCTGCCAGAAGTTATCTCTTAAATTGTCATTATTTCTAAATTTGAATAAGACAGACGGTGTTACTCTTAAATAACTGGCATCTTGGATGTAATGAAAATAGGCACTACCTAATGAATAGCGTATTTGAAACAGATCGGAATTTTTTCTTTGTTGTGTAAAATTCGCAATACCAAAACCGGTAACCGAACCTGTATTGGTTGAAAAACTTGGACTAACCGTAAATGAAAAAGGTTTTTCAATGAGCGCTTTATTGTTGAAACTCAACGAAACGATGGCACCATCATATACATTGAATCCAATTTCGGGAACATAAAAAATTTGAAAATAGGCCGGATTTTCAATGTCTTTCAGGAAAGAAAACTTAATAGGTTTGTTGAGACTGAAAAAACCTTTCAATGACTTGAAGTTATTACGGTTATTGATTTCAGGAATATCATTTTTATGATTTAAGATGATTTTGTCAACATCTGTGTTTTGTATAGTGATGGTGGTATCCGATGCTGTGGGCGAATACCACTGTTCAAATACTTTCTTTCGTTTTTTAAATCCCGATAAAGAAAACGGAACCGCCAAATGGGTTTTGTTTTGTACTTCAACTGTAAGATCATCTCCGTTTTTTTTGACTTCGCCAAAGGTAACATCAATCTGGTCTGGAGCTGTAACAATGTTGTCAAAGAACCAAGTAATATCTGCACCCGCATTTTTTGTCAGTTGTACTTTAAAATCTTCGGCAGTAGTTTTTTGTTGTTTGTTTACGTTAAAAAATGCTTTGAAACCTGCCTCAACACCATTATTTCTTAAATATTTTCTTAGAAACGAATAAGCAATACCGGCTTTGTATTTATTGGCTATTTGCTCGTTAAATTTGACAAGGTTTTCTTTAGAGGTCACGAGGCTCTGATCCAAATTTTTTCGGGCCATAAGCATATAAAGTAATTGGTATTGGTCATTGAAATTGGCTTTGGCAACCTGGTAACCTTTTATGATTTTGAGCTGACCCAAACCGCCCAATAACTTCAAATCAGGATAGTTCTCTTCAATGTAAGTCATCAGTAAATAGGTTTGAATGGCGTCGAAAAGATGATGATCTTTCCTGAAATCAATATTCAAATTTTGACGTAAATAATTTCCGGTGTAGGTTTTTAGGAATTTGAGCTCAAAAAGAAAGGAATTTGGAAACGGACTCAGAAAATTAGGTAGCTGATTTAGACCGTAAAAGGGATTTCTGTCATATTCGGCTTGGGTTATAAGGAATTTCGATGGGAGTGTTTCGCCTAAATTCGCTGCCGTAAAATTGATGACTTTGTCTATAATTAGTGCTTTTTGATATTCCGTAATTTTGGAATCGTACAGATTGGTTTCTACTTCTGCTTTCTCATTTCGGTAGGATTCAAATGTTTTCTTCTTTTCAATGATTATTTGAATGTCGTTTAAGTGCTGACCTTCGAATAGCAATTCTTTTTGTGTCGTATTGTTTTCTGTTAGTAAAGTTAAATTAGTAGAGGCTACATATTCTATAGGTACTACTAATTTTAATCGGGCAAAATCTGTTTTCTCGTACGATGCATCATCGATGTTTTCATTGCTATATTGGACCGAATTCCCATTCGTATCAATGCGTGCGATATTCAGCAAAAAATCCTTCAGATAGTAATTCCCTTTGTCAATGCCGTATCTGGTAAACTTAGCTTCAGGAAGTTTTAGAATATATTCCAAATGGATGTTTACCGCCTCCGCTGGATTTAATTTTTGTTGTAACGGAATTTCTATTAAATCAATTTGATTATTTACTCTTCTCCAAAATGTTTCTGTATTGTTGATACTAATCGTTTTGATGGTCGTAAAACCTCTCTCGCGTTCTCTGGAAAGATGAAAATTTCTGGAAAACTCATCGGAAAATCTTCGCCCTAAATGGGAATCTTTATCCGAATACGCATGATTCCAATCATTTATAATCAAATGGTCAATGGGTTTTTCAGAGGTATTGACAAAGGCTATATCCTGTACAACGAGTAAATGTCCTGTTTCACTGTCTAATGTCAAAACAGCGTTCACATTTTGTTGACTCAATCCAATAACCGAATTCAGTACAAGTAGTATAAAGTATATTTTAGTTAGGCTAATCTTCAATTTTCAAAATAAATGCAATGTAACATTAAAAATGCAGATAACAGTCATAAAAAATATAAGTTTTTTCTGATGAATTTTACAACTACAACGTTGTAGTTGTGATTTATTGATAATTTAACGGTAATTAATACGCTAAATCTTTGCTTTTGTCTAAATTGCTCTTCCCAAATTTAAAGGATATGGTGAAAAAAATACTCTTCTTATTACTTTTTTGTAATGTGTCTTTCGGTCAGGTGGTTATCAATGAATTGGATGCCGATACGCCTAGTACTGATGTCTTAGAATTTATTGAACTGAAAAGCACCACACCTAATTTTTCTCTCGATGGTTATGTTTTGGTCTTTTTTAATGCAGGTAACGCAGATACAGCCTACATGTCATTAGATTTGGATGGTCTTACCACAGATGTTAATGGTATCGTCACTCTCGGTAATTCGGCAGTAAGCCCGTCACCGGATCGTGTAATCAATAATAATACTATTCAAAACGGCCCCGATGCTGTGGGTTTATATTTGGGTAATCCTTCCGATTTTATCAACGGAACTACCGTGGCCAATACAAACAATCTGATCGATGCTTTGGTACATAAAACAAACGATGCGAATCCAACGAGTCTCATGACTGCACTGGGGGTTTCAATCGCTTATGATGAATACATTAGTGCAGCTAGTCCAAGTGATGTGAATTCAATTCAGAGAAAAGAGGATGGTACTTACGAAACAAAAACACCAACTCCAGATGTTCCTAACGATGGATCGGGTGTCGTGTTCAATACAATGACTGTAACGATTTCTCCTACTGGTGAACAAACCGAACCCAATAGCTTTACCATTCAATTTTCGTTGACTTCAAATGTTACTGGTTCTAATCTTGATTTTACGTATACATTAGCAAATGGAAGTTTCACTACTGCAGATTATACTGCCAATCTAAATGTAACAATTCCAGTGGGTGCCAATTCGGTAAGCCGAGTTGTTGCTTTGGTTGATGATGCCATCAATGAAGGCGATGAAACCTTAATTATTAAATTGGGGGCATTACCAAATGGATATACTAAATCAAATGATAATATTGAAGTACGAATTCATGATAACGATTATGAGATCAAGCCTTGGGGACCACCCAACGCTCCAACGTACGGTTTGTGTCCCAATTTAACTCCGGCAGGTTATTATGATTCGTTGGAAGGTAAATCGGGTAACCAACTCAAACAGGCTATTCAAGACATTATTGCGAATCCGGCGGTGGTGAGAGAACATAACTATGCTGAAGTTTGGGATATGTTGAAAGAAGCCGATCAAAATCCTCTAAACAGCAGTCAGGTTTGGTTGATGTATGTTGAACAACCAAGATCGAAATTGGACCAACAATCTGGACCTAGTGGTGTCGGAAAGTGGAATCGTGAACATATTTACTGTCAGTCCCGAGGAAATTTCTTCTTAGACGATATGTTGCCTAACGATGGTATCGATGTATGGACTAGTACTGATGCCAATGATATTATGGCAGGTGGTGCCGACGGTCATCATTTGCGTGCCGAAGACAGTCAGGAAAATACGTCCCGTAATAATAAAAATTATGGGGTAGACCCAACAGGTACCGACGATTATAACGGTCCTGCCGGTACTTCAGGTAGCTGGAGAGGTGATGTGGCACGATCTTTATTTTATATGGCGGTACGTTACAACGGTTTGAATGTTGTTAATGGTTTTCCTGGTGAACCAACTGGAAATATTGGTGATTTGGCAACTTTGCTAACTTGGAATGCTACTGATAAAGCCGATGATTTTGAAATGAATCATAATAATGTAATCTACAATTGGCAAAGAAATAGAAACCCTTTCGTGGATTATCCTTTGCTGGCCGATTTCGTTTTCGGAAGTAGAGTAGGGGAAACCTGGTATTCGTCTCTTTCGAATGATGATTTTGGATCAACTTGGAAGGTGAATGTATATCCAAATCCTGCCAAAGATGTTATCTCTATCAGCGGATTGAAAGAAATCGCTACAGTTGAAATCTATTCGATTTCAGGTATGAAAATGTTTGAAGGCGAATACACTCCGGATGCTCAACTAAATTTGAACTTGTCAAGCGGGATTTATATGGTGAAAGTTACCGAAGCCAATAAAGCAATCGTGAAAAAGTTAATCGTTAGATAGTACTGTTTTTGTGAAATTTGAATACTAAGAGTCCTGATCTTTCGGGGCTCTTTCTTTTTTGGTAAATGATATAACTGCCAAAAGAAAATGAACTCCTGTCAAAAGGATTTTTGCTTCTGTCAAAAGAATTCTTGCTTCTGTCAAAAGGATTCTTGCTTCTGTCAAAAGGATTTTTGCTTCTGTCAAAAGAATTCTTGCTTCTGTCAAAAGGATTCTTGCTCCTGTCAAATGAAAATTAGCTCCTGACAAATAGAATCTTGCTTCTGTCAAGTTGGAATTTGTTCCTGTCAAAAGGATTCTTGCTCCTGTCAAAAGGATTCTTGCTCCTGTCAAATGAAAATTAGCTCCTGACAAATAGAATCTTCCTTCTGTCAAGTTGGAATTTCTTCCTGTCAAAAGAAAATCCCTTCCTGCACAAAGAAATTTTCTCAGTACAAAAAAGGATTTTCTTTTATCAATTAGAATTTGGAATTTTGATCTTGGAATTTTTACAAAATCTCTTCAATATTTTTCTTAATGTTTTCCGCTATTCTTTCTGTCGGTAAGTCATTTTCATCATTCCCGAAAGGATCTTCAATTTCTTCAGCAATTAATTCCAAACTCGCCAAAACATAGAATATGAAAATAACGACAGGTATGGTATAATACCCTAAACTGAAAACATATCCAAAGGGTAAGGTCATGACATAAAAGAAAATGAACTTCTTCAAAAAGACACTATAAGAAAACGGAATAGGAGTGTTTTTGATACGTTCACATGCTCCGCAAATATCAAGTAATGCGGTAATTTCAGGATTTAAAATCAACAACTGCTCGTCGGATATTTTTCCCTGCTTTTTCAGTTCATTCAGCTTTTTGAAAAGTAACTTAACAATCTGATTCGGTTTGTGCTTCTTGTGCTCAACATTAATATTGAATTCTTCAAAAAGCTCCTGACTTATTTGTTCGTCTTTCAAATGCAAATTCAATGCATACGCATAATAAGGAATGGTTTTTCTGAAAAATAGTTTGTCTTCTTTAGTTTCTAAAATTCCTGATAATTTTACCGCTAAATTCCGACAGTTATTTACTAACGCTCCCCATTGTTTTCTTCCTTCCCACCAACGATCGTAAGCAGTATTCGTTCTAAAAACCAACAACAATGAAATCACAAAACCCAGCATGCTGTGCATCATGGTAATGTTCTTTACATGACTTGTTTCTGCTAATTTAAAATACTCAATCTCGAGATATGCAATAACACCACAATAAATAGCAATGCTAATAATCAAAGGCAATAATGCTCTGAAAGTATCTGCTTTGTGGAATTTAAAAATAAAGGTAAACCAGTCTTTCGTATTATATGAAATCATCTATTCTTGTCTATAAACTCTAGTCATTTCAATTTTCTCTGGAGCATGAAGTACCATTGGGAATTTTTCCACTTTTACAGAACTACTATCTAAACCGAAAGCTCTTTCCTCAGATAATGAGAATTTCTTGAAGAAGAAATACGCGTTCATAATGAACTTCTCATAATAACTCATAAAGCTGTCGTACGAAAGGAATTTCTCAGAAAGTACAAACTTAAAGTCACCAATAATGTTATTCTTATGTAACGATTCGTAACGGCTAGTGATATCTACTTCTCCCTTCGCTACCATGTCTTTGATTACTTCTTTGAACATCAAATTGATTTTGGTAGGTTCCCTGAAACCAAGATTGAAATCAATTCGATACAAATCGTCTTTCAAAATTTCGGTTACTTTGTATTCTTTTCTATACGGTTCATTAGTTACATTCACGTGAATGAACCAATACATATCTGCTCTTTTCGGTCTTTTTTGTAAGATCGAGTACATCACTTTCTCTTCTATTTCATCAACACGGTTGGCATTCGTCATATATACTAAATGTGTAGCATATTTCGGGATGGTAAGATCCACACTTAACTCGGCCAATACTTTTTTGTAATGGTCAATTTTTACAATTTTCGTATATTCTTTACTGATACGTTTTGCCGTATGCCAAATGGTCATTACAAATATCAATACTGATGCAATGATTAAAGTAACATATCCACCATGAGCGAATTTATCCAAACAAGCAACTAAGAAACTGAATTCAATTGCTAAATACAATAAAATGATAGGGATAATGATATAACTAGCAATACGTTTCATTACCATGTAGTACATCAATAATAAGGTAGTCATAATCATACATAATACGATTGCCAAACCATATGCTGCTTCCATTTTACCCGATTCTTTGAAGTACAATACAATTCCAATACAGCCTGCTAATAATAACCAGTTAATCGAAGGAATGTACAATTGTCCTTTTAAATCGGTTGGGTATTTAATTGTAACTTTTGGCCAAAAACTCAAACGCATAGCTTCATTGATCAATGTAAATGATCCCGAGATTAAAGCCTGGGAAGCAATAACTGCAGCCATTGTTGCAATTACGATTCCGAAAGGTAAAAACCAATCCGGCATGATAAAATAAAACGGATTCACATTGTTCGCATTGATGCTTGTCAATACTTCACCTTCGTGTTTGATTAAGTAAGCACCTTGCCCGAAATAGTTCAATAACAAAGCAACTTTTACAAAAATCCAACTGATACGAATGTTTTTTCTTCCACAATGTCCCATGTCGGAATACAAGGCCTCAGCTCCCGTTGTACATAAGAAAACAAAGCCTAAAACATAAAACCCTTCAGGATGTATTTTTAATAAGTGAATAGCATAGTAAGGATTAACAGCACACAAAACATCAGTATTATGACTAATTTGGATAACGCCCAATACCGCTAACATACCGAACCAAATCGTCATCATTGGCGCAAAAAACTTACCTACTAAACTGGTTCCGAATTGCTGAATGATAAACAATACACACAAAATGGCAATTACAATTGGAACTGTATTAAGTTCTGGATAATAGGTCTTCAATCCTTCCACTGCCGAAGATACAGAAATAGGAGGAGTAATGATACCATCTGCCAAAAGTGCCGATCCACCAATAATGGCAGGAACAATTAACCATTTTATTTTAGTACGTCTAACCAGTGCATAGAGCGCAAAAATTCCACCTTCGCCGTTGTTATCTGCCGAAAGGGTTATGATAACATATTTTAGAGTGGTCTGTAAAGTAAGTGTCCAGAAAATAGCAGAAATACCGCCAAGAACAACGTCTGTTGCAATAGCATGCGTACCTATTATGGCTTTCATTACGTACAAAGGCGATGTTCCAATGTCTCCATAAATAATTCCTAATGTGATTAAAACTCCTGCAAAAGTGAACTTACTATGAAGATCGTGATGATTTGAAGAACTCATTAAAATTTGATTTAAAACACCAAAATTATAACATTTTAAGAATCCTAAAGTCTTTTTATTTAAAAATTATAAACCTAATTTTACAAAATATTGTTAATTAGTTCGTTATAAAATGAAAAAAGGAATCATTATATTGTTTATTGTCGTTTTAACCCTCTCTTGTTCAGCTGATAAGAGCTATATGGCTAACCCCAAATTTACTAGCGTCCGTATTGATACAATTTTGAATGAGAAGGTAAGTTCAAGAGCAATTCTTATCGATAATGAAAAGGTTTGGTACGCAGGTAACTTTGGAAAGTTTGGAGCAATTGATTTGAAAAATCCAAATGATAAATATAATGGACTTATCGAACGTGAGAATTTGAAATTGGAATTTAGAAGCAGCGCACAAACCAAAAAATATATTTTTATACTCACAGTAGCGAATCCGGCATTGCTCTATCGTATTGATAAGGAAACTAAAGAAATCAAACTGGTATACGAAGAAAAACATCCAAAAGTATTTTACGACAGTATGCAGTTTTTAAATGATAGTGAAGGTTTTGCTATTGGTGATCCAACCGAAAATTGCCCTTCATTTATCAAAACCTCTGACGGTGGTGAAACTTGGCAAAAAGTTTCCTGCGATAACTTGCCAAAATTTGAAGATGGAGAAGCTTTTTTTGCCGCCAGCAATACCAACTTGATTTTAAGAGGAAATTCTATGTTTATGGTATCTGGAGGGAAGAAATCTAGAGTTTCGGTTTCTGAAGATAAAGGTAACAATTGGTCAACGTACAATACACCTATAGTGCAAGGCGAAGCGATGACTGGTGCCTTTTGTGCTGATTTTTATGATGAAAAAACGGGTATCATTGCGGGAGGAAATTATCAGAAGTTGGAACAAAATTTTAAAAATAAAGCGATTACTACCGATGGAGGCAAAACTTGGCAATTGGTTGCAGAAAATCAAGCCTTTGGATATGCTTCCTGTATTCAATATTTGCCAAAAAGTAATGGTAAAGCCATCGTTCAAGTTGGCGCAAATGGTGTATTCTATTCACGAGACGGTGGAACTAAATGGAAGCAATTGAGTAAGGATACAGATTTTTTGACGATACGATGTATAGACAATAAATCGGCTATTGCTACAGGTAAAAACAGAATTGTAAAATTGACATTTCAGTAAAAAAAAAAGAGTCAAACGACTCTTTTTTATCTTCTAAATCTTCCGCCTTCCCTGCGTTTTTGAATTTGTTTCAATAGTTTTTGTTTGAATTCTACTTCAATCTGACGTAGCATTAAGATTTTTTGGTTTGGAATAACACCTTGTAATTCCTTAACCAACTGTCGGCGGCTATTTTGAATGTCATTTTCCAGACGCTCGTCTTCTTCCATCAGTTTTGCTGATTCTTTTTCTGAAAGCGTACTCGCATTTTCCGGACGCAGTTTCATCATTAATTGTCGCTTTTGCTTCTGTAATTCAGATTGTCTATCATCAAACTGATTGAAAATTGGCCAGAATTTCTGAGCTTCATCCGGAGTCAGTTGTAACTTATCTGAAATATAGGCTATTCGGAGCGCTTTGATTCGCTCAATTCGATCTTCTGCATCTTGACTATAAGTTACAAGTGTTGCTAATAATAAAAGTAGTGTATATATTTTTTTCATTTTAATTCAAATATTCGTTGATGTAGGTTTCTGTTTTGGTATCATAAAGCTGCATTTCATTTTCTAAGGAAGCAATATCTTCGTCGGTCAAATGTTCAGCAATATCTTCAGTGGTTAAATCATTTTCATAGGCCAAATATTCACTTGATGAAATCATATTGTTCGCATTCGTTTGCGCAAAATAAGTCCAAATACCAAAGCTGAGTAGGAAAACCGCTGCAACACTCGAAATCCAGAATGATTTTCGTTGCCACAATTGAATTACTTTGGTGTTATTTTCTTCAAACGGAAGTTGTTGCATCAATCGTTCTTCGAAGGTATCAAAGTAATTGTCTGGGATTGTAAAACCGCTTTCAATTTTTGGATCGTTATGTAAATCAAACTTCTTCATATTCGTAAGACAAAATTAATAGTAAAAGGTTTAATTGGAATTTAAAAATTCTTCGATTTTTTTAACAGCATGGAAATAAGATGCTTTTAGAGCGCCAACCGATGTCTCTAATACTTCCGACATTTCCTCATATTTCATTTCTTCAAAGTATTTCATTTTAAAAACCAATTGCTGTTTTTCGGGTAATGTAGCTACTGCTTTTTGTAGTTTTAATTGAATTTCATTACCGTCATAATCCACATCAGCTTCCAGTTTGTTAATCAGACTGTCTTTCAGTTCGCTACTCGAAATACCACTTTTTTTTGCTCTTGTATTGATAAAAGTAATGGCTTCATTTGTTGCAATTCGATACACCCATGAATACAATTTGCTTTCTCCTTTGAATGATTTGAGATTTTGAAAAACTTTTACGAACGTATTTTGTAAAACATCATCTGCATCATCGTGACTTAAAACCATATTCCGAATGTGACTATACAGCGGACGCTGGTATTCGCGTACCAATTTTCGAAACGCTTCGTTCTGCGTTTTGGGATTTAATAATTCGGCTATGAATATTTTTTCGTCCTGCAATTTGACTGATTTTCAGATAAGACTAAAGATATTGAAAAAGGTTTAACTATCATGTGGAAAAAATATTTCGCTTTGTATCTTTGGCCTTTCCAAATCAAGAAAAATGATAAAAACAGTTATTTTCGACATGGATGGTGTAATTGTTGACACTGAACCTGTGCACAAGTTTGCTTACGATCAGCATTTTGATGAATTGAATATTGAAGTGCCTGCGGAAATGTATGCGACTTTTACAGGAAACTCAACTCGAAATGTTTTTCAGAAATTAAAAGAAACTTTTCTATTGGAGCAAGATGTCGAAGAATTGATTTTGCGAAAACGAGCATTGTTCAATGAAGCTTTTGATACGAAACCTGATTTGGAGTTGATCGAAGGAGTACTGACTTTAATTCAGGATTTACACCGCAACGGAATGCAGTTGATTTTGGCATCTTCGGCATCTAAAAGCACTATTAATAGGGTATTTAACCGATTCAATTTGAATCCATACTTTACACATAAAATTAGTGGTGAAGATTTCCCAAAATCCAAACCACATCCAGCCATTTTTTTGCATGCTGCCTCATTATCCGTTGCTCCTAAGTCAGAATGTATTGTTATTGAAGATAGTACTAATGGTATTATCGCCTCCAAAGCTGCAGACATTGTCTGTATTGGTTATGATAGTGCCAATTCCAAACATCAGGATTTGTCATTGGCAGATTATGTCATTCAGGACTTCAGTGCAATCAATTTTGAAAAATTACAGCAATTACAATTCTAACCGACTGCCTTTTTGTAGGTAGTTAGGCATTTTTCTCTAGCTTGTTTATGATCCACTATGGGTTTCGGATACAGCGTTGTATTCAATTCCGGAATCCACTTTTTGATATACTTTAAGTCTTTATCAAATTTTTTAATTTGTTCTGTAGGATTGAATATGCGGAAGTAAGGTGCCGCATCTACTCCTGATCCAGCAGCCCATTGCCAGTTGCCCACATTGCTGGATTGTTCATAATCTAATAGTTTGGTTGCAAAATAAGCTTCGCCCCAACGCCAATCAATTAACAAATGTTTGCATAAAAAACTGGCCACAATCATGCGTACACGATTATGCATATGACCTGTTGAGTTCAATTCTCTCATTCCAGCATCAACAAAAGGATAACCCGTTTTGCCTTCACACCATTTTTTGAATAAGGTCTCGTCATTCTCCCAAACGATTGCATCGTATTTTGGTCGGAACGATTGATTGACCGTTTGAGGAAAATGCCATAAAATTTGCATGAAAAATTCCCTCCAAATTAATTCGTTTAGAAAGGTGTCATTGGTTGAAGTAACTATTTCTTTAATTATTTTCCGAATGGAAACTGATCCAAATCGTAAATGAGGCGCCAAAAGGGAAGTACCGGAGATGGCAGGAAAATTACGGGTTTCGGAATAATTATCAACAAGATTTGGTTTGATATTGAATACAGGAACTTTTATGGTAGATTCAGTGAAACCGATAGCTGCTAACTGTAAAAAAGGGTAGTTGTGCTTTTGAATTCGGTGTAATAATTCTTCAGACGGATGATGTGGTAAGGGATTGTGCTTGAATCTTTCTTTCCATTTTTTAGAATAGGGAGTGAATACAACATAAGGTGTTCCATCGTCTTTAATGACTTCATTTTTTTCAAAAATCACCTGATCCTTACAGGTTTTGAATGCAATTTGATGCGTTTTAAACAATTCGTTGAGTTCTTTGTCGCGTTTTCGGGCATAAGGCTCGTAATCGTGATTGGTATAAACAGAATGAATGGTTTGATTTGCAATCAGTTGTTTAAATATTTCCATCGGTTTACCATGAAATACCGCTAATGATTTGCCTTTCGCATTTAGTTTTGATTGAATCTCTGAGAGTAAGTCATGAATGAATGTTACACGTGCATCATTTGGCTCTAGTTGAGATAAAATAGAGGAGTCAAAAATAAAAATAGGTAATACTTCATTCGTAGATTCTAATGCATGAAATAATCCAACATTGTCTTCCAAACGCAAATCTCTTCTAAACCAGAAGATAGTAACTTTATTTTCCATCGTATTCACCAAAAATTGATCGTAATTTTTCTGTTCTGAATGCAAATATTTCTTCCAATTTTGGACGAACTACAATTGGATGCAAAACGTTGCCCAAAACTCCGAAAGGCATTTTGTAATGTACGATATCTTCCATTAAAATTCCATTTTCTATTGGTGTAAAGAAATGTTTGTGATGCCAAAATTTATAAGGACCAAAACGTTGTTCGTCTACAAAGAATTCATTGTTTTTGACATGAGTGATTTCAGTTACCCATTCCATTGATACAAACGGAAATGGACTAATCTTATAATGTATGATCTGTCCCTGAAACATTTTGCGATCATCTCCTGAAAGTGTTTCAAATCGCATTGAATCGGGTGTGATGGTATTCAGATTTTTGGGATCGCTAAAAAAAGACCATGCTTCTTCGATGGTGATTGGTAATTTTTGAGTGCTGTGTAAACTGTATAACATAGACGAAGTATTGTTTAACAAAATTACAAATATCTTAAACAAATTTATTGTATTTTTATACTTTTATTAACAATCGATATCCAATTGAAATTTTAACTTTGAAAAAAATAACAAACAAAATGGTAAGAGTAATTATAGCACTGGCTATGTTCGTCGCTTCATTATCAATTGAAGCACAAGTAAAAGTTCCGCAAGCAAGCCCTAAATCGACGTTAACACAAACAGTTGGTTTGACAAATGTTGAAATTGAATATTCACGCCCTAGCGCAAAAGGAAGAGTGATTTTTGGTAATTTGGTGCCTTTTGGAACGATTTGGAGAGCTGGAGCCAATGCGAATACAACGATTTCTTTCTCGGATGATGTTGTGATTAGTGATACTACCTTGAAAAAAGGTAAATATGCTTTGTATGTTTCGCCTAAAGCAGATGAATGGGAAATCTACTTCTACACTACTACAGACAATTGGGGTACACCGGAAAAATGGGATGATTCTAAAGTTGCTTTAAAGACTAGAGTGAAAACTGAATTATTAACCAGAAATGTTGAGACTTTTACGATTGGCATCAATAATACAGATAATAACTTCGCTTATTTGGAACTATCTTGGGAAAAAACTTTAGTGGCATTAAAATTTGAAGTGCCAACACATAAGATTGCGAGTGCAAGTATTGACAAAATACTTGGTGGTCCATCTGCTGCTGATTATTATTCAGCTGCCCAATATTATTTCCAATCTAACGGTGATTTGAATAAAGCATTGAGCTATGTGACTAAAGCTTATGATATGCACGAGAAAAAACCCTATTGGTATAGTCGTTTGAAATCACAAATTCAAGCGAAATTGGGTGACAAAAAAGGTGCAATTGAAACGGCTAAACTATCTTTAGCAGGTGCGCAGGCTGAAAACAATCAAGATTATGTAAAAATGAACATGGACAGCATCGCTGAATGGTCAAAAAAATAAATATAAAGAATTATAATAAATTAAAGCTCAGGTTTTCCTGGGCTTTTTTATTAACTGATATAATTCCAAATGTTTTTCTTTTTTCCTAATTCAATGAATATTTCTCGTAATTTCTGATGTTCTGGTTTCGTCATTGAAGCATCATCTTTCAATAATTTAATGGCATGATGACGTGCCAATTGTAAAATATCACGGTCTTTTACTAAGTCAGCAATTTGTAGATTTAAGACACCACTTTGCTGAGTTCCCATGATATCACCAGGTCCTCTCAGTTTTAAGTCGACTTCCGCAATTTCAAATCCGTCATTAGTTTTACACATCGTTTCCAATCGGGTTTTACTTTCATTACTTAATTTATGCCCCGTCATTAGTATGCAGTAACTTTGTTCGGCGCCACGTCCAACACGACCACGTAACTGATGCAATTGTGACAAACCAAAACGCTCTGCGCTTTCAATAATCATTACTGAGGCATTCGGCACATTTACTCCAACTTCAATTACGGTGGTAGCAACCATGATGTTGGTTTTTCCTTCAGCAAAACGACGCATTTCTTCGTCCTTTTCAGACGGTTTCATCTTACCATGAACAATAGATACAGAATACTTGGGTAAAGGAAAATCTCTGGAGATACTTTCATAACCATCCATTAAATCTTTATAATCCAATGTTTCCGATTCTTGAATCAACGGATATACAATATAGATTTGTCTCCCTTTTTCAATTTCATCCCGAATAAAACGCCATACTTTTAAACGATTACTGTCATAACGATGAACAGTTTGAATGGGTTTTCTTCCCGGAGGTAATTCGTCAATCACAGAAATGTCTAAGTCACCATATAAACTCATTGCCAATGTTCTAGGAATAGGAGTGGCAGTCATTACCAAAACATGTGGCGGAATAGTATTTTTTTTCCATAGTTTACTACGTTGTTCTACGCCAAATCGATGTTGCTCATCAATGATAGCCAAACCTAAATTTTGAAACTGTACTTTGTCTTCCAGTAAGGCATGGGTGCCAATTAAAATATGTAAATCTCCATTGATTAATTCTTCGTGTATGATTTTTCGATCTGAAGTTTTAGTAGAACCAGTAAGTAATTTTATATTGATATTCAATTCTTTAGCTAAAGAAGTAATTCCGTTAAAATGTTGGGATGCCAAAATTTCAGTAGGTGCCATTAAACAAGCTTGGAAACCGTTATCCATTGCCAATAGCATACACATTAACGCCACAATTGTTTTTCCAGATCCTACATCTCCTTGTAGCAAGCGGTTCATTTGCGCATGACTTCCTAAATCATTTCGAATTTCTTTTAGTACTTTTTTTTGTGCATTCGTGAGTTCAAAAGGAAGATGATTATTGTAAAATCCAGTAAAATAATCGCCTACTTTTTCAAATGGATGCCCTTTAATTTTGTGTTTTCGGATTAAATTTTTAGTAATCAATTGCAATTGAATAAAGAACAATTCTTCAAATTTCAGACGAAATTGAGCTTTACTCAATAAATCCTGATTCTTTGGAAAGTGTATATTGAATAATGCTGCATTTTTAGGAATCAATTGTAATTCCTGAATCAGATAGCCCGGTAATGTTTCGGTGAATAGGCTATGGGTTTCAATGAACAATTGCTGCATCATTTTATTGATGACTCTATTCGAAATCCCTTTATTGTTTAGTTTTTCAGTACTAGGATATACGGATTGCATCGCACTTCGTAAACTTGCTTTGTGTTCTTCTAATCCTTCCATTTCCGGATGAGGCATCGAATATTGTCCATTAAAATGATTGATTTTTCCAAAAATGACATAAGGAAAATTTACTTTTAGACTTTCCCGAATCCACTTTATTCCCTGGAACCAAACTAATTCTATTTCTCCGGTATCATCAATGAAGGTTGCTGTAAGTCGCTTTTTTCCTTTCCCGAATTCAACCGTTTTAATATGGATTATTTTTCCAATTATCTGAACTTCAGAGGTAGTATTCTGCAATTCATTGATTTTGTAATACCTTGTTCTGTCAATATAGCGATTCGGATACAAATTGATTAAATCACCATATTTATGAATACCAAGCTCCTTACGTAACAATTCGCCACGCTGCGGTCCTACGCCTTTTAAATATTCAATTGGGGTTTCCAGAAGGTTATTCATTCCTAAATCAAAGCTTTCAATCTATGCGAAGATAAGTTTTTAAAGAGAGATTTTAAAATAGATTGTTTCATCTCAATTTTGAAAACACGTAAAAATACCTGTTATCTGAAACTAAGAATTCAATACTTTAGTTTGTAAGTAAATACATAAATAAACAACTAAAAAAAAGTAGTATGGAATGTTGGAATGATAGAAATTCTTCAGAAAGACTCAAGGAAATGTTTGTTGATATTGTTCAGCAGAACCGCATTAACTTAGGGCAGTCTCCAGCCATGAGACCCGTTTTCTTAAAACCACATGGCGTTGCTCATGGTTATTTTGAAATGGTTCATGACTTACCGAATGAAATGAAAGTAGGTGTTTTCGCCTTGAATAAATTAGAGGCATGGGTGCGCTTTTCAAGCGATACAACGCCTTCTTCTGCCGATTTAAAAACAACCTGTGGAGTAGGTATAAAATTGTTTGATGTAAAAGGAGAAAAGTTACTGGGGGATGGTGATACCCAAGATTTCATTCTTCAAAATTATGACGTTTTTTTTGTTGATAACGCTAAAGAAATGGCTGATTTTACCTCAGCTGGAGTAATCGATAAAGATTATGATGCTTATTTGGCCAAACATCCTAAAACAAAACGTATCCTAGATGAAATGGCTCAGGTTGTAGGGAGTACATTAACTACCAATTATTGGAGCGTTTTGCCGTATGCTTTCGGTGATAATAAATATGTAAAATACAAATTAGAACCCGTCGATCAGCCTGAAGCTGTTCCTTTTAACGATCCAAATTACTTGGCAATTGATTTGGAAAACCGACTGAGACAAAGAGCGGCTTCGTTTCGTTTTATGGTACAGTTTAGAACAAATCCAGAGAAAATGCCTTTGGATGAAGCTACTGTTCGTTGGGAAGAAAGCGAAAGTGAACCAATTCATATTGCGACACTTCACCTTCCTCAACAAGATATTTGCGCGAATGGGCAACCGGAATACGGTGAAAATTTATCCTTTAATCCATGGCATTGCTTAAGAGAACATCAGCCACAAGGTAGTATTTCGGATGCAAGGAAAGTGGTTTATCAGGCTTCTGCCGAAAAAAGACACGATGCCAATGGTATTCCTACACAAGAACCACAATGTCCATACCATTTTAAAAAAAATAGTGTTGAACCAAAAGTAGTTGATGATTGCATTGTTACAGCTGCAATTTATCCTCCAATCGGAGTATGCAGAGTAGGTAACAGTAAAGAAGGGTATTTTATTGGCCCCGAAGTTACCGATCCACTACCGGAGCTACCTGGGTTTTATAGAGACGAGACTGGAGCTATAAAAAGACAGGCCGCTCGATTCCGTATTTATGGATTGAATGCTAAAGGGGAACCTGTTCGAGAATTAACAGCAGAGGAAGCTAAAATCAAATGGAATGTGCATCTTGCCAATCATAAGGCAGCTTGGTATCAGTTCCAATTGGCTTTAGATATTCCAGAAGCAAAAATGGCACCACCCACACTTTTAAGGAATTCTACAGTTACTGACCGTAAACGTTTAATTGTTGATCCGGGTGAACATACTATCTCTGGAATTAATTCCCAAAGTAAAGCGCTTAATGGACATTTTATGGATATTGAAGTTTATTTGGGTGAATTGAAAACAGACGAAAAAGGACGCTTAATTGTTTTGGGAGGTCACGGAAAATCGGGTTCTTACGATGGAAGCAAAGCGGTAACTTTTGCCAACAATGAAGGCTGGTACGATGATACCTCAGATGGTCCGGTTACAGCCGAAGTGGAATTCAAAGGGGAACTTTTGAAGGTTCAACCGGCTTGGGTAATTGTAGCACCTCCAAATTATGCTCCAATGCAAAAATCGGTGAGAACCATGTGGGACTTAATGCGAGATACTTCAATTCAAGCCAATACATTGCCTTGTCCTCCAATGCCTTCGTTTACTAACGATATTCTACCAATTTTTGAACGAATGACTCGTTTACAATGGGTAAATGCCGGATTCGCCTCTGCTTTTGGTTTTGGCGGCCCTTTTAATTTTACAACATCGGAATGGGTTCAAAAATTGAATAACCCAAATCCAGCTTATAGGGAATTAAGAAAAAATTTAGCCAACCAATTCAGGGTTTTTGAAAGAGATTCTTGGTCTCCTGTTCCATTTCCTTGGTTATATGGTGACGCAATGAATATACCTCCAGCACCAACACCGAGACAACATGCCGCATTGACCGATACACAACTTAAATTCTTACAGCAATGGGCTGCAGGCGATTTTATTGCTGATTTTGATGAAAATTACCAACCACCAAGATCTATTGATGATGTACCACCAAGTCAGCAGCCGGATATGCTTACAAAAGCCGCAATGGAGTTCTGTCTCGCCGATGCTTTTCACCCCGGTTGTGAAATGACGTGGCCAATGCGAACTGCAAGTATGTATATGGCGCCGTTCCGTTTAAAACATGCCACAAAAGGATGGATTGAACCCGGATATGGTCCGCTTTTAAATAGTGATGTCTTAACCTTACCAAGAGGTCCTTTGAGTGGAGGGCAGCTTCCAGGTGGTGTTACCCGTTGGATGGCTATTCCATGGCAAACCGATACAGCAAGTTGTCGTTCTGGTTATGATACTACGTATGATCCTTACGTACCTACGTTTTGGCCCGCAAGAGTTCCAAATCAAGTCATGTCTGAAGAACAATACAACACGGTAATCAATTCGAATAACGAATTAGGACTACGTTTACAGGCTTTTGCAAATAGAGCGAATTGGCTGGAACCACTTGGTTTAGATAAAGGTTATACTTATCAGATCAATCATATGATTCACCATTTTGATGAAATGGGAATTGTAGAAGTTCGAAAAGGGGTAACAGATAATCCAAACTTTCCCGCAATAATGGAAGTGGAAAATAAGAAAGTACAAAAAGAAGTGAAATTGTTAGCTAAAACACTTCACTTGGAAGAAAAAGAAGAAGAAGCTGGAGATATCTACGATTTATCATTGATAGAAAAAGTAAAACGTTTCCGATAAGAATGATAGATATAGATGTGTTTATATTAGGTGCTGGTCCCGCTGGTTGTAGCGTTGCGCTCAATTTATCTCCTTTTTTTAAAGTGATGATGATTGATAGAAATGCTTCACCGCAGCCACGTGCCGGTGAATCTTTGCCACCAGCAGCCAATAAACTTTTGATGGATATGGGCTTATGGGACGATTTTATACAACAAGGTCATCTCCCAAATTATGGCAACCAATCCGTTTGGGGAACCGATGAAATCAATGAAACGGATTTTATTAAAGATCCTTTTGGACACGGATGGCATCTCAACAGGCAAAAATTTGAAATTTGGTTGCAAGAAAAAGCAAAACAAAGAGGCTGCTTTTTTCTAAATGATACCCAAATGGTAGATTTTAATTGGCGAGAAGGTTTCTGGGAAATCAATATTTCGAATGATTCCAAAACGCAAAAACTGAAATCAAAACTATTGATTGACGCCAGTGGAAGAAATCCTTTTATCGCTAGACAGCTTGGAGCCAAAAGGATTGCCTTGGACCACTTGGTATGCGGTTGGATGATTGGAAAAGATAATCCAGTGAAGAGTTTACAAGGAAGGAGTAAAATTCAGGCAGACTCTGAAGGTTGGTGGTATACCACTGCGGTTCCGGGAAACAAAAGAATCATTGCATTCCATACTGATGCACGTATTCCAACCATCAAATCGATTCGTTCTAAAAGAAAATTGTTAGCACTGATTCAAAAAAATAAGACACTGTCCGAAAATGTCTGTCTGGAAACTTTTACATCGTTCGTCGACGAAATCGAGTATGGTACAACAGCCGCTAACTCAGCATTTACGAAGCCTTTTTCGGGAAATTCTTGGCTTACCGTTGGGGATGCTTCCTTTAGTTTTGATCCTTTATCGTCACAAGGGATTTTTAATGCTATGTATACTGGCTTGGCCGCTGCAGAATCTTGCTATCGTTTTTTAAATAATGAAATTGATGATTTTCGCGACTACGATGCTGTTTTAGAGAATATAATGAATGTATATAAAAACAGGATTTACCACTGGTATGCCATGGAAAAACGATGGGAAAGCAGTCCGTTTTGGAAAAATCGGCATGAAAAAATAAACCTCTAAAGTAACTTCATAAAGATTGATGACTTATTGTTGCAATAAGTCATCAATTAATTTTTGGGATGCTGCTGTATTCATTCGTTGTAATTCAGCAATTATCTGATTTTTTTCAGTGTCAGAAAGTTTTTTTTCAGGCTTGATAAATCGGCTTTTATCGGCATGCTTAAAAAATAATGCATCAGTCCATTCATTGCGAATACCATCAATAACGAGATGAATTCGGTCTTCCGTTCCTCTGTTGGCAACCGAATGCGTAAAATTCGCATCAATATACCAGCATTCTCCTTCGTTCATGATAAGTCGTTCACCATCCAAAATGAATTCAACTTCCGGATTAGTTACAATAGGAATATGGATTCTGAAACAACCGTCTTCATAACCTAAGCAATGATCGCTGTGGGGTTTTACTTCGGCACCAACTGCCAAACGCAATAAACGAACCGCCGTTTTTTTAAATTGCAATTCGTCTAGGATTTGTTCGAAATAAGAACAGTAAGTTAAAATTTCGGTAGCTTTAATGATAGTATCTCCTTGATTCAATGCATAAATACTATCCGATTTGCCATCCTGCGACATCAGAGCAACAGAAGTCCAATCTCCCGTGTAATCATTCGTGTTGTAATGATGTGTCCATGGGGTTTGCATCACTTTCTGCAAGTCTTCTTGAAGCTTTGCAACATCCAATTGCATTGGAAATTGTAAATGTCTGATAAGTTGATCCATACTTAATTACGTATCCATTTGAGCATTACGGGAAAAGGTGGTTTTTGATTCTCCAAGGCTTTTTCTTTTCCGTAGGCAAGTCCAATCCACTCTAAAAAGGGTAATCCAATGTAGGTTTCATTTTCAAAACTTTGAATCAACCATTCGGAACTGTTTTTATAACCATCAGAATGAAATACAAAATCCAACGGTAATCCCAAATGAATAGAGGCAGCATACGACCACAAAATAGCACCCATTTCTTCTCCACCGTCCGGCCATCCTTCAGGTACTTCTGTTGTACCAATTACGGCTCTGGTTTCAGGCGATGCTACTGCAATATGTCCAGCTTCATGTAAAATATCACCAGGATATTTCAACTGATCATAATCAATTATGACTGCGTTCGACTTCATCGTTAAACCCGGTAAAAAAGTATCATTTCCCAGTTTTTCTTCACGAACTTCAATTCCGATTTCGTTTAAAAAGCGTACTATTTTGTTAATTGTTTCCATTGTTTATTTCGGAATTAAATCACAATACCAAAATCCATAATCAAATGCGGTAGTATCTGCAGTGTTATCGCAGGCCGTATTGGAACTTTCGGTTTTTGGCCGTTCATATTTGCGGTGTACAATTTCTCCAATTTCGAAAGCAATCGGTTGTGAGAAAATTGGCCCGTCGAAAGTAAAGGTATGAAATTCACCGTTCTCTCCACAAACATCTACAGTATCGGGTAAGTCTTTAATGAATTGTTCGTCAATTATCCTACCTACAAAGCTTTGATCCAAATAGCGTTCGTTTACACAGGTAACAATGGTTTTGAAACCTAAACCTAAAAATTCCTGAATCAATGCTGATGTATCTTTTTTCCATAATGGGAATACACCTTTAATTCCGGCAATAGCCAACTTCTCTTCACGATATTTTCGTAAATCTTCCAAGAAAATATCTCCAAATATAGAATGAGTAACACCTTTCGATTGTAATTCCAGCATTTTACCTTTCATCACCTCATCGTATAGTTCCATGGTAGGCATTTCAGGAATTTCCAATTTATAAAGTGGAATTCCAATGCTTTCTGCCTGAGATTCCAGTAATGCTACACGTACTCCATGCATCGAAATACGCTGGTACTGTGTGTTGACACTGGTTAGAAGTCCCACAATGTCATACTCTTTTTCGAGTAAAGTTGTATATAATGCGAGTGCCGAATCTTTTCCGCTACTCCAGTTGAATATTGCTTTTGGTTTCAAAACAAACTAATTTTGGAAGTAAACTTACAAAAAAGTCAATTGTTACTTTGTACATTTGAACATCAATTATAGCCTAATGAAGTATATTTTTCTATTTGTCTCTCTTTTTTCTTTCGCACAACAAGGTTCAAAGGCAGATTTTCTGTCACTCAATGCATTAGTGAAACCGAATGCCATTGAAAAATCGGTTAGTGGGGAACTGACCTATGTTTTTAAAGTGAATACCTTGCCTGATACGATTAAAATCGATGCTGTTCGAATGGAATTTAATGAGGTAAAAATAAATGGCAAGCCGGTTGCATTCAAGAATTCGGGAAAAGCATTGCTTTTGTTTGAAGGCTACAAAAAAGGGAAAAATATGCTAACTTTTGGATATTCTGCCCACCCCAAACAAGCAATGTATTTCGTAGGTGATCTCAGTTTTGAAAACAATCAGATTTGGACACAAGGACAAGGGAAATATACTTCCCATTGGTTGCCTAGTTTTGATGATGTCAATGAAAAGTTGGTTTTCAATTTAGCGATTGAATTCCGTAATGATTATCAAGTACTATCTAACGGAACGCTAAAGGAGGTTCGATATAATTCGAAAGGGAATCTGAAAACATGGGAATTTCAAATGAAACAGCCTATGAGTTCTTATTTAGCAATGTTGGCCATTAGTAAATATGATAAATACGAGCAAAAATCAAACTCGGGTATTCCTCTAGAAATGTATCTAAAACCTACAGATGCTTCTAAATTTACCTCAACCTACAAATATTCAAAAGAGATTTTTGATTTTCTGGAAAAGGAAACGGGAATAAAATACCCATGGCAAATTTACCGACAAGCTCCAGTAGATGATTTTTTATACGCCGGTATGGAGAATACTTCAGCGACTTTGTTTTCCCAAGAATTTGTGGTAGATGAAATTGGGTTTAACGATATGAATTATATCAATGTTAACGCACATGAATTGGCGCATCATTGGTTCGGTGACTTGATTACTGCAAAATCATCAAAACACCATTGGTTACAGGAAGGTTTTGCTACTTACTACGCACTTTTGGCGGAAAGAGAATTGTTCGGTGAGCATTATTTTCAATTTGAACTATTGAATTATGCAGAAGAATTGCAAAATGCGAGTAAATATGATTCAATTCCCGTGATGAATGAAAAGGCGAGTACATTATCTTTCTATAAGAAAGGTGCTTGGGCTTTGCATTATTTGCGTGAAAACATTGGTGCTGAAAATTTCAAGAAAGTAGTCAAAACCTATCTGAAAAAATACCAGTATAAGAACGTCGAAACGGAAAATTTTTTAGCTGAAGTCAGAAAAATAACCCATTTTGATACGGCTAAATTTCAAAAGGAATGGTTGGAGTCTACCACTTTTAATAAAGAGTTGGCGGTTGCCATTTTAAGTAAAAACAAGACAATACTTACCTTTTTTGAATTGCAGAGGATGGAAAGTTTGCCATTGGAAGAAAAGAAAAATAGTTGGATAAGTATTTTGAATTCGGATGCGTATTTTCCATTGAAACAGGAAGTATTATACCAATTGGTAAATGTACCTTTTGAAGAAAAGAAAATGTTTTTACAACTGGCTTTACAATCAAATGATATACAGGTACGTCAAGCTTTGGCCGCAACTATGAAAACCATACCGTTAGAGTTTAAAGCCGAGTACGAGTCGTTGCTCAACGATAAATCGTACCGCACCAGAGAAATCGTTTTGCAGCAATTATGGTCAAAATTTCCAGAAGATAGAATGCGTTATTTGGAATTGTCTAAAGATTGGCAAGGTAATAATGACAGAAACCTTCGTATCATATGGCTTACATTGGCTTTGGCAACCAAAGAATTTACAAACGAAAATAAAAAAGGATTTTATAACGAATTAATCGCTTTGGCTTCTACCGAATACGACGGAACCATTCGTCAAAATGCCTTGGAAGTGTTATTGCAAATTAATCCTTCCGATGAAAAAGTACTGACTTCCTTGCTCAACGGGACAACGCATCATAAATGGCAATTCGTTAAATTCGCTAAAGACAACATTCGTAAACTGATTAAAAAACCACAATTCAAAACCCAATTGGAAGGGTTACTGCCTAATCTACCGGAACGCGAACAAAACTTCCTGAAGAATGAATTGAAATAAAAAAATCCCCTCACCGAGGGGATTTTCATTTATATAATCTGAGTAACTTCTTTCTTTAAATAAGCCAAAGCTATGGTTGTTGCCGAATCCGAATCCAATAAATCACTCAATATGGTTTCACGTAATTTATCTGCCGAAGTCACTTTATCACTCATATTCGTTTTACGGATATTTTGAATAATCGTGTTTTTTGCCGTTAAGATTACATTCCAGCAATCATCAGAAATGTAAATCTGTTGTGTCAGATTATGCTCAAATTCCTGCTCAATATGATCAATTAAAAACGATTCGTATAAATTTTTGTCTTGCGACATGGGTACCACTCTAATCAATAACTTGGAAGGATTGATACGCTCTAAGAACAATGCCATGCGCTCATACGCTTGTAATTTTAGCGGTAAAGCCTCTTTTTGTGTATTTCTTAGCAATAGATGATTCCTTCTTTTTTCTTCATTGCTGAAATAAGACTGTAAAAAATAATAAGCTACACCACCAGTAATAACCGATGGTAAAGTATACGCAGCTACTTCGATAATTTTAGAATAATCCATTTGTAGTTCTTTGTGATTAGTACTGCAAATAAACTTAAAAAATTAATTGTAATACAACTTTTGTAAACGTATTTTTGAACTTTCGATTATGAGTATGATTCAGCAAATTATAGAGAAATTAAATGACGCTCAGAAAGCCCCTGTTTTACAGAAAGATGGGCCAATGATTGTAATTGCCGGTGCAGGTTCGGGAAAGACACGTGTACTAACCGTACGTATCGCTAACCTGATGAGTCAGGGGGTAGATGCGTTTAATATTTTGTCCTTAACTTTTACCAATAAAGCAGCACGTGAAATGAAGAAACGTATTGCGGATATTGTGGGTAATAGCGAAGCCAAAAATTTATGGATGGGAACATTCCACTCGGTTTTTGCTAAAATTCTTAGAATTGAAGCAGATAAATTAGGATATCCTTCCAATTTTACCATTTATGATTCTCAGGATTCTACCCGTTTGATTGGTCAAATCATCAAAGAGATGCAATTGGATAAGGATATATATAAACCGAAACAGGTGTTCGGTCGTATCTCTCAATACAAAAACAGTTTAATTACTGTGAAAGCGTATTTCAATAACCCTGAACTTCAAGAGGCGGATGCGATGAGTAAAAAGCCGCGAATGGGTGAAATTTATCAGAATTATGTGGAACGATGCTTCAAAAGCGGTGCCATGGATTTTGATGATTTATTATTGAAAACCAATGAATTGTTAACGCGTTTTCCTGATGTATTGATGAAATACCAAGACCGTTTCCGATACATACTTGTAGATGAGTACCAAGATACCAATCACTCGCAATACCTTATCGTACGTGCTTTGTCTGATCGTTTCCAAAACATTTGTGTGGTGGGTGACGATGCGCAAAGTATCTATGCTTTCCGTGGTGCGAACATCAATAATATCCTGAACTTCCAAAAGGATTACGAAGGAGTGCAAATGTATCGTCTGGAACAAAATTATCGTTCATCTAAGAACATTGTGGAAGCAGCGAACAACGTTATCGATAACAACAAAACGAAACTCGATAAAATTGTTTGGACGGCCAATGAGGACGGACCCAAAATCAAAGTACACCGTAGCTTAACCGATGGGGAAGAAGGTCGTTTTGTGGCTTCTACCATTTTTGAAGAAAAGATGCAAAAGCAAATGCATAATGGGCAATTTGCAATTCTATACCGTACCAATGCACAATCCCGCGCCATGGAAGATGCATTACGGAAACGAGATATTCCCTACCGTATTTATGGTGGATTGTCTTTCTATCAGCGCAAAGAAATCAAGGATGTATTGTGTTACCTGCGTTTAGTGGTGAACCCAAAAGACGAAGAAGCGTTAGTACGTGTAATCAATTATCCCGCAAGAGGTATTGGTGATACTACTGTCGAGAAATTAACAGTAGCAGCCAATCACTACAAACGTTCCATTTTTGAAGTAATGGAACATATCGATAAAATCGACCTGAAACTGAATTCGGGAACCAAACAGAAATTACAGGATTTTGTAACCATGATCAAAAGTTTCCAGATTATCAATGAAAATCAGGATGCTTTTGTGCTTACCGAACACGTAACCAAAAAAACGGGTTTAATTCAGGAATTGAAGAAAGACGGAACACCGGAAGGTATCGCCCGTATTGAAAATATCGAAGAATTATTAAACGGTATCAAAGATTTCACCGAAGGACAAAAAGAAGTCGACGGAGCACGTGGCGCTTTGTCTGAGTTCTTGGAAGATGTGGCTTTGGCAACCGATTTGGATAACGATACCGGTGATGATGACCGTGTCGCATTAATGACAATTCACTTGGCAAAAGGTCTGGAATTTCCAACGGTTTTCATTGTGGGAATGGAGGAAGATCTATTTCCAAGTGCCATGAGTATAAATACCAGAAGTGAACTGGAAGAGGAACGCCGCTTGTTCTATGTGGCATTAACCCGCGCCGAACATCAGGCGTATCTAACCTATGCACAGTCACGCTATCGTTGGGGGAAACTGGTAGATAGCGAACCTTCACGTTTTATTGAGGAAATCGACGGGCAATATCTGGAATACTTAACGCCAAACGAAAACAATTACCGTTACAAACCGAGTATCGATGTGGATATTTTCGGCGATGTGGATAAATCCAAGTTGCGTTTAACAAAACCAGTTGCCGGTACGCCACCAAAATACATATCAGACAACGCACCTAAACCGAACTCGAATATCCGTAAACTAAAACCGATGTCCGGTCAGGCGCCATCCGCAGGATCTACCAATTTGTTTGATAGTAAACTTACGGTAGGCAACGTAGTCATGCACGAACGCTTCGGAAAAGGCCAAGTGTTAAACCTTGAAGGTGTGGGCGCCGATAAAAAAGCAGAAATCAAATTTGAAGTGGGTGGTATTAAGAAATTACTATTACGCTTTGCCAAACTGGATGTGATTGGGTAATTCTTTAATGAAAACAGCAAAAAAGGATAGTACTCAGCAAAAAAGAAAACGAGTTAAAGCGGAAAAGAAGAAAGAAACACTAAAAGCAAGAGCATTTATTGTTATCTCAATCTTATTCTTAATCTATTCGTTTTTTTTTCGAGAAGAATATATCGGTGGGGATTACAGGTATTTTCTTTATATTTTAATTTTCCCAATTATAATCGGCGCAGTAATAGTGGCCCGATATTTAATAAATGATGTTTGGTTGGATGCACCTAATGTAATTCAACAAGAAAAATTTATTTTTAGCAAGATAATATATTTGCCTATTCTCTTTTTTTCTAACTTAATTTTGGCATATCTGTTTTTTTGTTTTCCTGTAGATTTTGTCTGGAATTATCTTAATGTAAGTGAATCGAAAAAAAATCCAATTGAAATAGTAGAACTTCCTGTTGTAGAGTTTAGAAAATCAGGAAGAAGATCCTCTAATAAGGTATCTTTCATATTCAACAATAAAAATGAATATGTTCCTGTTAGCAGCGAATTTATCAAGCCATATCTGAGTAAAAATGCGGAAGATTACAAAGCAATTTTAAAAATAAAAAGAGGTATTTGGAATGAATACTTGGTTCAGGATATAGATATTGTTAAAAGGGAAATTTCAAGAAATAAATTGTATTAAAAACAGTACCCCAAGTAGTATACTATGAATATCACGAAATCTACTGTAGTAGGTGTACAAATAAATACTTTTGTCCACATCGCCATCCAAATGCAATTG
Source organism: Flavobacterium sp. GCM10023249 (assembly GCF_042653365.1). NCBI lineage: Bacteria > Pseudomonadati > Bacteroidota > Flavobacteriia > Flavobacteriales > Flavobacteriaceae > Flavobacterium > Flavobacterium sp. GCM10023249. The sequence goes on from NZ_JBHSHZ010000022.1 coordinate 36,423, forward strand.
AAAAAGGAATTGTAATAAGTAAGAAAAAGCGTAACTTTAAACTTTCAACGTTAAACTTTTAAACCTGAATGGCTCAATTCATTAAAATATACCCGGAAAACCCCAACGAAAAGGAAATCGCTAAAGTGGTGAAATCGCTAAGAGATGGGGGTTTGGTGATCTATCCTACCGATACTGTCTATGGTTTAGGGTGTGATATCACCAATACCAAAGCATTGGAACGTATCGCGAAAATCAAAGGTATCAAACTCGAAAAAGCCAATTTCTCTTTCGTTTGCTCGGATTTGAGCAATATATCCGATTATATCAAACAAATTGATACTTCTACTTTTAAAATTCTGAAAAGAGCTTTACCAGGGCCGTATACTTTTATTCTACCCGGTAATAACAGTCTTCCAAAAGAATTTAAAAAGAAAACAACCGTAGGTATTCGTGTGCCGGACAATAATATTGCACTCGAAATTGTAAGACAGCTTGGAAATCCTATCGTATCAACTTCCATCCATGATGAAGACGAAATAATCGAATATACAACCGACCCGGAACTGATTTTCGAGAAATGGCAAAACTTAGTAGATGTGGTAATCGATGGGGGGTATGGCGATAACGAAGCATCTACAATTATTGATTTGTCAGACGGAGAACCGGTAGTTATCCGTGAAGGTAAAGGAAGCCTGGATATTTTGTAGTGATTAGTCCTCAGTGAACAGTTATTAGTAAGTATAAAAAAACGCCTTGAGTCATCAAGGCGTTTTTTTATATCTAGTAGTCTAAAGATCTAAGAAGTCTAAAGATCTAAGAAGTCTAAAGATCTAGTAGTCTAAAGATCTAGTAGTCTAAAGATCTAAGAAGTCTAAAGATCTAAGAAGTCTAAAGATCTAAGAAGTCTAAAGATCTAAGAAGTCTAAGCTGTCTAAATTACTTGCTCAAACTTTTCATTTCCTTCTCAATCATATCATAAAATTGATCGATTTTAGGCATGATGATGATTCTTGTTCTTCTGTTTTTAGCTCTGTTTTCTGGCGTATCGTTATCATTCAATGGAATGTAGAAGCTTCTTCCTGCTGGAATCAATTGCTTCGGATTTACACCCAAATCATTCTGTAATACACGCACAATCGATGTTGATCTCTTCACTGATAAATCCCAGTTGTCTAACAATACCGCATTTTTAATCGGCACATTATCCGTATGACCTTCTACCATACACTCAAAATCAGGTTTACTGTTGATGACTTTGGCTACTTTGGCTAAAACACCTTTCGCTCTGTCGCTCACATCATAACTTCCAGACTTGAATAAAAGGTTGTCTGCAATAGAAATCATTACCACTCCTTTTTCTACATTGATGTTAATATCCGGATCATCAATGCCTACTTCACGTTTTAAACTGGTAACCAAAGCAAGGGTAACCGAATCTTTTTTCGTTAAGGCGTCTTGTAATCTCGAAATTTTAAGGTCTTTTTCTTTTAAACTTTCTAATGATTTCTCAAGGTTTTCTGCCCCTTTAGTAGTCAAAACAGTCATCTCTTTGGAGCTGTTTATCAAATCAGAATTGTTCTTTTTCAAGTATTCATTCTGACTGCTCAATCCTTCTTTTTCAGTTAAGCAGGTATTCAATTTAATAGTACAGGTGTTTAATAAATCCTGAATTTCCTTGTTCTTCGCTTCTAATTCTGCTATTTTCTTCTTACTTCCACATGAAGTCGTTACAATAGCTAAGGCCGATAATAATACTGCTACTTTTCTCATTATATAACGTTTTTTTATTTTTACTTTATTCCGCAAATAGCTTGCCATTCTTTATAAAATAACGGTAAACAATGGACTTTATTTTGTAATAATTTTCCCTCTGGTTCAAGTCTCTCTTTTTCAGAAACTTATAAAAATAAAGATACAAATTGAAGTGGGCGCGGAGTATCGCCCATAAATGACTAACTTTCCCTTGCATTAAAAAGCGTACGCCTGCAACACCATCCAATACCATGCGGATAAAGAGTACGGGGATCAATTTTCCTTTCGGTAGGTTCTTGGTCATCATCCACAAGGAATTCCTGAAATTCAAATAGGTTTTGTGAGGACTACCAGTTTGTAAAGTAGCGCCACCTACATGGTATACCGTAGATTGACCACAATACTTTATGGTAAGGTTTTTATTGAAAGCCCGCCAACACAAATCAATCTCTTCCTGATGGGCAAAGAAATCGGAATCAAAGCCACCTAATGTTCGGTATACTTCTTTACGGATAAAGAAACATGCACCTGATGCCCAAAAAATGGTTCGGGTATCGTCATACTGTCCATGATCTTTCTCCAAGGTTTCAAAAATACGACCTCGACAATACGGGTAGGCATATTGATCAATGAATCCACCACCGGCTCCGGCATATTCAAAATAGGCTTTGTTCTTAAAATCCAATATCTTGGGTTGAATAATGGCTGTATTCGGCTCCTTTTCAAATAAGGAAAGAATCGGGACCAGCCAGTTTTCGGTAACTTCAATGTCGGAATTGACCAACGCATAAAGGGGTTCTTCTACCGTAACCAAAGCTTCATTATATCCTTTGGCAAATCCGAAATTGCCTTGGTTTTCTATGATTTTTACGGAAGGGTAATGTGCTTTGACAAAGGCTACGGAGGTATCAGTGGAGGCATTGTCTGCTACATAAATGGTAGCTTCAGGTGAATACTTTACCACCGACGGTAGGAATTGCTCCAGCAATTGTACTCCGTTCCAGTTTAATATGACGACTGCTATTTTATTCATTAGTAGTGATTGGGTATTTCAAATAGTCTTGCTCTATTTTTTTATGCAATTCATCTCTTTTTAGATTGTTTTGAATGCCTTCCAATAAGCTGATAACTATTTTTGAAGTGATTGATTTTGGATTCTTGGAAATGAAACGCTCAAATTCTTTTTTATTTTCAGCATTGAGTTGGTTGTCTTCGTTGCCATAATCTTCAAATGTAGGAGTATTGTCCAGACCAAAAAGATAGATGCTCAATAAATTTTTATAATTCTCTTTTACTTCCGCATACAATTTACTATTCGGGTATTTCAATAAAAATTTTTCCCAGTTTAAAACCAAAACGGAAAGTTCCTGAAAGGTTATAACTAAACCGGCATCAGCACCTATTAAATCCTTGTTTTCAAAAGCTTCTAGCTTTACAAACTCATTGTAATCAGGTGGCAACTTGTTGTCGAAAATTGTTTGATAAAAATCGGCCTTTGGTCTTATTTCAATATAACCTTCTCCAATTTCCCAAAACTCTATATGCGCTTTCTCTAGGTTTTTAAATTTGGTTTGTAACGAATCTGGCAGTTCTAATGCATGGCTTTTTTCAGATATATGGGTGTAATAATTATCGATTATATAGCCGTTGTCGTTGTTTATTTTAGTAATCAAATCGGTAGTGTTTTCTCTGAATTTCAAATACAAAGCCAATGCATTGCTAGTAGTGAGATGCTTTTTAACCGAATCGGTCTTGAAAATAATTTCCTGTAAAGCGCTTTCTGTTGCCGAAATGTGATTTTCTTTTGTATCGGGTTTTGAACTTATGCTTGTAGGTAAAGTTGTTGTTGTAGTGGTAGTTTTACTGTTGTTATCTTTCCCACAGGAAACCAAAAGGAGTACGATTAAGGTGTAAAGGCTGTTTTTCATGTTTAGTTGTATTCAGGTAAATCCCTTAGGAAATTGTACTGTTCGTTCTTGAAATCCATCTGGCAAAAATAATGCTGTAACCCATTGGTCACCATCAAATAGTTGGCTTGCAATACCATATTGTAACGCGCTATCTGATCAAACACATTCTGAGTAATGGTTACTTCTGGCGCTTTGCACTCAATCAATACAAAAATGCTTCCATCCGGATTGAATACTACAACATCATAGCGTTTGGTCATTCCATTAATAGTAATCCTCTTTTCAACATTGATATAGGATTTGGAATACTTTTTTTCTTCCAGAAGATAACGTACTACATGTTGCCTTACCCATTCCTCAGGGGTGAGAATCACAAATTTTTTCCGTATTTCATCAAAAATAGCCACTTTATTTTCACTATTTTTGAACCGAAAGTTGTATGTTGGAAAATTTAATTGCTGCAAAGTAGACAGTTTGTGGTTTATTGTTAATTGTTTTTGATTGCTATGGCAAAAATAGAAAAATTTGAGGACTTAGAAATTTGGAACAAAGCAAGGGAAATTTGCTATGATATTGAACAATTATTTGAGACTACAAATTTAGGAAAAAGATTTTCACTCAAGGATCAGATGGACAGAAGTTCGGGCTCAATTATGGATAATATTGCTGAAGGTTTTGAAAGAAACGGAAACAGAGAATTCATTCATTTTTTAAGTTTTTCAAAAGGTTCCTGTGGCGAGTTGAAATCTCAATCATATAGAGCTTTTGACAAAAAACTAATAACGCAAAACGATTTTGAGAGTATAGCTTTAAAAATTGAATTGGTAAAAAACAAAATAGTAGCTTTTATGAAATATTTGAATAATTCTGAAATTAAAGGGTTGAAGTTCAGTAACAACAAACAATAAATAATAAACAACAAACCATATAAATGGAGGAAGTTCTAAAAATCATAAAAGACATTCAAGCCGGAAATATCAAACCCATTTATTTCTTAATGGGAGAAGAACCATACTATATAGATAAGCTCGCAGAATACTTCGAACAGAATATACTACAGGAACATGAACGTGATTTCAATCAAACGGTTTTGTACGGTCGCGATGTAACGATAGAAGATATTGTTGGGAATGCAAAACGGTATCCTATGATGGCCGATCGTCAAGTGGTAATTGTCAAAGAAGCGCAAGAATTGTCACGAACTATTGACAAGTTAGAATCTTATGCCGAAAATCCACAGGACACAACGGTTTTGGTCATCTGTTATAAATACAAAACACTCGACAAACGTAAAAAGGTTACCAAGGTGCTAGAGAAAAACGGACTGGTATTCGAAAGTAAAAAGTTATACGAAAACCAGGTAGCCGATTGGCTTAAACGTGTTCTGGCTGGAAAGAAATTATCTATAGAACCAAAAGCGGCCGCCATGTTCGTGGATTTCTTAGGTACTGACTTGAGCCGTATTGCCAATGAAATAGATAAACTGACCATCATCCTAAAACCTGGGGAAGTTATCACCCCGGCGATTATCGAAGAAAATATTGGCTTTAGTAAAGATTTCAACCCGTTCGAATTCCGAAAGGCTATCGGGGAACGCAATCAACTAAAAGCGTACCAAATTGCCGACTATTTTGCCCAAAACCCTAAAGATAACCCGCTAGTACTTACGGTAGGCCTTGTTTTTAGTTTCTTTTCGCAATTGCTCCAATACCACGGTTTAAAAGACAAGAATCCTAAAAATGTAGCTTCTGCCTTAAGGGTCAATCCTTATTTTGTCAAAGACTATGAATTGGCTGCCCGCAATTTTCCCATGAAAAAAGTAAGTGGTATCGTAGCGACTTTAAAAGATATCGACTTGAAAAGTAAAGGGGTTGGGGCCAATAACCTGCAGCAATCGGACTTGCTGAAAGAAATGTTGGTCAAAATTTTTAATTAAGAGGTAATGAAGTTGAAGAAGTGGTACTGGTTGGTTTTTCTTATCGTTGCAATGCTTTTACACTGGTTTGCAATGCCGGATGTTATTTTGAACGATCATAGTGGCGGCTCTTGCTACCAAGGTATAACTCGAGGTATCACTCACTTTTTATTTGTGGTTTGTATTTTCTTCGCACTAATTAGCTTTCTTTTACTACTAGGAAATAAAAGAAGTTTTTCAATACTAACGGGACTGACTTCCGCAGGGATATGGATACTATGGAGTTTTGTTTTGATTAGCGAATACCATGGCTATGGGTTCTTATATGCCGCACCATTTTTACTTTATATTACTTCGTATCTTTATGGTTTGTTTTCGAATAAAGTACTTTAACTTACATCTAATGCTATGAAAATTCTAAGAAATAGTATCGTGGTTATTCTCGGTTTGATAATCGGAATTATCATTAATATGAAAATAATTGTATACGGATCATCAGTTGTACGATATCCTTCCGGTGTAGATCCTACCAATGCTGAAAGTCTTAAAACGGGTATTCATTTACTCGGGTTCAAACATTTTATGATTCCTTTTGTAGCACATGCTATTGGATCATTAATAGGTGCCTTTATCGCCGCAAAATTTAGTGCTTCCAAACATTTTACGTTAGCTCTTATTGTAGGTGGCTTCTTCATGATTGGAGGTATTTCTATGGTATTTATTCTTCCCAATGCGCCGGTTTGGTTCTGTCTATTGGACATCTTATTGGCTTATATTCCAATGGCCTATTTAGGATGGAAATTCTCAGGAAAAGGCAAATAAATACAAAAGTATCACAACGATTACTGATTTTGTGAGACATTAAATTTTAGAAAAAGAATATAAATTCCGATATTTGTTGACCAATTTTACAAACCAAATAGATTTATTATGAGTGTAGGAATGAATAAAAACACTGTGTTAGGCTGGGCAACATTAATCATGATAGTAATGGGATTATTACTAATAGGACTTGGTGTTTACAGATATGCTGATGTTGCCGGATGGGGATTTAGTGCCGTTGGAGTAGGTTTCTTAGCGAATGCATGGGTATTCAGTTCATTAAAAGGAAGAGTATAAAGAAATGATACTTCTAGTAAAAAAGGAACCTTATAGGTTCCTTTTTTTTTATTGGTGTAATTCCACGATCCTCTAATTTCATTACCGATACCACTAGGTTATAAAAAAGAGGGCGAATTTCACGCTATTGGTAGTTATAATTGAATTCTTCTTTTAGTGGTAGATTATTGGGAGTCTGGATCAATCGATTCTCCTTTACAATTCGATTTTGATTGTTTAACACATACTCTATTGTTGCTTCATGAACTCGGATGCCATTGTTGTCTTGGGTAAAACCTGAAGGTAAATTTTTAGAGACGGCTTCCATAGTGTAGGCCATGCTCTTCCCGGAAACATAATTGTGTAACGAATAATTCATTTTCCACTCTTTCCCATATAGGAATTGATGGTAATTGGAATTGTTGAGTAAGGTGGTATAGGTATAGTTTCTAGTGATGGGCGTAGCTGCTAAACTATTGTCGGTATACGAGGTCAAATTACCATTGGTGTAAACAAACGTGCATTCGTGATCAATTATCCCATTTTCATCGAAATAGCGCTCACTTGTTATGTTGTTGTTGGCATCAACCGTTAGTTCTGTAAGTATTCTTGCTTCTGGTGTGCCGAAACGAACAAGTATTTTGCTGCCGGTATAAGTAAAATAGTAAAGATTTACTCTTTCTTGATCCTCCGTAATAAAGGTTTTACTTAATGTTATTATACGTCCTTTACTGTCGTAGGTATACGCTATTTTTGAGGTCAACCTAGTGGATATGGAGTTGCTGATTTTTGAAACTAAATTGTTCTGATAACTATAGTCTTCACGAAATCCATAGCTATCCTGACTATTCATTAGTTTGCCCTTGTAGAAGCTTAATTTTTTTTCATAAGTGGTACCGCTTTGCTCATCATGTGATAGCGCAGTAATCGAGCTCAATTGGTTGTTTTGAGCAGAAGTGGCTTCGTCGTCGTTGGAACAAGAAACAATCAGTAATCCTGTTACCAAAAGAAATAATTTTTTCATAGGTTGGCTTTTAGTATTGTATATACCCTATAGTCTTTCTTTTTTTTAAAGGTTGCGTCAACGCGAAACTTTTTTTTATTTTGGTTGCGAGCCGAGTGAAATGAAGTGGCTTTTGTTGTTATGGATAAACTTCCAAGCAGTTGAGATGTAAGGTATTGTCTCCTTTTAAAATATACGGCACATCATTTATTTCCTGATAAAAACGAATCCCACAAAATACAAATAGGGTAGTGTTGTGATCAGGAACGCTTGTAGGAACCAACGAATTGCGGATTGCCGAATGGTGTCTTGATACAACCCAAGGCAAACTCTCGTGTAGGGTAAAGGTCAGATTCGTAAAATCAAATGCCAAGACACCAAAACGTATTTCTACATGGGTCGAAGCCGAAGGAAAGGCTACTTTACTAATGTCAAACCGGTCAAGCGTGAGTGTATGATCAGTAGGGGTGTAGCGACAGTCACACTGTAGGGTATTCTTGACGGTGTTGCCATCAGTAAAGGCAAAATCGGCAAATAGTTTAGAACCCATAGCGGTTTGCAATCCTTCATGCACTGTACGTTGCCCACGCTTCGATACGGAATCACAATTCTTCACTTCCTGGAGCATGCGCATCATTCTGCCATGAAAACTGCTGTCGTGATGCAATCCCATAAAAGGAAGTAAGGCCAACCGCAACTGTTTTTTTACTTTGGAACAATGCCCAAATTCACTCCCGTTTTCCCTTACACGCACCATAGATGGATTGGTTTTTATTGACTTGGATGTAAATCCTCCTCCTGCTTTCCGCGCCACCGGTTTTCCTTTGCGGATATAAAAATTAATGCCTTCCAATGTCCCGTCTAATGCGATTAACCCTTTTTGATTGGCCATAAGTATACTGTTTTAATCAATAATCAATTTGTAAGTAAATTCGTAAACAAATACCTTGCCGGAATTTAGTCGATAGTCATTAAAGGGGGTGTTGTTATTTATTGTGGCTATGCTCATTCAAAATGACTAACGGTAATCTCTGTTCCCAAATACTAATGGATAAAAATGAAGAGTAAAGAGTAAAAAATGTAAAACGAAAAGCAATGAACATAGTTTAAGGATTGCTTGCTAAAGCACTATATTTGTAAACAACAGAGGGCGTTGTGTTTAAGATTAAGCACTAGGCTAATTGAAGAAGAGGAACATGATTAATAATAAAGCAGTAGAATTTTATTTGAAAAACGCAGAGGAGAGATTCATCAGAAATGAAAAGTATATACTCCATAATAAAGAGGTTGTATTTCCAACCGAAACTGTTTTCTTCGACATTTTCGAATGGCTGCAAAATGAAAAAATAGTAGCTTTTTTGCATCGGAAGACTAAGATTGGAAAAGAGGATATTGAGGCAATTTTTTACGAAATAAACTATACGTTCCTGATCTTTCTTGATGGCAATGCGGTTAAAAATCCTTTGATTCAGAGGATTTCAATCGAGTTGTTTAAGTGTATGATGTTTTGCAACATCTCAAAGGACAGACGGGTAGTGGTCAACAACCGTATCATTCAAGAATTGGCGTTATTGAATTCCTGGGAAGAAAAATCAGATCTTTTATTTAAAAGAGACGGAAACAATATCAGCTTATTTTATAAGGAAATTAATTTGTCCGAATGGCTGACAGTTGTTTTTTCTGATAAAGAATTGATGGGTTTGTTCTCTTCTGAATTCAATGAAACTGAGGTACGGATGGCTTTTGATTTTTTATTGGAAGCTTTGACAATGGCTGCTGTGGAAAGGGAGGAAAAAGGAATAACGGATAAGGATATAAAGGAAGTAAAAGAAGCACTGGAATTTTATCTGTTGGCCGACTATTGGGACAGTAGCCTTAATGAGATGAATAAGCCCGATAAGTTAACTATTACGCCTACAAAAAACGTCATTGATCTGGATAAATATAGCGCTGATTTACCCCAGTCCCAAAAAGACAATTTTGATGTAGAAAAAATTTATGAGAGTAGTTTTATCATAACGCAATTTATAATTCGTTTTTGTTTTCTAAATCACGAAGCAATCTCGTCCATTTTTAATTACTTCAAAGAGGATGAGAAGTCGAAAAAAGTGTTGATGATAGCATTGATTTTTCACGATATTTTTAACTACAATGAAAGAATGGAATTCTATCGATTAAGGAATGAATTGCCTTCCGGCCTTTGGCTCAGTTATTTTGATGATATAGAGGATAAATGATAAAACGATAAGTAAAAATGTCTTTAGAAAGATTAAACCAATTGTGCGATAATTTAAAAAGTAACAGGAATAGATTTCAATTTTTAGATCCTGATTCCGGTGAAATTATGGAGTTTCCTAGCAATGAACTAAATCATACTGACGAAGGTATTCATTGGCAAATATATAAAAGGGACGTAACCCAAAAAATAGATTTGTATTTTTCGATAGCCAATTGGTTAGGTCTTTATAACCGCAATATAAATGATATCTCGAGTTGTAATGTTTGGCATAATGGTAGTTATACCCATATTGAATTGTATTTTTCTAAAATCAACTCAAAGGCTTGGAAACTCGATATGGAAGAATTTATCACAGCTTTAAACGATTTCGAAAGCACACTTTAATAATGTACTTTTTATAATGGAGCAAAAGTAAGATTTACTTCTTCACAGTATACTATTTCATCTTATCCAAAGTGGGATATATGGCGTATATATGGCGTATATATAGCGTGTATATGGCGTGTATATGGCGTAACAACCTTTTTAATTTATAATAACTGGATAATAGATACTACCCATCAAAATTTACAATCATTGGGCTACTCTTTGCTGAAGACTAAGGACTAAGGACTCTTCACTAATTACTAAGGACTAAAAGCCAATTACTCTTCACTAATTACTCTCAAATTCTTATATTTGTAACCTTTGTAATAAAAACGAATAATAAATAAACAAATCCATTACTATGTCTGACGATAAGAAAGTAATCTTTTCCATGTCGAGAGTAAGCAAGACTTATTCATCAACAAACAAACAAGTATTAAAGGATATCTATCTGAGTTTCTTCTACGGTGCTAAAATTGGTATCTTAGGTTTAAACGGTTCAGGTAAATCCTCTCTATTGAAAATCATCGCTGGTGTAGATAAAAACTACCAAGGGGATGTAGTGTTCGCTCCTGGATACACTGTAGGGTATTTAGAGCAGGAACCACAATTGGACGACAATAAAACCGTTATCGAAATTGTTCGTGAAGGTGCTGCTGAAGCAGTAGCTTTATTGGAAGAATTCAATACCATCAACGATCAATTCGGTCTTCCGGAAGTATACGAAGATGCCGATAAGATGCAAAAATTGATGGATCGTCAGGCTGAATTACAAGATAAAATCGATGCTTGCGGTGCATGGGAATTGGACACCAAACTGGAAATCGCAATGGACGCTTTACGTTGTCCTGATGCCGATACGCCAATTAAGGTATTATCAGGTGGAGAACGCCGTCGTGTTGCTTTATGCCGCTTATTATTACAAGAGCCGGATGTATTGTTACTGGATGAGCCTACCAACCACTTAGATGCGGAATCTGTTCACTGGTTAGAACAACACTTGCAACAATACAAAGGAACTATCATCGCTGTAACGCACGACCGTTATTTCTTAGACAATGTTGCCGGTTGGATCTTAGAATTAGATAGAGGTGAAGGTATTCCTTGGAAAGGAAACTACTCGTCTTGGTTAGACCAAAAGTCGAAACGTATGGAGCAAGAGGAGAAAGTGGCTTCAAAACGCCGTAAAACATTAGAACGTGAGTTGGATTGGGTACGTCAGGGAGCGAAAGGCCGTCAGACGAAACAAAAAGCACGTCTACAAAACTACGACCGTTTATTGAACGAAGATCAAAAAGAACTAGACGAGAAATTGGAAATCTACATCCCGAATGGTCCACGTTTAGGTACGAACGTAATCAATGCACACAATGTAGCAAAAGCTTTCGGAGATAAATTATTATATGATAATCTTGAATTTACGTTGCCTCAGGCAGGTATCGTGGGTATCATCGGTCCGAACGGTGCCGGTAAAACAACCATTTTCAAAATGATCATGAATGAATTACAACCGGACAGTGGCGAATTCAGTACGGGTGAAACAGTTAAGATTGCCTATGTGGATCAGTCTCACTCTAACATCGATCCTGAAAAATCCATCTGGGAAAATTTCTGTGAAGGTCAGGAATTGATTATGATGGGTGGCCGTCAAGTAAACTCTAGAGCCTACTTGTCTCGTTTCAATTTCGGAGGAAGTGACCAAAACAAGAAAGTAAACACGCTTTCTGGGGGTGAACGTAACCGTCTGCACTTGGCCATGACGCTTAGAGAAGAAGGTAACGTATTGTTACTGGATGAGCCTACGAATGATTTGGACATCAACACACTTCGTGCTTTGGAAGAAGGTTTGGAAAACTTCGCAGGATGTGCCGTAGTAATCTCGCACGACCGTTGGTTCCTTGACCGTATCTGTACGCATATCCTTGCTTTTGAAGGAGATTCACAAGTGTATTTCTTTGAAGGTGGATTCTCAGAATACGAAGAAAATCGTAAAAAACGTTTGGGTGATACTGCTCCAACCAAACTGAAATATAAAAAATTAGTACGCTAATTCATTTAAACTCCGCTTTTAGCGGAGTTTTTTTATTAGTATTTGTTTGGAAATTAGTACATTTAGCCAAATTAAATGGCTTTGTTTTACAATTATGTCTCTTTTGAAGAGGTATAGAAAGACAATCTATGATTAAAACACTACCTTTTTATATTCTTGTGTCTTTGTTTGTTTTGGGAACCGCCTATTCTCAAGACAAGACTCCGTCTAAAAAAGAAATTCAAACCAAAATCTCCAATGCACGTAATGCGCTATCGGATCTGGATTGCGAAAAATCATTACGCATCGCAGAAGAAGCATTAAAGGATTCCTATGCTATCAATGATAACTTACTAATCGCTAAATCCTACAATGTTATCGGCTCTAACTTTCTTGAATTTCTAGATACCAAGAAAGCCAAAATGTATTACAATAAATCGCTTCAATATGCCAATCTAACCACTAATGATACCATAAAAGATTGGGTGTACAATAATCTTGGTGCGCTTTATTCGTACTATGAAAATGACTTTGAAAAGGGAATAGAATATTATAAAAAAGGATTAATCTACACCGAGAAAACCAAAGATCCTATACAGATTACTTACAACTCTTTGAACATAGCGGGTGCTTATTTTTCTGAGGATTTGTATGATGAAGGTTTACCCTTTTTACAAAAAGCAGAACGAAATTTGGGACAACACAATGAAGTAGAAGCCCGAATTACCTATTATTCTCAGTTGGGTTCGTATTTAAGTGCCAAAGGTAAAAACCAAGAAGCGGAAGCCAGTTTCCATAAAGCAATTTCTTTTGGAGAACATGAAAAGACCAATTTACTGGATTCCTATTTGGCTGAGGTATACAGTGATTTTTCACTACACTATTTGAAGAATAAAAACTACCAAAAGGCATATCATTACCTGGATTTGAATAATAAACTCAAAGAAGAAATTTACAATGCAGATCGTACCGAAAAGGTAAGAGCTTATGAAAATAAATTGGAAATTGACGAATACAAAAGACAAATCGATTTTATAGAAGGTGAGAAGCTTCGTAAAGAGAAAAGTTTGCAACAAACCTGGATTATAATTATTTTATGTTTGGTAAGTATCACCATATTGATTGCTTTCGCCTTTAATTTATTCCGAAATAATAAATTGCGTAAGAAGAATTACCGTGAATTGGAACAAGCCAATCATGAATTGGAAGAGGCAAAAAATAAAGCCGAAGAAGTCAACCAATTGAAATCGCAGTTTGTCACTACCATAACTCATGAATTACGAACGCCTTTGTATGGTGTTATCGGTATAACCGATATCATTTCGGAAGAATATCCTGAACTGAACAAAAGCAAATACTTGAGTTCGTTAAAGTTTTCAGCAAAATACCTCTTGTCTTTGGTGAACGATATTCTGCAAATGAATAAGATTACGGAAAAGAAAATCATCCTGGAGAATCTACCTTTCGATTTACGCTATGAATTGGATTCTATCAAAAACAGCTTACAGGTGATAGCACAGAAAAATCGTAATGAAATAGTGGTTACGATTGATGATTCGGTACCGCAATATATCATCAGTGATAAGATAAGGTTGTCACAAATTTTCATGAATTTAATTAGCAACTCTCTTAAATTTACAGAGAATGGTAAGGTTGAGGTTGTGGTAAATGCACTGGAAAAAGATTCTACAACCTGTCGTCTACAATTCGAAGTGATTGATAATGGTATCGGAATTTCAAAGGAAGATCACGATAAAATATTTGAAGAGTTTGTTCAGATTGAACGTAGAGAGGACGATTATCAGGGAACTGGTTTAGGTTTACCTATCGTAAAAAAATTAGTGGAGTTATTTGGAGGTGAAATCAATTTGGAAAGCGAAGAAAACATAGGAACTAAAATAGCTTTCACTTTGAAGTTTGATTACGATGCGCAGTTCTCACCGGATGCTTTCCCTGGGGTGGTAGATACATTACACAGCGCCCAAAATAATGGGATGAAGGTGTTGTTAGTAGAAGACAACAAAATCAATCAAGTCGTTACCGAAAGAATTCTAAGCAATTTCGGATTTGAAACCGTTATTGTCGAAAGTGGGGCAGAAGCGATTGCACAATTGCAACAGCATGCATTTGATGTGGTCTTAATGGATATCAATATGCCTCAAATGAATGGTTTTGAAACCACTAAACTAATTCGGTCGCAGCAAATAGATGTTCCTGTGATTGCTTTAACCGCTTTTGACAAACAGGAAATCAATGAGGATATCATTAACTCAGGAATGAACGGGGTAATGATTAAACCCTTTGAGCCTTCTGTACTACACAAAATGATTGTTCAAATTATAACCGCTCATAAAAAAGAAAACCTTTCAACCAAGAGTAGTTGAAAGGTTTTCAATGCAATAAGCGTATGAAATTTATTGCATTTTCAATACAGTGAACACGGAACGTCTGTTCAATTGGTGTGCATCTTCCGTACAATCGACACCATCTTTACAATCATTCACTAAATTGTATTCACCAAAACCTTCATATTTTTTTATTCGCTTCGGATCAACTCCTCTAGATACTAAGTAATCATGAGTTGAATTTGCTCTTCGGATACCCAGCGCTTCATTGTATTTGAAACTACCACGGCTGTCCGTATGGGAACCTATTTCAATAGCCATTTGTGGATAAGTCAGTAACATTAAATCGGCTACTTTGTTCAATTCGGTTTTCGCATCCTGACGTATACTATACTTGTCAAAATCAAAATAAATGTTTTCAATATTCACACCGGCAAGAACATCAACATCCGGCACGGGGTCCAATTCGAAGTCAACCACAACGAAAGTCTTGCCCTTTGAGTTGTGGGTGTCTGCGATTTTAGAAGGCTCCGGCTGGTATTTCGGATGTGATGCCTCAACAGTGTACGTGGTTTCTCTATCTACATTGATGCTGTATTCGCCTTTATCGTCTGTAACTAAATCGGCAATTTGGTTACCGTCTTTGTCTTTAATAACAATTTTAGCATCTTTTATAGGTTGCTTATTAATGGCATCGGTAACAGTTCCTTTGATATAAAACAAAGGCACTTTATCAAAGCCGTAGATGTCATCATCCCCAATACCACCTTCACGGTTGGAAGAGATGAATCCTGTTTCACCGCTTTCATTCAAGAAAAACGAGAAATCATCCATAGGAGAATTAACAGGTACCCCAAGGTTGATAATTTCTTGAATAGTACCCTCCTGGTCATTCACAGTGGTAAAAATATCCAATTGTCCCAATCCTTGTAAACCATCAGAAGAGAAAAATAAGTTTCCGTCATTATGAACAAAAGGGAACAACTCATTTCCTTCGGTATTAATTTTGTCTCCCAAATTAACCGGGGTACCAAAGTTATCGCCGTTTACACTCACTTTATAGAGGTCGGATTTTCCTTTTCCTCCCGGCATATCGGAAGCAAAGTACAAGGTTGTACCATCGGCTGACAAGCTAGGATGTCCAACAGAATAATTATTGGAGTTGAAAGGTAATTCTTTAATATTGGTCCATTTACCTTGGTCGTTTAAAGTAGCTTTGTATATTTTTAGATTATTAGTGCCACCTGCATCTGTTGCTTTTTTACCTTCATTAAAATTATTGCGGGTAAAATACATGGTCTTACCATCTTTGGATACTGAAACCTGTCCTTCGTGAAAACGTGTATTCACATCACCTTCTACTTTTTTGGGATCAAGATATTTTTCACCCTCTTTCTTTGTGGTAAACAAATCAAGGAAGGGTTGTTGGTTCCAAGAATAGGTCCGTTTAATTCCAACGCCTTTGTCTCTACTGGAAGCAAAAGTTACGACACCATTTTTTTCAACAGCGCCAAAATCACTCAATTCCGAGTTAAAAGTTACCGGTTTAGAAAAATACTGTTGTTTAAGACCGTAGATATTGGTGATAAAATTTTTGTCTTCTATGATACGTTGCGTTCTCGAATCGACTACACCGGTTTCTTTGTATTTATTTAGCCACACTTCAGATTCATCATATTTTTTCAAAGCTCGTAAGGCTAAAGCATGTTTTAAATAATATTCAGGATCAATATTGGGTTGTTTCACAGCATCGGAATAATACAAAGTAGCATTTTGCGGATCACGAAGCATAGAATAACAATCGCCCAATCGTCTTTTAGCATACTCAGCGTTGTAATTGTTAGCTAACATCTCTTTGTAAACATCTATCGCTTTTACGTAAGAAAAACTGTTATAGAGGGCATCTGCTTTTTTCTGTTTCCCAAATTGAGCTGAAGCTGAAGGGATACATCCTAAAAGTAGAACGACTACGAATATTTGTATAACTTTTTTCATAATTCAGTCTATTAGGTTAGAAATAACGAGGTGATTTGTATTTTGACTTATCAAATTTGAAGTCAAACATTAACATGATTTCATGTGACCCCGAAGTATATGGCTTCAAATCAGACATCGGATAATCATAGGCATATCCAATTGTCAATTGTTTAGATAATTGGAAACTAACCAAAGCTCCTGCAGAATCTTCAAATCGGTACGAACCACCTATCCAGAGTTTATCGTTGAATAAGAAGGAAAGCGTCGCGTCGTAAGAGGCTGGTGAACCTTTTGTAAGTTTCACCAGTCCTGTCGGACGCATTTTAACACTTCCACTGTCATTCAAGTCAAAAACATACCCGGCTATAGTGTAAAAGTGTATTTGTTCAAAAGAAACATAACTTCCTAATTTGTTGTAATCGTTTTCGATAAGTTTTGGCGATGAAACACCGATATACCATCTTGGTTGATGAACATAGATTCCAGCTCCGATATTAGGTGTCCATCGATTTAGTTTTTCCTGAAAATAAGGATCGTTATAAACGTCTGGATCATTGAATAGTGCTTCGTCAATACTATAATAACTAAATCCTCCTTTTACCCCAAAAGCCATTTTGGTTTCTTGCGAAAGGTTAATAGTATACGAGAAATCGGCATACAAATAATTGAAATTTTCATAGCCCAGTTTATCATTTATAAATGAAAACCCGACACCTACTTTTTCATTTCTCAATGGAGAATGAATAGAGAACGTTTGTGTGGTTGGACCTCCGTCCATACCTACCCATTGACTTCTGTGTAGTCCTACAATGGTTAAAGCTTCACGGCTTCCTGCATATCCTGGATTAACAGAAATCGTATTGTACATATATTGGGTAAATTGTGGTGTTTGTTGTGCATTGGCACAGAACGTTACTACACCTATTACTAAGGTTATTACTATACGTTTCATATGGTGATTAGTTTTTGGTTCCTAAATAAAAATATCCATTGAATATGTCAAATCCGCTATTCACAATGTTAACCACATAATAGTAAGTACCTGCAGGCAAATTGCTGCTAGAAATAGCTTGATTCGCAATTCCACTCCAATCATTTTGATAATTACGATTTTCATAGAGTAAAGCACCCCAACGATTGAAAATTTTGACATCATATGTGAAACCACATGTCTCAAGTCCAGTTATTCTGAAGTAATCATTGTGACCGTCATCTCCAGGAGTTACCACTTTAGAGATTTTCAAATCGTTGATTGTACATGGTAATACCTCACAATCATCGTCAATTGTCATGTATACTTCTATGATTCTAGGACATGGCCCATCTGAAATTGTGTATCTGTAAACATAGAAACCTGCGTTAATTCCTGCTGGATTAAGAATGCTGCCAGTTAAACCACCGGTATTATTAACATCTACCCAAACACCTGTTGTTTCGGTTCCTTGAGGTAAGAAAGTGAATAAATCGATAGGAGCATCACCATTACAAACTGAACCGGTAACATAGGAGAACGGTTGGTCAATTGTTACGTTAATTACTTGATTGAACTCAGCTCTGTTTCCACATTGATCTGTTGCAACCCAATTTCGTATAATAACGTAACCATATTCACTTTGATCAGTTGTTGCTTCTGTATAAACTACAGAAACATTGGTTGAGCAATTGTCATTGAATATAATTTCTGGAACAGGAGGTATAGCTCCACAATTCACGTTAAGTACAGGCGGAATTTCCACATTTGGAATTGGTGCAATTGTGTCTTGAACTTGAATCGTTTGCGAATGTGAAATTGCATTTCCAGCACAATCCGTAGCTGACCATGTTCTAATTAATGTATAGTTAGATAAACAATTTCCTTCGTTGTTACGTCTTTCTTCATTGTACACAATTTGTACACTGTTGTCACAATTATCGGAAGCAGTCAATACAGCTGGAGCCGGAACATTATCACATTGTACCGTTACATCGCCAGGAAGTTGACCATTGAATACTGGTTTTGTAGTATCTTGAACAGTAACGATTTGAGTGTGTTGCTCGTTGTTACCGGCACAATCGGTTACCGACCAGTTTCTGGTGATAGTGTAATTGGCTGAACACGCATCGTCTTGTCCTGCGAAAGTTTCAGAGTATACGACTTGTACATTGTTGTCACAATTATCGGAAGCAGTCAATACAGCTGGAGCCGGAACGTTATCACATTGTACCGTTACATCGCCAGGAAGTTGACCGTTGAATACGGGTTTTGTAGTATCCTCAACAGTTACGATTTGTGTGTGTTGCTCGTTGTTACCGGCACAATCGGTTACCGACCAGTTTCTGGTGATCGTGTAATTGGCTGAACACGCATCGTCTTGTCCTGCAAA
>NZ_JBHSHZ010000023.1:0-633 GCF_042653365.1 Flavobacterium sp. GCM10023249
TTTTCATTGTATTCCACTCCTGATTTTGCAATAGCAAAAGCCTGTTTTAAAAGTTTATTGCATACGGCTATCAATGCAAGTTTCTTGCTTTTCCCTTTGTTTGTTATTCGTTCGTAAATAGCTTGGCATCCCTTGTTGCATTTACAGGCTGTAAAGCTGCACATAAACAGCAGATTCCTTAATTTAGCATTTCCTATTTTACTGATTCTTGTCCTTCCTTTAACACTGCTTCCTGATTGCCTTATGACGGGTGTGAGCCCGCAAAAGGAACAAAGCTGGGAACTACTTTCAAAACGATTGAAACCGTCAGTCAACACGATAAGCATCATGGCAGTTTTACGACCCACTCCAGGAATACTTTCCAGTTTGGTTAGTATTTCCTGATGTTCACTTTTGACCATTTCCAAAAGAACAGCTTCAATAGCAAGTGATTCTTTCTGCAAGTTTTTAAGGCTTCGTTTAAGGGAACTTATCACTATTTTAGAAGGATTTCCTAATGTTCCCTCGGCTTGAATTTTATTCTTGATCGCAGTCCCTTGTTTTGTATAGGTATCCAATAACCGGATCATTTGAAGGCATTGCATTTGATTTTTAGAGTATCCAACCCAAAGTTTTAATTCTCTTTCCTGCCCA
>NZ_JBHSHZ010000024.1:0-508 GCF_042653365.1 Flavobacterium sp. GCM10023249
ACGACACCACGGAGAAATCCGGATTGCTGTTATTTTTGAGAAAAACAAAGAACTGATTGCCCGAATCAAGCAATTTGAAGGTTCAAAATGGAGCCAAACCCTACAGTTATGGCATGTTCCCGATACTGAAGCCAACAGAATCCGATTTAAATTAAAAACAATACAAGAGTCTATGCCTTCTGAAGAAGGTATTTTAGCGATTGAAAATTTTTCCAGACATTTAAAATCGAAGCGATACAGTCAGAATACCATAAAATCCTATTGTGATGCGTTGCAATCATTTTTGGTATTCTACAGGGAAAAGCCGGTAAAAGACATCACGAATGAGGATGTTATACGCTACAACAACGATTATATCATAAAGCACCGGCTTTCGTCATCTTATCAAAACCAGATTGTTAATGCGATTAAGTTATTTTTTAGGATTGTAAATGAAAAAGCGATCCATCCTGATTTGATTCATCGTCCGAAACGCGAAAAGAAACTTCCCAATGTTTTGAGTAAAGAA
>NZ_JBHSHZ010000025.1:0-1664 GCF_042653365.1 Flavobacterium sp. GCM10023249
GTCCTTCATCGCCTCTGAGAGCCTAGGCATCCCCCATACGCCCTTATTTTGCTTATTGTATTCTTTTTGCTTTGATTATTACTAACCAAAACGTGTTCTTTCTACTTTTTAAATGTATTTTTATCTCAATATGTCAATGAACTTTTGTCCGTTAGGACCTGTGGAGAATATCGGAGTCGAACCGATGACCTCCTGCGTGCAAGGCAGGCGCTCTAGCCAGCTGAGCTAATCCCCCAATCTTAGTGATGAGTTATTAGTTATGAGTTATGAGTATCATAACCTCTCAACCCCTAGAATTTCCTTTAAGCTTTAAAAAGTAGTCCCGGGCAGACTCGAACTGCCGACCCCTACATTATCAGTGTAGTACTCTAACCAGCTGAGCTACGAGACTCTGTATTTTAAGCCTTATTTCTTTGAATTAACAGCAAGAGTAAAAAAAATCCTAATCATCATTCCTATCACCTTTTATCGTCTCTAGAAAGGAGGTGTTCCAGCCGCACCTTCCGGTACGGCTACCTTGTTACGACTTAGCCCTAGTTACCAGTTTTACCCTAGGCAGCTCCTTGCGGTCACCGACTTCAGGTACCCCCAGCTTCCATGGCTTGACGGGCGGTGTGTACAAGGCCCGGGAACGTATTCACCGCAGCATGGCTGATCTGCGATTACTAGCGAATCCAGCTTCACGGAGTCGAGTTGCAGACTCCGATCCGAACTGAGAACGGTTTTATAGATTCGCTCCTACTTGCGTAGTGGCTGCTCTCTGTACCGTCCATTGTAGCACGTGTGTAGCCCAAGGCGTAAGGGCCGTGATGATTTGACGTCATCCCCACCTTCCTCACAGTTTGCACTGGCAGTCTTGCTAGAGTTCCCGACATGACTCGCTGGCAACTAACAACAGGGGTTGCGCTCGTTATAGGACTTAACCTGACACCTCACGGCACGAGCTGACGACAACCATGCAGCACCTTGAAAGACGTCCGAAGAAAGATCTATTTCTAAATCTGTCGTCTCCCATTTAAGCCTTGGTAAGGTTCCTCGCGTATCATCGAATTAAACCACATGCTCCTCCGCTTGTGCGGGCCCCCGTCAATTCCTTTGAGTTTCACTCTTGCGAGCGTACTCCCCAGGTGGGATACTTATCACTTTCGCTTAGCCACTCAGATTGCTCCAAACAGCTAGTATCCATCGTTTACGGCGTGGACTACCAGGGTATCTAATCCTGTTCGCTCCCCACGCTTTCGTCCATCAGCGTCAATGTACTCGTAGTAACCTGCCTTCGCAATTGGTATTCCATGTAATCTCTAAGCATTTCACCGCTACACTACATATTCTAGTTACTTCCAAGTAATTCAAGTTCTACAGTATCAATGGCCGTTTGATCGTTGAGCGACCAGATTTCACCACTGACTTATAAAACCGCCTACGGACCCTTTAAACCCAATGATTCCGGATAACGCTTGGATCCTCCGTATTACCGCGGCTGCTGGCACGGAGTTAGCCGATCCTTATTCTTACAGTACCGTCAAGTTCCCTCACGAGGGAGTGTTTCTTCCTGTACAAAAGCAGTTTACAATCCATAGGACCGTCATCCTGCACGCGGCATGGCTGGTTCAGGCTTGCGCCCATTGACCAATATTCCTCACTGCTGCCTCCCGTAGGAGTCT
>NZ_JBHSHZ010000026.1:0-2872 GCF_042653365.1 Flavobacterium sp. GCM10023249
GTACCATCTGCGCAGGCGGGCTTAACTTCTCTGTTCGAAATGGGAAGAGGTGAGCCCCGCCGCAATAACCACCTTAAGGTCGTTTTGCATGGGTAATCTTATTACTAAGACTAACAATACATAATATCTTAACACATTGAGATAAACATTCATTTTTTTGGAAAGAATCTGCTCCCCCTCATAAGAGGGGGAAGCTACAATAAGCTTACGGGTTATTAGTACTACTCGACTATGACATTACTGCCTTTACATCTATAGCCTATCAACGTGGTCATCTTCCACGACCCTTAAAAGAAATCTCATCTTGTGGTGGGTTTCGCGCTTATATGCTTTCAGCGCTTATCCCTTCCCGACGTAGCTACTCTGCGGTGCTCCTGGCGGAACAACAGATACACTAGAGGTCAGTCCAATTCGGTCCTCTCGTACTAGAATCAGATCCACTCAAATTTCTAACGCCCACAGTAGATAGAGACCGAACTGTCTCACGACGTTCTGAACCCAGCTCGCGTGCCACTTTAATGGGCGAACAGCCCAACCCTTGGGACCTTCTCCAGCCCCAGGATGTGACGAGCCGACATCGAGGTGCCAAACCCCCCCGTCGATATGAGCTCTTGGGGGAGATCAGCCTGTTATCCCCGGCGTACCTTTTATCCTTTGAGCGATGGCCCTTCCATGCGGAACCACCGGATCACTATGCTCTACTTTCGTACCTGATCGACCTGTATGTCTCTCAGTCAAGCTCCCTTATGCCATTGCACTCTACGCACGGTTACCAAGCGTGCTGAGGGAACCTTTAGAAGCCTCCGTTACTCTTTTGGAGGCGACCACCCCAGTCAAACTACCCACCAAGCAATGTCCCCCACAGTATGGGGTTAGGCCTCAGATAAGCAAAGGGTGGTATTTCAACAATGACTCCACAACGCCTGGCGACGCCATTTCACAGTCTCCCACCTATCCTACACATCACTTATCCAAGGTCAATACTAAGCTATAGTAAAGGTGCACAGGGTCTTTTCGTCCCACTGCGGGTAATCGGCATCTTCACCGATACTACAATTTCACCGAGCTCATGGCTGAGACAGCGTCCAGATCGTTACACCATTCGTGCAGGTCGGAACTTACCCGACAAGGAATTTCGCTACCTTAGGACCGTTATAGTTACGGCCGCCGTTTACTGGGGCTTCAATTCAATGCTTCTCCGAAGATAACATCTCCTCTTAACCTTCCAGCACCGGGCAGGTGTCAGGCCCTATACTTCATCTTACGATTTTGCAGAGCCCTGTGTTTTTGATAAACAGTCGCCTGGACCTCTTCACTGCGGCCCCGATTACTCGGGGCGACCCTTCTCCCGAAGTTACGGGTCTATTTTGCCTAATTCCTTAGCCATGAATCTCTCGAGCACCTTAGGATTCTCTCCTCAACTACCTGTGTCGGTTTACGGTACGGGTACTTATAATCTAAGTTTAGAAGTTTTTCTTGGCAGCCCTTAGGTACACTATCCCATCATCCGAAGAATCCGAGTACTATCGTATTTCACCAGTCCTGGCGGATTTGCCTACCAGGCCTATAGTTAGGTACTTTAACGAACTATTCCGTCAGTTCGCGGTACTTTCATCACTGCGTCACTCCATCACAATTATAAGTAGTACGGGAATATTAACCCGTTGGCCATCGACTTCCCCTTTCGGGTGCGCCTTAGGACCCGACTAACCCGCAGCTGATTAGCATAGCTGCGGAAACCTTAGTTTTTCGGTGTGCGGGTTTCTCGCCCGCATTATCGTTACTTATGCCTACATTTTCTTTTCTAACCTCTCCAGCATGCCTCGCGACACACCTTCTGCGATGTTAGAATGCTCCCCTACCACTTGTATTACTACAAATCCATAGCTTCGGTAGTATGCTTATGCCCGATTATTATCCATGCTCGTCCGCTCGACTAGTGAGCTGTTACGCACTCTTTAAATGAATGGCTGCTTCCAAGCCAACATCCTAGCTGTCGATGCAGACAAACCGCGTTTTTTCAACTTAGCATACATTTGGGGACCTTAGCTGATGGTCTGGGTTCTTTCCCTCTCGGACTTGGACCTTAGCACCCAAGCCCTCACTGCTGGTAAACATTATATAGCATTCGGAGTTTGTCAGGAATTGGTAGGCGGTGAAGCCCCCGCATCCAATCAGTAGCTCTACCTCTATATAACTTATATCCAGCGCTGCACCTAAATGCATTTCGGGGAGTACGAGCTATTTCCGAGTTTGATTGGCCTTTCACCCCTACCCACAGGTCATCCGAAGACTTTTCAACGTCAACCGGTTCGGACCTCCACTATGTGTTACCACAGCTTCATCCTGCCCATGGGTAGATCACACGGTTTCGCGTCTAACATTACTGACTAAAGCGCCCTATTCAGACTCGCTTTCGCTACGGATCCGTGACTTAATCACTTAACCTTGCCAGCAACGTTAACTCGTAGGCTCATTATGCAAAAGGCACGCCGTCACCCCACTAAAGGGCTCCGACCGCTTGTAAGCGTATGGTTTCAGGATCTATTGCACTCCGTTATTCACGGTTCTTTTCACCTTTCCTTCACAGTACTGGTTCACTATCGGTCTCTCAGGAGTATTTAGCCTTAGCGGATGGTCCCGCCAAATTCAGACAGGGTTTCACGTGCCCCGCCCTACTCAGGATACCACTATCCTTATCTTCTCTTACTTATACGGGACTATCACCCTCTTTGGTTTACCTTTCCAGGTAATTCTAATTCAATCCGCAAGAAATGTCGTGGTCCTACAACCCCAAAATTGCCGTAACAACTTTGGTTTGGGCTAATCCGCGTTCGCTCGCCACTACTTACGGAATCACTTTTGTTTTCTT